>NZ_JBIAMC010000011.1:50357-303788 GCF_042873875.1 Streptosporangium sp. NPDC004379
GGGGGGGGGGGGGGGGGGGGGGGGGGGGGGGGGGGGGCGCCCGCCGGGGGGGGGGGGGGGGGGGGGGGGGGGGGGGGCGCCCCCCCCCGCGGGGGGGGGCCCCCGGGGGGGGCCCCCCACGGCCATGGACGGGTGAGAGCGCGTTCCCCACCCCGGTGGGGCCGGGGCAGGGCGGCGCGGCGGATATATCGGATCAAGCCAGAGCCGGACGCCCGGCCCGGCCGCCGGACGGGCGGCGGGAGGGCGCCGTGGTGGGGCGATATCACTACCGGCTCCCGTCGGCTTCTAGCGTTCGTCTTCTTTCGCACTCGAAGGGGTGTCGCTGAGGCGCGCCGACTCGTCCTGGATGTCGGCGCCCTTGTCGCGCAGCACGGCCACGTGCTGCCGGCCGTGGTGGGCGCAGAACAACAGCTCTCCGCCCGCGGGCAGGGTCGCGCGGATGTAGGCCTGTGCGCCGCACCGGTCGCAACGATCCGCGGCCGTCAGCTGCTTGGTGGGGGCGAGAATTCCAGTCACGTATCGCCTTTCAGGTCATCCCCGATTGGAGGGATCTGGCGTCAGTCACTTGAGAGAACATCTAACCCGATGCGAACGTTCCCAACCGGGCCCCCGCTACGCCCAGAGCGGAAAGTGCCCAGGGGTAAGAGAGATCACACCGGAGGTAACGCCGGAGGCCCCCGGGTGGCAAGCTTGTACACGGCGCGGCGGGAAGGACGGTAGGCTGCGCACACGTGTTCGAGCGAAGTGGAGTGGGCGTGACCGCGGTCAGTACGGAGACGGCTTATACCGCTCGGCATCTGTCGGTGCTGGAGGGGCTGGAGGCCGTCCGCAAGCGCCCGGGCATGTACATCGGGTCCACCGACAGCCGCGGCCTCATGCACTGCCTCTGGGAGATCGTCGACAACGGCGTGGACGAGGCCCTGGCGGGACACTGCGCCCGCATCGAGGTCGAGCTCCACCCCGACGGGTCGATCGAGGTCCGCGACGACGGCCGCGGCATCCCGGTGGACATCGAGCCCAAGACCGGCCTCGCCGGAGTCGAGCTGGTCTACACCAAGCTGCACGCCGGCGGCAAGTTCGGCGGCGGTTCCTACGCCGCGTCGGGCGGCCTGCACGGCGTCGGCGCCTCCGTGGTCAACGCCCTGTCCTCCCGGCTCGACGTCGAGGTCGACCGTGACGGCACGACCCACGCGATCAGCTTCCGGCGCGGCGTCCCGGGTGTCTTCGACGGCGACGGCCCCACCGGTAAGTTCAAGAAGAAGTCCGGCCTGCGCGAGACCGGCACGGTCCCCCGCAAGGCCACCGGCACCCGCGTCCGCTTCTGGGCCGACCGCCAGATCTTCCTCCCCGAGGCCGAGGTCTCCCTCGACGAGATCCACGTCCGCCTCCGCCAGACCGCCTTCCTGGTCCCCGGCCTGACCCTGTCCGTGCGCGACAGCCGCGGCGAGGAGCCGGTCGAGGAGGAGTTCCGCTTCGACGGCGGCATCTCGGAGTTCACCGAGTTCCTCGCCCGCGACGAGGCGCTCTGCGAGGTTCTGCGGATGCAGGGCGTCGGCCACTTCCACGAGACCGTGCCGGTCCTCGACGACCTCGGCCACATGACCCCCACCGAGATCCAGCGCGAGCTGACCGTGGACGTGGCGCTGCGCTGGGGCAAGGGCTACGACAACACCGTCCGGTCGTTCGTCAACGTGATCGCCACCCCCAAGGGCGGCACCCACGTCAACGGCTTCGAGCGGGCGCTGGTCCGCACGCTCAACGAACTGCTCCGCGAGAGCCGCCTGCTGAAGAACGGCGACGCCCCGGTCACCCGCGAGGACATCATGGAGGGCCTCACCGCGGTGGTGACCGTCCGGGTGCCCGAGCCGCAGTTCGAGGGGCAGACCAAGGAGGTCCTCGGCACCGCCGCGGCCTCCCGGATCGTCGCACACGTCGTCTCCCGCGAGCTCAAAGAGCTGTTCACCGACCCGCCGCGCCGCGCCAAGCAGCAGATGCGGGCGGTCCTGGAGAAGATCGTCGCGGCGGCCAAGGCCCGCATCGCCGCCCGCGAGCACCGCGACAACCAGCGGCGCAAGACCGCCCTGGAGAACTCGGCGCTCCCCGCCAAGCTGGTCGACTGCCGCAGCGACGACGTCGACCGCACCGAGCTGTTCATCGTCGAGGGCGACTCGGCGCTGGGCACCGCCCGCGCCGCCCGCGACTCGGAGTTCCAGGCGCTGCTGCCGATCCGCGGCAAGATCCTGAACGTGCAGAAGGCGTCCGTCGCCGACATGCTGAAGAACGCCGAGTGCGCCGCGATCATCCAGGTCATCGGCGCGGGCTCGGGCCGCTCGTTCGACATCGAGGCCGCCCGGTACGGCAAGGTCATCCTCATGGCCGACGCCGACGTCGACGGCGCCCACATCCGCTGCCTGCTGCTGACCCTGTTCCACCGCTACATGAAGCCGATGGTCGAGGCGGGCCGGGTCTTCGCGGCGGTCCCGCCGCTGCACCGGATCGAGATCACCAACCCTGGCCGGGGGCAGGACAAGTACGTCTACTGCTACTCCGACGCCGAGCTGCAGAGGGTCCTGCGTGACCTGGAGCGCCGCGGCAAGCGCTGGAAGGACCCGGTGCAGCGCTACAAGGGCCTCGGGGAGATGGACGCCGACCAGCTCGCCGAGACCACCATGGAGCCCCGCCACCGCACCCTGCGCCGGGTGCGGATCGAGGACGTCGAGGCGGCCGAGAACATCTTCGCCCTCCTGATGGGCAGTGACGTGGCCCCGCGCCGGGAGTTCATCGTGGGCAGCGCCGCCGAGGTCGACCGCGACCACATCGACGCCTGAGGCTCGACCGCGGCCCATACCGGGCAGGGCGGGTCCTGAGGCGTCGGAGACGCCTCAGGACCCGCCCTGAGGGCGTCTCAGGAGCCGGAGTCCGCCTCGACGGGCGCGAGCTTCCCGGTGCGCACGTCGTAGATGGCGCCTCCGACGGCCAGGTCCGCCGGAAGGAACGGGCTGGTCCTGATGCGGGTCAGGTCGTGACGCAGCGCGGCGTCCTGGTCGGGGACGGTGTGGAACTCCAGGCTCCTGGTGTCGACGCCCTGCCGGGCGGCGAGCTGGTGCACGTCCTCGTCGGTCGCCTTGGCCATGCCGCAGTCGGTGTGCGGCATGACGAGCACCCGGTTCACGCCCAGCAGGTAGACCGCGAGCACCAGCGTGCGCAGGACGTCGTCGGTGACCCGCGCCCCGGCGTTGCGCAGGATCTTGGCGTCACCGGGCCTGAGCCCGAAGACCCCCAGCGGGTCGATCCGGGAGTCCATGCAGGTGACCACCGCCAGCCCGCGGGCGGCCCGGCCGGTCAGCGCGGAGTCCGTGAACGTGGCCGAGAACCTCTCATTGGCCGCCAGCAGATCGTCGAAGACGCCTCCGGAAAACCCGTGCGGCATTGAACCCCCTACGGTCGTGGTCGATGAGCTAATGATCCTGCATGTCCTTTTCACAGGAGTTTCCGGGGTCCCGTCCGTGCCGACTTCATGGAGATCCCGCAGGCGTGGTTGACTGTGCGTGATCGCTCTGTGACATCGCGTACGGAAAGCTGGAGCTTGCCATGAGCAGGATCGAGTCCCTGGCCGACTATCTGCGTGCCGAGGGCAGGCGGAAACTGGACCGGGTGGAGGTCCGCGACGGAGGGCGCAACGCGCGCTCGGCGCTCGCGCTGCTCGACGCCGCGGTCCACACCCGGTCGCTCGGCGACGACGACCCCCTGGTCGCCGTCCTCGCCGGCGCGGGCTGCTTCGGACCGTCGGGGCACGAGGAGTTCCGGCCCGGCGAGCAGGTCGTCCGGATCGTGCGCTCCTGGGAGTCGGGCGACCCGCAGGAGCTGCTGGCGAGGATCGGCCTCGCCGTGCAGGAGGCACCGGTCTGAGCGGCCCAGCGGCCCATCGTGGCGCGCATGCCCCGGACCGGCGCCCGCCGCCCGGCGGGGGCGCACAAGCCCGCCAGGGGGACGCACGCGCGGCGTGGGGAACCGGGGGCGCATGAGCCCGGCGGGAGGGGCGCCACACGCGGCCGGGGGCGCACCCGCGGCGTGAGGGCGTACGCCCCGGGTGAGGGCGCACGTGTCCGGCCGGGGTTTGCTTCGCCGCCGCCGGGAAGCAAGGTGAGACGCGGCGGCCGCGTCACGGGCACCGTCGCCCCGGGCCGACACCACTTTCAGGAGAGAACATGGCGATAGCAAGGATGCGGTCGGTGGTCCTCGACTGCCCCGACCCGAAGGGCCTCGCCGGCTTCTACGGTGCGCTTCTGGACTGGAAGATCACCAATGTTGAGGACGACTGGGTGACGCTCACCGACGGGGAGTCGGGCCGGCGCCTCTGCTTCCAGCTGGCCCCCGGCCACCGGCCGCCCACCTGGCCCGACTCCGGGATCCCCCAGCAGTTCCACCTGGACTTCGCCGTGGACGACCTGGACGAGGCCGAGGCGAGGACGCTCGCGCTGGGCGCGGTCAAGCACTCCCACCAGCCCGACGAGGAGGACGACGACTTCCGGGTCTTCCTCGACCCCGCCGGGCACCCCTTCTGCCTCTGCATCATCTGACGACCGCCGTCCCGCCCGGGGCCACGCTCCGGGCGGGACGCGGGTCAGTCCTGCGCGGGCGTCGGCGCGGGGACCTGTCCGGCACCCGGGGCCCCGCCTGACGCGCCGTCCGGCACGTCGCCGGCAGGGCCGATCGGCCCGCCCACGGCCGCCACCGTGTGGGTGAGACGCACCCCCGAGCCGTCGCGGCGGCCCAGCTCCTCGGGCAGCGGGACGGGCTTGCCGACGGCCGAGGCCGCGCGGACCGGCGCCGGGCCGGCCCAGGCGAGCAGCAGGACGTCCTCGCCCTTCAGGAAGCGCTGTGCCCGGACGCCTCCGGTGGCGCGGCCCTTGGCCGGGTATTCGGCGTAGTCGGATATCTTGGCGCCGCCGATCTGGGTGCCGGGCAGGGCGGTGGAGGACCCCGCGATCGTCACCACCCTGGACTCGCGCGCGGGGTCGATCACGCCGAACCAGATCACCGAGGCGTCGCCGTCCAGCCGGATGCCCGCCATGCCGCCGGCGGGGCGGCCCTGCGGGCGGACGCTGGTCGCCGGGTAACGGAGCAGCTGGGCGTCGGAGGTGATGAACACCAGGTCGTGGTCCTCGGAGGTGAGCTCCGCGGCGCCCACCACCCGGTCGCCGTCCTTGAGCCCGATCACCTCGAACTCGTCGCGGTTCGCCGGGTAGTCGGGGACGACCCGCTTGACCACTCCCTGCACGGTGCCCAGCGCCAGGCCGGGACCGTCGGGATCGAGCGAGCCGATGCCGACGACCGTCTCCCCCGGGGAGAGGCTGACGTACTCCGACACCGGGTGGCCGCCGGAGAGCGAGGGCGGGTCGGCCGTCGGGGGCAGCGTCGGCAGGTCGACGACCTGGACGCGGATCATCCGGCCCTCGCTGGTGACCACTCCGACCTCGCCCCTGACCGTGCTGCGCACCACCGACACCAGCACGTCGTGCGCGGACCGCTCACCCTCGCCCGGCAGCGGGGAGGCGTCGGTCGTGCGGGCCAGCAGGCCGGTGGAGGAGAACAGGACCAGGCACGGGTCGTCGGCGACCTCCAGGGTCACCGCGGCGCTCCTGGTGACGCCGGAGGACTCCAGGAGGACCGTACGGCGCGGCGTGCCGAAGGTCTTGGCGACCTGGGCCAGCTCGTCGGAGACGACCTTGCGCAGCCGGGTGTCGGAGGACAGGATCTCGGTCAGCTCGGCGATCTCCGCCTGCAGCGTCTCCTTCTCCCGGTCGAGCTCCAGCTTGTCGAAGCGGGTCAGCCGGCGCAGCGGGGTGTCGAGGATGTAGGCGGCCTGGATCTCCGACAGGTCGAAGATCTCCATCAGCCGGGCGCGGGCCTGGGCCGAGTCATCGGAGGAACGGATGACCTGGATGACCTCGTCGATGCTGAGCAGGGCGATGATGAGGCCGTCGACGAGGTGCAGCCGCTCCTCGCGCTTGCGGCGGCGGTGGGCCGAGCGGCGGCGGACCACGTCGAGGCGGTGGTCGACGTACACCTGGAGCAGCTCACGCAGGCCCAGCGTGCGCGGCTGGCCGTCGACCAGCGCCACGTTGTTGATGCCGAAGCTCTCCTCCATCGGCGTGAGGCGGTAGAGCTCCTCCAGCACGGCCTCGGGGATGAAGCCGTTCTTGATCTCGATGATCAGCCTGAGGCCCCTGTGACGGTCGCTGAGGTCCTTCAGGTCGGAGATGCCCTGGAGCTTCTTGGCCGTCACCAACTCCCTGATCTTGGTGACCACCCGCTCGGGGCCGACGTTGAACGGCAGCTCGGTGACGACGATGCCCTTGCGGCGGGGGCTGACCTGCTCGACGGCGCACTTGGCGCGCATCCGGAAGGTGCCGCGCCCGCGGGCGTAGGCGTCGCGGATGCCGTCCAGGCCGATGATGATGCCGCCGGTCGGCAGGTCGGGGCCCGGGACGAACCGCATCAGGTCGTCGAGCGTGGCGTCCGGCTTCTTGATCAGGTGCCGGGCGGCGGCGACGACCTCGACGAGGTTGTGCGGCGCCATGTTGGTCGCCATCCCGACCGCGATGCCGGTGGCGCCGTTGACCAGGAGGTTCGGGAACGCCGACGGCATGACCGTGGGCTCGGTCTCCTGGCCGTCGTAGTTGGGCTTGAAGTCGACGGTGTCCTCGTCGATCGACTGCACCATGGCCATGGCCGCGGAGGCCAGGCGGGCCTCGGTGTAACGCATCGCGGCGGGCAGGTCGTCGGGGGAGCCGAAGTTGCCGTGCCCGTCGACCAGCGGCAGCCGCATCGAGAACGGCTGGGCCATGCGGACCAGCGCGTCGTAGATGGCGGTGTCGCCGTGCGGGTGCAGCTTGCCCATCACGTCGCCGACGACCCGCGACGACTTGACGTGTCCCCGGTCGGGCCGCAGGCCCATCTCGCTCATCGAGTAGAGGATGCGCCGCTGGACGGGCTTGAGGCCGTCCCTGGCGTCCGGCAGCGCGCGCTGGTAGATGACCGAGTACGCGTATTCGAGGAAGCTGGTGCGCATCTCGGCGGACACGTCGATGTCGACGATCCGCTCCTCGAAATCCTCAGTCGGGGGTTTGGTCGTCCGTCGGGCCATCAGATTCTCCTCGCGCGGGCCCCGGCCCGGAGGCCGAGAGGGAAGCGCGTCCTCCTTGTCGTCTTCCTCGTCTTCGTGGTGTCACAACCGCCGGGCCCCGGCGCGCCCGGGAGGTGCCCGGGTGGTGCGCGGGGCTCACGCGGACGGCGTCGGCGGCCGTTCCGCGTGTCGTTACCATACTCACGCCCGGTGACACTTCCGGACGTTCGCGCGCGCCGCCGGGCGCGCCGGACTCGGCCGGGAACACCCGGGAGCGGCGCCGGGAGCGTCCCCGACGCCCCACCGGCGGCCCGGAGGCCCCCCGGGCTCACCCGCGCCCGGGAGCGCCCTCCTCGTCCCGCCCGCGCTCCGGGGCGGCACCCGGGCCCCCGTACGGCCGCTGCCCCGCTCCCGGCCACGCGCCGGCCGGCGGGCCGTCATAGGCGTCGCCCGGGGCGTTGACCTTCGTGTCGTAGATCCGGAACCCCCGCGCCTGATAGTTGGGCAGCGCGGCCGCGCCGTCGAGGGAGCAGGTGTGCAGCCACACCCGCCGGGTCGGCGCGAGGCTCGGCCGGCGGTCGGCGATGTCCCAGGCGCGGGCCGTACCGGCCTCCAGCAGGCGCCCGCCGGCGCCCCTGCCGATCGCCCACGGCAGCAGGCCGAAGGAGGTGATCTCCACCGCCCCGTCGTCGCAGGGCAGCAGTTCCACGTATCCCGCCGGGGTGCCGCGGTGGTAGGCCACCCAGGTCTCCACCCCGCCCGCCAGCAGATCGGCCCACTGCTGCCAGGTCCACGGGAGCCGTTCGCTCCAGTGCCAGTCGCCGCCCACCGCCGTGTACAGGAACCGGCTGAACTCGGGGGAGGGCACCTCGGCGAGCGCGATGTCGAGCGCGATCGCCGGGGGCCTGGCCGGGATCAGATCGGAGGGGGAGGTCTGTTCGAGGTACCAGGTGGTCACGTCCATGATGCCTGCATCCAACCACGCCGCGGGGGATCGCCGGTCCGCCGCCCGGGAACCCGGGAGATCCGGGTGATGCGGAAAACAGTCCGCCGGAACTGGTAGCAATGAGCCGTGAGCGAAGAGCAGATGCTGCGTGAAGAGGCCGAGGAGCGGCTGCGGGCGCTGGCCGGTGAGCACGCCCGGCTGCGCGAGGACCAGTGGTCGGCGATAAAGGCGCTGGTGATGGAGCGCCACCGGGTGCTCGTGGTGCAGCGCACCGGCTGGGGCAAGTCGGCGGTCTACTTCGTCGCCACCGCCCTGCTGCGCGAGCTGGGCGAGGGGCCGACCGTCATCGTCTCGCCGCTGCTGGCCCTGATGCGCAACCAGATCGCCGCCGCCGAGCGCGCCGGGATCCACGCCGTCACCGTCAACTCCGCCAACCCCGAGGAGTGGGAACAGGTCTACGGCCAGGTCGCCGAGGGCATGGTCGACGTACTGCTGGTCAGCCCCGAGCGGCTCAACAACCCCGAGTTCCGCGACCAGGTCCTGCCCGAGCTGGCCGAGAGCGCGGGCCTGGTCGTGGTGGACGAGGCGCACTGCATCTCCGACTGGGGCCACGACTTCCGCCCCGACTACCGCAGGCTGCGCACGATGTTCGAGGGGCTGCCCGAGGGCGTGCCGGTCCTGGCCACCACCGCCACCGCCAACGCCCGCGTCACCCGTGACGTCGCAGAACAGCTCGGCGAGGAGACCCTCGTCCTGCGCGGCGCGCTGGAGCGCGAGAGCCTCCACCTGAACGTCGTACGGCTGCGCGGCGCCGAGGAGCGCATGGCCTGGCTCGCGCAGACGCTGCACGAGCTGCCGGGCTCGGGCATCGTCTACACCCTCACCGTGGCCGCGGCCCAGGAGATCGCCGCCTACCTCCGCGGGCAGGGCCACGAGGTGATCGCCTACTCCGGGCAGACCGAGCAGGCCGAACGGCTGGCCGCCGAGCAGGCCCTGCTGGACAACAAGGTCAAGGCGCTGGTCGCCACCTCCGCGCTCGGCATGGGATATGACAAGCCCGATCTCGGCTTCGTCGTCCACGTCGGCGCGCCCCAGTCGCCCGTCGCCTACTACCAGCAGGTCGGCCGGGCCGGCCGCGGGGTCGAGCGGGCCGAGGTGATCCTGCTGCCCGGCCCCGAGGACCGCGAGATCTGGGCCTACTTCGCCTCCCTGGCCTTCCCCCCGGAGCCGGTCGTGCGGGCCGTGCTGGCGGCCCTGGAAGAGGGCGGCGTGCTGTCCACGGCCGCGTTGGAGAACCGCGTCGACCTCAGCCGCAGCCGCCTGGAGACCATGCTCAAGGTCCTCGACGTGGACGGCGCGGTGCGCCGGGTCAGGGGCGGCTGGGAGGCCACCGGCGAGCCGTGGCACTACGACACCGACCGCTACGCCCGGGTGACCGAGGCCCGCGAGGCCGAGCAGAAGGCCATGCTCGAATACCTCGGCACCACCGAGTGCCGCGAGGTGTTCCTGCGCCGCTGCCTGGACGACGACGCCGCCGTGCCCTGCGGACGCTGTGACAACTGCACCGGCGCGCACCGCTCGCCCGAGGTGGCCGCGGAGGCTGTGGAGCGGGCGGCGGCGACCCTGCACCGTCCCGGCGTGGAGATCGAGCCCCGCAGGCAGTGGCCGACCGGGCTGACCGACCTCAAGGGCCGGATCAAGCCGGAGCTGGGCGCGGGGACCGGCCGGGCGCTGGGCCGGCTGACCGACATCGGCTGGGGCAACCGCCTGCGCGGCCTGCTGGCCGAGAACGCCCCCGACGGCCCGGTGCCCGACGACGTCTTCGCCGCGGTGGTGAAGGTGCTGTCGTCGTGGGAATGGGAGCAGCGGCCGACGGCGGTGGTCGCGATGCCCTCGGCGAGCAGGCCGCTGCTCGTCCGCAGCCTGGCCGAGCGGCTGGCCCAGGTCGGCAGGCTGTCCTTCCTGGGCGAGCTGGGATACCGTTCCGGTCCGCCGGGCCGGCAGTTCAACAGCGCCCAGCGGGTCCAGGCGGTCCGCGCCACCCTGGCCATGCCCTCGGCGCTCGCCGCGGCCGTGGCCGAGGCGGGCGGGCCGGTCCTGCTGGTCGACGATCGCGTCGACACGGGCTGGAGCGTGACCCTGGCCGCCGCGATGATCCGCCACGCCGGAGCCCCGGCGGTGCTGCCGCTGGTCCTCGCCGTGACGAGCTGACCTGAGCCCGCGGCCGGCCCGCGCGTACGGCGAGCGCGGCCGGGCGCGGCCGGTCACGGGTGAACCGTACCGGGCGGGCCGGGACGAGCCGGGCCGTACGGAGGGTCAGAGGCGGGGGCGGGCGCCGAGGTGCGAGATCGCCTTGGCGGCCAGCCGGCAGCCGGCGGAGAGCGCCTCCGCCGGAGGCTTCTTCTCCAGCCAGGAGGGCAGGAACCCGGCGACGAAGGCGTCGCCGGCGCCGGTGCCGTCGACCACGCGGTTCACCGTCTCGGCCGGGCACCTCACCGGCTCGCCGCGGCCGTTGGCGTACCACAGGGCGCCCTCGGCGGCGAGCTTGACGACGACCTGGGGGAACCACGCGGTGAGCACCTTGGCCGCCGCGGCGGGGTCGTCGCGGCCGGTCAGCACCTTGGCCTGGTCGGCGTTGGCGAACAGCAGCGTGGCTTCCTCGGTCCACTCCAGGAACGGCTCGGCGCCGGTCCGCTCAAGAGGCGCCGACGAGGAGCAGTCGACCGAGACGGTCATCCCGGCGCGGCCGGCCAGCTTCAGGGCGGCGAGCCCCGCCTCGCGGGACCCCTCGTTGATCAGGGTGTAACCCGACAGGTGCAGGTGACCGCCCTGGAGGAACAGGTCGCGCGGCAGGTCCTCGGGCGACAGCGCGGCGTTGGCACCGGGGTCGGACAGCATGGTGCGCTCGCCCTTGTGGGTGATGAGCACCACGCACGTTCCGGTCGGCCGTTCGGGGTCCATCACCAGGCGGGCGTCGACGCCGTAGCCCATCAGCTCCATGTCGCGGTTGCGGCCGGTGATGTCGGCGCCGCGGCGCCCGATGAAGGCGACCTCGGCGCCCTCGACGGCGAGCCAGGAGGAGATGTTGGCCCCCGAGCCGCCTCCGTGCATGGTGACGATCGCCGGTGTGTCGCTGGCCCGGGCCAGCGGGTAGCGAGCCCGCGCGACGGCGTCGGTCATGAGATCGCCCACCACGACCACCCGCGCCATGATGTCACCACCTTGCTGCCTTCGATGCTGAAGTGCCTCTAGCCGCGAAAAACTTAACAGCTTCCGGACCGCGTATGGGGTCGGGAGCGGAGAGCGGGGCGCAGTCGATGCACAAGCGTTGCGGGAATCCGCCCAGCAGGTCCGGCTTGTGTGATTCGCGTTTACTCTCGGGACTGTGGAGGCTGCTCAGTACCCCGCCCACTGGGAGGCGGACGTCGTCCTGTCGGACGGCGGGACCGCCCATGTCCGACCGATCCATCCGGCCGACGCCGATCTGCTGCGCGCGTTCTACTCGCGGCTGTCGGAGGAGTCGATCTACTTCCGCTTCTTCGGCCCCAGACCCCGCCTCTCGGACCGGGAGATCACCTGGTTCACCAACGTCGACTACACCGACCGGGTCGCGCTGATCGCCACGATCGGCACGGAGATGGTGGCGGTCATCCGCTACGACCGGATCGACCCGGCGGAGGCCGAGGTGGCCTTCCTCGTCGAGGACGCCCACCAGGGCCGCGGGGTCGCCTCGGTGCTGCTGGAGCACCTGGCCGCCACGGCCCGGGAGCGGGGGATCTCCCGGTTCGTCGCCGACGTCCTGCCGGCCAACCAGAAGATGATGGGTGTCCTGAAGCAGGCCGGCTACACCGCGCAGAGCCGCTTCGCCGACGGCGTGGTCCGGATGATCCTCGACCTCACCCCCACCGAGACCTCCCAGGAGGTGACCGCCGCCCGCGAGCACCGGGCCGAGGCGCGCTCGATCGAGCGGCTGCTGTCCCCGAGGTCGGTGGCGGTCGTCGGCGCCGGCCGGGAGCCCGGCGGCGTCGGGCAGACCGTGCTGCGCAACCTGCTCGCCGCCGACTTCACCGGACCGGTGTACCCGGTGCACCGCGAGGCCCGCGCGGTCGCCGGGGTGCGGGCCTATCCCGGCGTGACGGCCATCGACGGCGAGGTGGACCTCGCGGTGCTGGCCGTACCCGCCGAGGGGGTGATCGAGGTGGTCAAGGAGTGCGCGGAGAAGGGCGTGCGCGGGCTGATCGTGGTCTCCTCGGGATTCGGCGAGACCGGCCCCGAGGGGCGCGCCAGGCAGGACGAGCTGGTCCGCATCGCCCGCGCGTACGGCCTGCGCGTCGTCGGCCCCAACTGCCTCGGCGTCGCCAACACCGACCCGGCGGTCCGGCTGAACGCCACGCTCGCCGCGACCGTCCCAGGCCGCGGCCGGGTCGGCTTCTTCAGCCAGTCCGGCGCGCTGGGCACCGCGCTGCTGCAGCGGGTGGCCCAGCGAGGCATGGGCATCTCCTCGTTCGTGTCGGCGGGCAACCGGGCCGACGTCTCGGGCAACGACCTGCTGCAGTACTGGGAGGAGGACCCCGCCACCGACGTGATCCTCCTCTACCTGGAGTCGCTGGGGAACCCCCGCAAGTTCGCCCGCCTCACCCGGCGGATCTCCCGCCGCAAGCCGATCGTGGTGGTCAAGAGCGGCGGAACCACTCAGAACGTGCCGACGGGTCACGCCGCGCCGGTGCTCGGCCTGCCCGACACCGCGCTCAGCTCGCTGTTCGAGCAGGCCGGGGTGATCCGGGTGGACGACCTGGTCCAGCAGTTCGACGTGGCGCAGCTGCTGGCCCACCAGCCGCTGCCGGCCGGGCCCCGGGTGGGCCTGGTCAGCAACTCCGACGCGATGGCGCTGCTCGCGGCGGACGCCTGCGTGCGGGCCGGGCTGGAACCCAGGCCGCCGGTCAACCTCGGCGCGGCCGCGGGGGCGGCGGAGTTCGGCGCGGGCCTCGCGTCGGTGCTGCCGGACGTGGACGCGGTCGTCGTGATCTACATGCCGCCGATCCCCGGCCCGGCCGCCGAGGTGGCCGCCGAGCTGCTGCGGGTCTCGCGCGACCACGGCAAGCCGGTGCTGGCCACGTTCGAGGGCCGGACGGGCATGCCGCCGGAACTGCGGACGGACTCGGTGCCCGGGTGGGGGTCGATCCCGTCGTACCCGGCGCCGGAGGAGGCGGTCCGCGCGCTGTCCCACGCCGTGCGGTACGCCCGCTGGCGGGAGCGGCCCGCGGGGATCCCGGAGGAGCCGGAGGGCGTGGACACCGCGGCCGCGCGGCGGCTGGTGCGGGCCGCGCTGCGGAAAGACCCTGCCGGGACCGGCGCCGTACCGCCGGAGGAGACGGTCGTGACCGGCGCCGCGCCGCCGGGGGAGACGACCGGGATCGACGCCGCCGGGCCGTGGGGGGAGAAGGCTGAGATCGACGCCGCCGGGCTGCTCGCCTGCTACGGGGTGCGGGTGTGGCCGGCCGAGCGGGTGGACTCCGCGGAACGCGCCGTGGCGGCGGCCGAACGGCTGGGCTGGCCGGTGGCGCTCAAGGCCGCCGACCCCGAGGCGGCCAAGCGCGCCGGGACCGTACGGCTCGGCCTGACCGGCCCCGACGGGGTGCGTGAGGCGTTCGAGGGACTGTCCCGGCAGCTCGGCCGGGACGCCGCGCTCGCGGTGCAGCGGATGGTCCCGCAGCCCGCGGTGCCGACGGTGATCGGCGTCGTCGAGGACGCCGCGTTCGGCGCGGTCGTGTCGTTCGGGCTGGGCGAGGTCACCGCCCGGCTGCTGCGCGACGAGGTGTACGGGCTCGCCCCGCTCACCCGGGAGGACGCCGGAGCCCTGGTGCGGGCGCCGCGCACCGCGCCCCTGCTGCTCGGCGGGTACGGCTATCCGCCCGTCGCGGTGGAGGCCCTCACGGACCTGCTGGTCCGGGTCGGGCGGCTGGCCGACGACCTGCCCGAGGTGGCCAGGCTCGACCTCGACCCGGTGCTCGTGGGGGAGTCGGAGGCGATCGTCCTGGGGGCGCGCGCCGTGCTGCGCGAACCGCCCGGACCGCGGATCGACGGCGGCCCGCGCCGCCTGGGCGGGTTCCCGGCCTGAGGTGATCCGCGGCGGCGGACCGCCGTGCCGTACGGCCTGGTTCCTGAGGCGGCCCGCGGCGGATCGCCGTGCCGTACGGCCGGGTCACGGCCCGTGCCGTGCCGGACCGGACGGCGCGGGCCACGGGCCGCGGGCGTCCACGGGCCGACGCGTCCGGCGGGAGAGGGCGTGCTGGAGGTGAAAGCGCTGCCCCGGACAGGGCAGGATGGACCCATGAGGGATACCCGACTCTCGGCAACCGGGCTGCGCGACGCCATCGACCGCAGCGGCTACTACCCCGACCTGGTCACCGACGCGGTCGAATCCGCTCTGGGCAAGGAGCAGGTGACGGCGTACGTCGTGCACCACGAGGCCACCTTCGACCCGGCGATGGAGGTGCGCAGGCACGTCACCGTCCTGGTTCTCACACCCACCCGGCTGCTCGTCTGCCACACCGACGAGCACCCCGCGGTGGAGGGGGTCTCGGCGTCGCACGCCTCCACGACCACCGAGGCGGTACGGCTCAGCCGGATCCAGTCGGTCTCCGTCACCCGGGTGGTCCCCGACCCCGCCTCCTATGTGCCGGGCGTGCCGCCCACGGAGGTGACGCTCACCATCGGCTGGGGGGCCATCTCCCACGTCGACCTGGAGCCCGCCACCTGCGGCGACGAGAACTGCGAGGCAGACCACGGCTACACCGGGGCCGTCACGGCCGACGACCTGTCGCTGCGCGTGAGCGAGGCGGCCGACGGTCCCGAGGCGGTCTCCCACGTGCTGACCTTCGCCAAGGCCCTGTCGGAGGCCACCGCCCGCGCCGCCTCGTAACCGGCTTCCCGGCTTCCTGGCTTCCCGGCTTCCTGGCCTCCCGGCCGATGCCCGGCGGCCGGGAGGCCGCCGTACCGCCGCCGTAACGCCATGGCGTCGCCGTGGCGCGATCGCCGGCCCGCCGTTCCACCGCCTCGCCGCTTCCTCCGCCGCGGTGTCCGGCGCCCTCCCGGGGCCGGCTCCGCGCCGTCCCGGATCCCGAACCTCTGCGAAGGGGAGACCCTGATGAGCCCGCTGATCACTCCGGCCGAGCTGGAGGCCCTGGACGGCCCGGCCGTCCTGGACGTGCGCTGGAAGCTCGGCGGCCCGCCCGGGGCCGACGCCTACCGCGAGGGCCACATCCCCGGCGCGGTCTTCTGCGACCTCAACGCCGACCTCGCCGCGCCGCCCGGACCGCAGGGCCGCCACCCGCTGCCGGAGGCCGGGGCGTTCCAGGAGGCGATGCGCCGCCTGGGCGTGTCCGGTTCCCGTACGGTCGTCGTCTACGACGAGGCCGACGCCACCGCCGCCGCGCGGGCGTGGTGGACGCTGCGCTACTTCGGGCACCCCGACGTCCGCGTCCTCGACGGCGGCCTGCGCGCCTGGGCGGCCGAGGGGCGGCCCGTCGCGGCGGGCGAGGAGTCCGTACGGCCCGGCGACTTCACCGCGCGGCCCGGCGGGATGCCCGTCCTCGACGCCGGTCAGGCGCTGGAGCTGGCAGGCGAGGGGGTGCTGCTGGACGCCCGCGCCGCCGAACGCTACCGGGGCGAGGTCGAGCCGATCGACCCCGTCGCCGGGCACATCCCCGGTGCGGTGAGCGCCCCCACCTTCGAGAACGTCGATCCCGCCGGGCGCTTCCACCGGCCGGAGTTCCTGCGCGAGCGGTTCAACACCCTGGGCGCCGTGCCGGGCGTCGCGGTCGGCGCCTACTGCGGCTCAGGCGTGACGGCGGCGCACCAGGTGCTCGCGCTGGACGTGGCGGGCGTCCCCGCCGCCCTCTACGTCGGTTCCTGGTCCAACTGGGTGGCCGACCCCTCCCGGCCGGTCGCCACCGGCTGACCTCTCCCGGCCGGCATCGGCAGGTCGCCGTACCCGAAGCAGGCGAACCCCGCCACCCCGGTCTTCGCGCTCGCCGCGGCCAGCGCGCGGGCCGGCGGACGCCCGGTGGCCAGCAGCTCGTGGAAGACCTCCATCAGCGCCAGCGCCGGCTCGTCGCGCACCGGCACCAGGCTGGCCACCACGCACCGCGAGCCCACCGACAGGAAGGCGCCGGCCAGCCCCAGCGGCGCCCCGTCCGCGGGCACCCGCGCCATGCCCGCATCGCACGCCGACAGCACCGCCAGCGCGGGCGGCCGGCGCAGCCGCAGCAGGTCGTAGGCCATCAGCGGCCCGTCGTCGAGGTGGATGCTGGACAGCAGCGGGCTGCCCGGGGAGAACACCCCGTGCGCGGCCAGGTGCGCCACCTCGGCGCCCTCCAGCGCCGCCAGCACCTCGGCCCGCCGCGCCGCCACCGCCTCCGTGCCGGGACGGCGGGCGGCGACCATGGCGGCCTCGGCCCCGGCGCAGCGCAGCGCCGGACCCGCGACCGCCACGGTCCTCCCGCCCGGTACGGAGGGCGCCCGCTGCCCGGCCAGCCAGGCCGCCGCGGCGGACGCCACGGTGACGGGACGGCCGGCGTTCATCGGCAGCACCGGCCAGGGCAGGGTGTGCAGCGAACCGGTCGGCACGATCACCAGCGGCCGGTCGCCGAGCGGCCGGCGCAGCGCGCCGAACAGCAGCCGCTCCAGGAGCGCCGCGTCGCCGTCCAGCGCCGGGGCCCGGCCGTCGCGCAGGTGCGCCCGGCGCAGGCCGTACCGGAGCCGCACGGTGGCCTCGGCGACCGCGGCGAAGGGGCCGAGCCGGCGCAACGCGACGCGCTCGGGGGTGACGGCGACGGCCACCAGCCCGTCGCCGTCGCGGACGAACTCCACCAGCGCCGCCTCCCCCAGGGCGGCCCGCAACTCCTCGACGCCGGGCGCCACGGGCCGCCCGGGGCCCCCGGCGACCGCCCGCCACCGCTCGGCCCAGGCGAGGACCGCGCGGCCCCGCCCCGTCTCCAGCGCGAGCTCCAGCCCGAAGCGGGCCAGCGGCTCACCGGCGCCGACGGCGTACGCCCGGATCGCGGGGTCGTCGAGGGCGGCCGCGGTGGAACCCGCCTCGGCCAGTCCGGCGCGGACGGCCGCGAACGCGCCGCGCCGGTCGCCGGACAGCGCCCGGTGCAGCGCGGCGGCCCGGTGGCGGAGCAGCCCCGGGGCTCCGCGGGCGAGGACGGCGAGCCGCTCGCGGGCGGACGCCCGGTCGCCCAGCCGCAGGACGGTCTCGGCCGCGGTGAACCGCAACTCGCGGGAGAGGTCGGGGCGGCCCGCGCCGTCGAGGTCGGCCGCGCACGAGAGCAACTCGGCGGCCAGTTCCGGGGACGGCGGGCCGGACGCCAGACGGGCCCGCAGCAGCACCTCGGCGGCGAGCGGCACCAGCGCCGTCCTGCCCTGCGCCGCCAGGGCGGACGCGGCCGGCTCGGCGTGCTCCGCGGCGCGGCGCGGGTCGCCGGTGCGCAGCTCCACCCGGGCGAGCAGCAGCCGGGCGTCGGCCAGCGCCACCTCCGCCCCCGCCGCCGCGAGCTCCGGAACCGCCAGGTCGAGCAGCGCCCGCGCCTCACCCGGCAGGTGCGCGTCGACCAATGCCTCCGCCAGGTCGCAGCGCATCGCCGCGAGCCGTTCGGGAAAGCCGAACAGGCTGCTCTCGGCGCGCCGGTAGGCGGCGAACGCGGCGGGCAGGTCACCGCGCCGGGCCGCCAGGAACGGCAGATTGCCCTCGGCGAGCGTGAGCACGTGGTCCAGGCCCGCGTCCCGCGCCAGCTCGGCGCAGCGGCGCAGGTCGGCCTCGGCCTCCCCGAAGTGCCCCAGGAACACCCTGCTCAGCCCCCGGTTCAGCAGGGCCCCGGCGAGATAGTAGGCGTCGCCGTCCAGGGCGCCCACGGCCCGGTCGCACTGGGCGAGGGCCTCGGCGTAGCGGCCCAGGCGGGTCAGCGCCCCGGCCCGGTGCACGGCGAGCCTGGCCGTCTCGGCCGGCGGCAGACATGGTTCGGCCGCCGCCGCGACGGCCAGCGCCCGCCGGGGGTGGCCGAGCTCGGTGAGGACGTGCACCAGCGACAGCCGCGCCTGCGCCGCCCGGTACGGCAGGCCCGCCCGCAGCGCCACGCGCACCGCGCTCCGCAGGTGCTCCTCGGCCAGCGGCAGATCTCCCAGCTCCCGCGCGGCCACCGCCAGCGCCCGGTGGGCGACCGCCGCGGCCTCCGCGGGGAGGGCGGCACGGAGCATGTCGCGCGCCAGCTCCCGCGCGGCGGCCGGGTCGCTGCCGGACAGCTCCAGTGCTCGCTCGGCGGCGGCGAGCGCTTCGTCGGGGGCCACCTACGGGCGGATTCTGGTCCAGCTGGTGACGACGGGGACCTGCCCCGGCCGGTGGCACACCACGCTGAACCAGCCCGGCGGCAGGCCCGTCACGGCGAACTGGCCGGTCGCCGACAGCTCCCGCGCCTCGGTGAGGTGCGGGGTGCGGACCTCGACCCGCGTGCCCTCCTCGGGGCAGGGGGAGACCTGCCCGGCCAGGTCGACCAGGCCGTCCATCGCGGTGACCTCCAGGTCGACGGTGAGCCCGGCCGCGGTGAAGCGGAGCAGCCGGTCCTGCCCGCCGTCGCGGACGTCCCGCGGCGCCGGCGCGGCCACGGGCAGGGCCGTGGCCGCGCCGGGCAGCCGCAGGCCGAAGGCCGCGCGCGCGGCCGCCGGGATGTGACCGGGCACGGGGTCGCGGCCGGCCGCCAGGCGGAGCGCGGCGATCAGGGACTCGTCGTCGATCGCGGCGGAACGTCGGGTCAAGATGCGGCCTCCTGAGCGGTGAGCATGGTGCGTAGTCGGTTCAGGCACCGGCCCCGGGTGGGGCCGTAGCTGCCGCTGGGCATGCCCAGGCGTCCGGCGAGCTGGTGGACGCCCGCGTCGGGAGCCGTGGCCATCAGCCGGAACAGCGAGCGGCACGGCTCCTGCATCGCCTCGACGGCCAGCCAGAGACGGCGGCCCTCGTCGGCGCTGAGCACGATCAGGGCCGGGTCGGGGGCGGCCTCGGCGGGTGACGGACCGGGGCGGACCTCGCCGGCGTCGGCCGGGTCGGCGACCGGCCGCTCGCCGCGGCTCCGCCTGCGGAGCAGGGACGCCTCCCGCCGGACCGTGGTGAACAGCCACGAGCCGAGCCGGCCGGGGTCGCGGATGGTGTGCAGGCTCTCCAGCAGCCGCAGCCAGGTGCCCTGCACCGCGTCCGCGGCGTCCGCCGCGCTCAGGCCGTGGGCGCGGGCCACCGACCACAGGGGACCGGAGAACCGGTTCACCAGCGTGTCCCACGCCTCCTGGTCGCCCGCCAGCGCGGCGTCGATCGTGTGCTGGTCGCTCACCGGAGCCTCCGAAGCCGTCCTGGACACTCTTCGTGTCTCAGTGGTGACTTTGGGTGAGACTTTACCTTGGCCCGGCTACGACGACGCCCAGATCTGAGATTTTTCGGTTCCGTTCCGGATCGAGGACGTGCGCCGCGGCCTCGGCGGGTGTCCGCCCCTGGGTCGCCGCGGCGATCGCGCCGCTGACCACGGCGGCGGCGAAGGAGGTGCCGCTCCAGCGCGCGTAGCCGTGGAACGCCCCGTGCTCCAGGAAGGAGCTGGTCAGCCATTCCCCGGGGGCGCAGGCGTCGACCCAGGGGCCGTGGGCCGAGAACGGCGCCCGGTCCCGTCCGGCCGCGTCCAGCGCGCCGACGGCGATCACCCCGGGCAGCGCGGCCGGCCAGAACGGCCGGTCGGAGGCCGTGTTGCCCGCGCAGGCCACCGCGACGGTGCCCGGCAGGCCGGCCAGGGCGGCCTCAAGAAGGGGTGAGGGCCGGTCGTCGTAGGTGTGCCCGCCCAGGGAGAGGTTGAGCACCTGGGGCGGCTCGTCCCGCAGCCGCGTCAGCGCCCGCAGCAGCCCGGCCTCGTCTCCGACGCCGCGGCCGTCCAGCACCCGCAGCGGGCGCACCCGCGCCTCGGGTGCCGACCGCAGGATCAGTCCGGTGACGAACGTGCCGTGCCCGGCCTGGGGGTCCAGCCGCCCGTCGCCGTCGGCGTCGGGCACCTCGGCGGCCTCGCGCCGCCGTTCGAGGAACCACGGGAGGTCCCGCCACCACGGGTGCGCGGCCAGACCGGTGTCGGCGACCGCGACGGTCACCGGCGCGCCGGGGCCGCCGGGGCCGCCGGGTCCACTGGGTCTGTCCGACCCGCCCGGGATGTCGCGGGGGGCCCCGCCGCCCTCGCGGTCCCCGTCGCCCCCGTCGCCCCTGACGTTCCCGGGGCCCCCGGGTCCGTCCGGTCCGCCTCCCGGCGCCGCGCCGGGAGGCGGAGGCGGAGGCGCCGGGAAGGGCCGGGAGGCCGGGCCTCCGAAGAAGAGGGGCTGGCCCACCAGGATGTGGTTGGGGGAGGCCGCGTGCCCGCGGTCCCGGACCGTGGCGGCGAGGTCGCAGACGTCGACGCCGGGCACCAGCCGTATCCGGAAGACGCCGTCGGCCTCGGTCACCGCCGCGGTCCACCGGGCGACGGCCGCCATGCCGGGGGCGTCCGTCAGCAGCTGGTCACGCCTGATCAGAGCCGGTTCTCCCGGGACGGGCTCCACCCGTTCGATGTCGGCGTCCATGTGGCTCTCCGGGGGGTCGGGCGGCGGATCGTCGGATCGTCTCACTCCGAGCATGCCCCAGCCGGAGGCCGGTCGCACGGCATCTCGGTATGACCCCCCTCTGGTGCGGCGTCACAACCGACGGTAGTCTCTCCTACAGTCACTTGTGATCATCCTGGTCGAGGCCGTTGGGGAAGGCGCACCTCGTACGAAACGGGAGGTCCGGTGTCTGCTCGTGGCGTGCTTTACGTCCACTCGGCTCAGCCTGCGCTGTGCCCGCATATCGAATGGGCGGTCGCGGGTGTCCTCGGCGTGCCCGTCGACCTGAACTGGACCCCGCAGCCGGCCGCGCCCGGCCACGTGCGCGCGCAGGCCGAATGGGTCGGCCGCCCGGGGACGGCGGCGGCCATCACCTCGTCCCTGATGGGCTGGCAGCGCATCAGGTTCGAGATCACCGAGGACCCCTCGCCGGGTGCCGACGGGTCCCGGCACGCCTACACGCCGTCCCTCGGCGCCTTCACGGCGGTGATCGGCGCCTCGGGTGACATCCTGGTGCCCGAGGACCGCCTGCGCTCGGTCATGCTCATGGCGCGGCAGGGCAGGGTGGTCCTGGAGGAGGAGCTCGACAAGCTGCTCGGCAAGCAGTGGGACGCCGAGCTGGAGTCGTTCAGGTACGCGGGCGAGGGCGCGCCGGTCCGCTGGCTGCACGCCGCCGTCTGACGGCGCGCGAACCCTCTCCGCGCGGTCGCCCTACGGCGCGCCGCGCGGTCGTCCGGCGGCGCCGCCCTGCCCCGTGGCCGCCCGGCGGCGCGCGGTCCCTCCCGGCGCGGTCCTCCGGCGGCCCCGGTCTCCCCGGACGTGCCACGGCACGCCGTTCCCTCCCCGTACGAACAGAACGCCCCCACCGGCCTCGGCCGGTGGGGGCGTCGCGCGTCACGCGGGTCTCCCGGGGCTCGCGGTTCCCGGATTCCCGGAAGGGGACGGGCCTGTACGGACTTCGGGTCTTCAGGCGGGCTGAAGGGTTCGGATCCGCAAGGGGGCTCCGCGGAGGCGCAGGCCGGCCGGATGGCTTTCCGCCCCGAGAGCGGCCCCGCTCGGCCGCTGTCAGCCGGAGTCCGCGCCGTAGCCGCAACCGCTGGCCTGCGCTCTGATCTGTGCTCCGATCGGTTCAAGTGACCGAATCGGCGAGGGAACCCGCAAGGAAGCGCCGACCTGGGGTGATTACTCTGGGTGACCGGACGGAGTTGTGGCCGAGGACCGCACGTACCTCCAAGCAGGACGACGGCCGCATGGATCTGAATGGTGCACCGCCGTCGCGGCTTGGGCGGACGGCGGCGCAAGGAGCGGTCAGGTCGTCGGGAGGCCGACCGCGTTGGACGCGTCGGCCTCGAAGTATTCCGTCGTGGCGAAGAGGCCGGCATGATCTTCGAAGAAGCTCCTGACGCCGTCGATCGAGTCATGGACGATGACGTTCACCGCTTTGGTCCCGTCGGTGCTCGCCACCGCCAGCGTCCACTTGGCACCCTTGGGAAGCCGGCCGTGCGCCTTCTTCAGGGAATCCCAGAAACCGTTGTCGTCAGAAATCGTGGAAACAGCCATGACGTGCATTTTTGCACTCTCCTCATTGACTCTCGGATTTACCCGGCAATTGATGTGAAGAAATTGTGCGGCGCCATTCTTGAAGTCGTATATCGCGACGGTTTGAGGGTCCTCGAGCGGATCGTCCGAAGGCATCAAAAAGTGAGTCGCACTGATCGGATGCAGCTCGTATTCGAGCTGTTCTGGTTTATTGAGGAGCTGCGCCTCCATGGGGTTCAGGGTGAATTTGAGGCGGAGTTCTCCGTGGTCGGCCGCCACTTCGTAACGGGTGCCAGGGCGCTCGTAGGATCCTTCGTATCTGGACGGATCGAGGGTCAGGGTCGGGTCGGGCTCCGGCAGGCCGGGGATCGTGACCGCGCCGAGATCGGTCAGGATTTCGTTGAAAACCTTCCGGTAGAAGCTGTCGCGCGGCCCGGCGTTCGCCAGCATCGAGATGGCGATGTTCGATTCCGTCAGGATCCGCAGGCGGGCGCTTTGGCTGACTGTGCTGCCGTCGTGGGCGTAGACGGTTTGACCGTGCCAATCGCACACGATGAGGCCGAGTGCCCATTCCGGCCCGAACATGTACGGGTCAGGTACGGGGACGCGCGACTCCGTCATTTCACGGATGATGCCGGGTGAGACGATTCTGGTCCCGTTCGGTGCTTTTCCTTCGTTGAGGAAGACGTACGCCATCGTGAGCAATTCCCGGGCTGTCGTGTTGACGTTGCCTCCGGGGCCGAAGGAGCGCGGCAGATGACCCAGCGGTGAGAGGACGGGGCCTTCTTCGAGGGATCGGATCAGGTATCCGGTCGCGGCCCGGTTCCGGTCCGCGTGCTCATGCCGGCTGCTCGTCGAGGTCAGTCCCAAGGGGTCGAACAGGCGATCCTTCATGATGTCGTCCCACCGCTTGCCGTCGATCACCTCCATGATGCGGGCGAGGATCGCGTAGCCCAGGGCCGCGCTGTAGCCGTGCGTGTGGCCCAAGGGGTGGACCTGGCGTGCGCTGGCGATGTTCTCCACCATGCGCTTGTACACATCGTCGTCCTCGCCCGGATCTCCGTAGCTCTCCTCGATGCCGTTGGTGTGGTTGAGGAGATGGCGGGGTGTGACCTTGGCGCTGACGTCGAGGTCGGCGACCCGGAAATCAGGAAGGTAGGCCCGCACCGGCTCGTCCAGGGCGACTTTCCCCTCGTCGACGAGCTGCATGAAGGCGAGGGCGGTCCATGTCTTGGATACGGAGCCGCATTGGTAGATGGTGTCGGTCGTCGCGGGCTCCCACGTGGAGATGTCCTTGACGCCGACCGCGAAGTCGGTGATCTCCCCGTCGCTGAGGACGCCGATCACGGCACTCGGAATCCGGTACTCCGCGAGCAGCTCGGAGACGCGAGCTCGTATCCGGGACACATCCAACGCTCTTGCCATAAGGGGTTCCTCGTCCCTCCTGGTTCTTTCGGAACGAGAAAAGGCTACGTTGCATTTCAACTACAGTCAACGATATGCCTCCGATTATGTGCTCCAGTACTGGTCTTTCGCGCTGATCGTTGCAACAGGGTTGTTAGTAAATGCAACCCCCGCCAACCAGTCGTTGCAATGTACTGTTGGTGAACGCACCCGCGGACCCGAACCGACAGGAGGGCGGACCCATGCCCGGAGGCAGGCTGACCCGCGAGGATCGCCAGCAGATCGCGACCTGGCTGGTCGAAGGACTGGGATACGCCGAGATCGCCCGGCGGCTGGGCAGGCCCACGTCCACGATCAGTCGCGAAGTGGCGCGCAACAGCGCGCCCGGCGGCTACCTGGCCGATCGCGCCCAGCAGGCCGCCGGGCAGCGCGCCCGCCGCCGCAGACCGGTTCGGGCAACGGAGCCGCCGGCCGACGGGCGGCCGGCCGAGTCCGTGCGCGGTTTCGTGGAGCAGTTCGCGACGCTGCTGGTGGGGATCGGCCTTCCCCGGATGCCCGCTCGCGTGTTCGTCTGCCTGCTCACCTCCGACTCCGGGGGCCTGACGTCCGCCGAGTTCGTACGGCGGCTACAGGTCAGCCCGGCGTCGGTGTCCAAGGCCATCGGCTTCCTCGAGGCGATCGAGTTGGTCGGGCGCACCCGGGATTCCGGTCGCCGCGAGCGGTACGTCATCGACGACGACGTCTGGCTCCGGGCGTTCAAAGCCGACATCGGGACACACGCCGAGGTCGCGGCGACCGCGCGGCACGGGATCGAGATCTTCGGCGCCGGCACGCCCGTCGGCGTCCGGCTGAGCCGGATGGCTCGGTTCTTCACCTGGATCAGCGAGCAGATGAACGACAGCGGCCTCACCGACGCCGTCGTCCGCGACGCGCTGACGGTGCTGGCCGCGCTGGTGTGCGCCGCCCGGCCACTCACCGTGGACGAACTCGCCACGGCTCTGGACTGGTCCGTCCAGCGGACGGCCGACGCTCTGGACGCGATCAGTCGTCGTCCGATCCTCTCCGACCCGCTCACCGTGGAGCGGCTCGGGCGCGGCGCGTACGCCGTCACCCCGAGGCCGGACCGCCTGAGCTCCGGGCAACGCGACGCACTGATCGCCGGTCCGTGTTCGACCCAGGGGACTCGAAGATGACGAAGCTGGATGGACGTCGCAACCGCGATCCCTCCGGCCGCACTCGCGCGCCTGCCGGGCCGCGTCGCAGTTCCGAGATTTACGCCATCTCGGAAGCACCCTCCCAGGTGTGACTTCCGAGATGACGCACAGCGGGGCGTCTCAGGAGCCTGAATCCGCTTCCGAGATCATGAAGCGGCGCCTGTGTGCCCGCCTCACCCGGCTCTCGCCCGCCCACGACACCGTCCTTTCCGAGTACGCCGCCGCGCTGGAGCGCGCGCCGCGTCGGATGAGACCTTGCGCGCTGTGGCGCGGGAGATGCCCTTCTCGGCGGCTACAGGGGCGACGGGGCGGCCAGAACGGACACGCTCGATGAGCAGACGCCCGCCATGAACGGTCAACCGGGCGTTACGGCGGGACACGAGGACCTCCGGGCGGTGCGTTCCCGGACAGCTCCACCACACCGGAGGTCTTCGCCATGATCAAGCCTCGTCGGTGTCGACAACGCTTGTGATCAATACACCTAGAGCGGGATGTTGCCGTGGGCGCCGCGCGCCGGGGTGGCCTGGGCGAGGACCTTGGCGATGGCGCCGCGGGTCTCCTCCGGCTTGATCACCTCGTCCACCACGCCGATCTCGATCGCCCGGTCCAGGCCGCCCGCCGTGATCTCGTGCTCCTCGGCGAGCCGGGTCTCCAGCGCCGCCCGCTCCGCCTCGGGGGCGGCCGCCAGCTCCCTCCGCTTGAGGATGCGCACCGCGGCCACCGAGCCCATCACCGCGATCTGCGTGGTGGGCCAGCCGAACACCTTGGTCGCGCCCAGGGCGCGGGAGTTCATCGCGATGTAGGCGCCGCCGTACGCCTTGCGGGTGACCAGCGTGACGCGCGGCACGGACGCCTCGGCGAAGGCGTGCAGCAGCTTGGCGCCGCGGCGCACCACGCCGTCGTGCTCCTGGCCGACGCCCGGGAGGTAACCGGGGACGTCCACCACCACGACCAGCGGCACCCCGAAGGCATCGCACATGCGGACGAACCGTGCCGCCTTCTCGGCGGAGGTCGCGTCCAGGCAGCCGCCCAGCCGCATCGGGTTGTTGGCGATGACCCCGACGGTCCGGCCGCCGAGGCGGCCCAGCGTGGTGACGATGTTCGGCGCCCACTTGGGCTGCAGCTCCACGCCCGGCTCGTCCAGCAGGCCCTTGACCAGCGGCTTGATGTCGTAGGCACGGCGGGGGTTCTCGGGGAGCAGGTTCGAGAAGTCGACCTCCTCGACCTCGCCGCGGAAGCCGCCCTGGTGGCCGAGCAGCACGGCCAGGCGCCGGGCCTGGACGTACGCCTCGGTCTCGGTCTTGGTCACCACGTGCACCACGCCGCTGCGCTTGCTGTGCGGCTCCGGCCCGCCGAGGGCGGCCATGTCGATCTGCTCACCGGTGACGCTGCGCACCACGTCGGGGCCGGTGACGAAGATGCGGCCCTCGTCCGCGAGGATCACGATGTCGGTCAGCGCCGGGCCGTAGGCGGCGCCGCCGGCCGCGGGGCCCACCACGACCGACAGCTGCGGCACCACGCCCGAGGCCCTGGTCATCGCGGCGAAGACGCGGCCGACCGCGTGCAGCGACTCGACTCCCTCGGCCAGCCGCGCGCCGCCGGAGTGCCACACCCCGATGACCGGGACCCGCTCGCGGACCGCCACGTCGTAGGCGTGCACGATGTGCTCGCATCCCGCCGAGCCCATCGCGCCGCCCTGGACCCGGGCGTCGCTGACGAAGACCACGACCGGCACGCCCTCGACGCGGCCCATGGCCGCCAGGACGCCGCTGCGGTCGACCGGGGTGATCAGCCGGATCGAGCCCTCGTCGAGCAGCGCCGCCATCCGCACCTGGGGGTCGCGGGGATCGGCCGCCTCCCCGTCCGGGGAGCCGCTCACCACCCTGTTGTCGAGCACGGTCATTCGAGGCTCCTGTCAGACGCTGGTGAAGGCCACGGCGACGTCGTGGCCGCCGAACCCGAACGAGTTGTTGATCGCCGCGATGCGTCCGCCCGGGAGCTCGCGCGGGTCGCGGCGCACGATGTCCACCTCGACGCCGTCGTCGAGGTCGTCCACGTTGATCGTGGCGGGGACGACCCGCTCCTGCAGGGCGAGGACGGTGAAGACCGACTCGATGCCCCCGGCGCCGCCGAGGAGGTGCCCGGTCATCGACTTGGTGGAGGTGACCAGCGGGTGACCGCCGACGATCTCCTTGATCGCCATGGTCTCCACCACGTCTCCGGCGGGGGTGGAGGTGGCGTGCGCGTTCACGTGCCTGATGTCCTCGGGGGCCAGGCGCGCGTCCTGCAGGGCGCGGCGCATGGCGAGCATCACCCCCGCGCCGGTCGGCTCGGGCTGGGCGATGTGGTGGGCGTCGGCGGAGTAGCCCACCCCGGCGGCCACCGCGTAGATGTGGGCGCCGCGGGCCCGGGCGTGCTCCTCGGACTCCAGGACGACGATGCCCGAGCCCTCGCCGAGCACGAACCCGTCGCGGTTCTTGTCCCACGGCCGGGACGCCCGCTCGGGCTCGTCGTTGCGCAGCGACATCGCGCGCATGGCGGCGAAGGAGCCGATGTTCAGCGGGTGGATGGCGGCCTCGGTGCCGCCCGCCACGACCACGTCGGCGCGGCCGGAGCGGATCATCTCGATGGCGTAGCCGATCGACTCGGCGCCGGTGGCGCAGGCGCTGACCGTCGCGTGCACGCCGGCGCGGGCGCCGACCTCGATGCCGATCCAGCCGGCGGCGCCGTTCGGCATCAGCATCGGCACGGTGTACGGCGAGAGCCGCTGCCAGCCCCGCTCCTTGAAGGTGTCGTAGGCGGCGAGGATGGTGGTGATGCCGCCGATGCCGCTGCCCACCACCACGCCGAGTCGCTCGGGGTCGACCTTCTCGATCCCCGAGTCCTTCCAGGCCTCGCGGGCCGCGACCAGCGCGAACTGCTCGGCCCGGTCCAGCCGCCGCGACTCCGGCCGGGGCAGCACCTCGGTCGGGTCCACGGCGGCGACGGCAGCGAACTTCACCGGGACCGAGTCGACCCAGTCCGTGGTGAGGTCGCGGACCCCGCTCCGACCGGCGAGGAGCGCCGACCAGGTCGAGGCGACGTCTCCGCCGAGGGGCGTCGTCGCGCCGAGCCCGGTGACGACGACACGTACCTGGTCTGTACTCACGTTCTTGCTCCTTGCGAATCGCTGGTCAGGGCCGGGAGGCGTCGGGACGTCTCAGCTCTGGATGAAGTTGATGACGTCCTTGACGGTCTTGAGGTGCTTGAGCTGGTCGTCGGGGATCTCGACGCCGAACTCGTCCTGGGCGGCGACGGCGATCTCGACCATGGACAGCGAGTCGATGTCGAGGTCGTCCACGAAGTTCTTCTCCGGCGTGACCTCGGAGGCCGGGACACCGGTGATCTCGTTGACGATCTTGCCGATGCCGGCGAGGATCTCCTGCTCGGTCATCTGAGCCATGTCGCGTGTTCTCCTTGGGAATCGATGTGGTGTTGCGGTTTTCCGTACGGCGGGGCCGTACAGGCTTTCAGGGGATCTCGACGACCTGGCCGGCGTAGGTCAGCCCGGCGCCGAAGCCCAGCAGCAGGACGAGCCCGCCCGACCGGACCTCGCCGCGCTCGACCATCCGGGACAGGGCCAGCGGGATCGACGCGGCCGAGGTGTTGCCCGCCAGCACGATGTCCTTGGCGATGACGGCCTTGTCGGCGCCGAGCCGGCGGGCGATGGCCTCGATGATCCGCAGGTTCGCCTGGTGGGGCACGAAGGCCGCGAGGTCGGCCGGGTCCACCCCGGCACGCTCGCAGATCTCCTTGGCCACCGGGTGGAGCGCGGTGGTCGCCCAGCGGAACACGGTCTGCCCCTCCTGCCGGAGGAACGAGTCGCGGTCCTTGATCATGATGGCGTCGGCCTTGTCGCCGGCGCTGCCCCACACCACCGGGCCGATGCCCGGGACGTCGGACGGGCCGACGACCGCGGCGCCCGCGCCGTCGGCGAAGATCACCGCGGTGCTGCGGTCGGTCCAGTCGATCCACTGGGAGAGCTTCTCGGTGCCGACGACCAGCACGTTGACGGCCGATCCCGCGCGGACGGCGTCGTTGGCCAGGGCGAGGGCGTAGCAGAAGCCGGAGCAGGCGGTGTTGACGTCGAACGCGCCGGGGGCGTCGATGCCGAGGCGGGTGGCGACCCGGGCGGCGGCGTTGGGGATCTGCGCCTCCAGCGTGCAGGTGGCGACGATCACCAGGTCGATGTCGCCGGCCGACAGGCCGCTGGCGGCCAGTGCCTTGCCGCCGGCCTGCACGGCCAGGTCGATCTCCGACTCGCCGGCCGTGGCGATCCGCCGCTCCTTGATGCCCACCCGGCTCTGGATCCACTCGTCGTTGGTGTCCATGGTCGCCGACAGGTCGGCGTTGGTGACCACCTTGGACGGCTGGTAGTGGCCGAGGGCCAGGATCTTCGCGCCCGGAGCACCCTGGGTCGTCTTCATCTAGAGAACCTCTCGAGCGGCGTTCAGGTCGTCGGGGGTCTTCAGCGCGACGGTGGTGATCCCGGGCATCCCGCGCCGCGCCAGGCCGGTGAGCGTGCCGCCGGGGGTCAACTCGATCATCGTGGTGACGCCCAGAGCGGTCATGGCGGCCATGCAGGCGTCCCAGCGGACCGGGCCGGCGACCTGGGCGACGAGACGCCGGAGGAACTCGGCGCCGTCGTCCACGGCCGCGCCGTCGGCGTTGGACAGCAGGGTGACCCGGGGGCCGGCGGGGGCGAGGCCGTCCGCGGCGGCGCGCAGGGCGTCGACGGCCGGGGCCATGTGGACGGTGTGGAAGGCCCCGGCGACCTGCAGCGGGCGCAGCCGGGCGCGCGCGGGCGGGTCGGCGGCGAAGGCCTCCAGCTGCTCCAGGGTGCCCCCGGCGACGATCTGGCCGGCGCCGTTGACGTTGGCCGGGGTCAGGCCGTGCCGGTCGAGGGCGGCCAGGACCTCGGCCTCGTCGCCGCCCAGCACGGCGGTCATGCCGGTGGCGGTGACGGCGGCGGCCTTGGCCATGGCCTGCCCGCGCTCGCGGACCAGCGTCAGGGCCTCCTCGGGGGTGAGCACCCCCGCCAGGGCGGCGGCGGCGAACTCGCCGACGCTGTGCCCGGCCACGACGGCCGGGGTCGCGCCGAGGGCCTCGGCGGCGGCCAGGGCGGCGGCCACCAGCAGCGGCTGGGCGACCGCGGTGTCGCGGATCTCCTCGGCGCCGGCGGTGGTGCCGTACGCGATCAGGTCGAGGCCGACCAGGTCGGACCAGGCGGACAGCCGGTCCGCCAGGCCCGGTATCTCGAGCCATGGGGTCAGGAAACCTGGGGTCTGGGCGCCTTGGCCCGGAGCGACGATGGCGAGCACGAAATCCAGACTGCCCTGTAGGGGTTCGATATCCGGGTAAGGATCCGGACGAAGTTCTTCCGTAAAATTTTGTAGGAAACCTACAGTGGGAGTTTCCCGGACGTTAAGTAAAGACGGCTACGTCACCGAGGTTTCGGACAGGCGCCCGAGGATGAGCCCGACCTGCAGGGTGAAGGCCGACCGCCCCTCGGTGGGCTGGTACCCGGTCAACTCGGTGATCTTACGCAGCCGGTAGCGGACCGTGTTGGGATGGACGAACAGCAGCCGGGCCGTGGCCTCCAGGGACGTGCCCTGCTCCAGGTAGGTGGCGAGCGTGTCGAGCAGCGGCGTGCCCGTCAGCGGCCGGTAGACGTTCTCGATGAGCTGGGCGCGGGCGTCGCCGTCGCCGTCGATGGCGCGCTCGGCCAGCAGGTCCTCGGCGTGGACCGGCCGGGGGGCGTCCGGCCAGGCGGGCGCGGCGCGCAGGCCCGCCATCGCCGCCCGCGCCGAGCTCGCCGCCGCGTGCAGGTCGCCGACCTCCGGGCCGATCACGATCGGCCCCGGGCCGAAGCGCGGCACCACGTACCGGGCCGCGGCCCCGACGCTGTCGGCCCCGCCGACGATCACGATCAGCCGGTCGCCCTGCACCCCCGCCAGCAGGTCGAGCGCGGACCTGCGCCCGCGCTCGCGCAGCCCGTCGACCACCGCCTGCGGGTCGTCGTCGGGCGCCTGCCCGGCCAGCACGACCACGGGGGAGGAGGTCCAGCCCAACGCGGCGGCCCACGAGTGCAGGCCGTCGTCCACCTCACCGCGGACCAGGGCGTCCACGATCAGCGCCTCCAGCCGGGCGTCCCAGGAGCCGCGCGCCTCCGCCTCCCGGGCGTAGACCTGGGCGGCGGCGAAGGCCACGTCACGGGTGTAGCGGAGCATCGCCTGCTGCAGCTGCTCCCGCCCGCCGGGCGCGGCCAGCTCCGCGGTCTGCGCCTCGACCACCTCGACCACGGTCCGCACGATGTCCACGGTCTGCTGCAGCGAGATCGACCGCTTCAGCTCCCTGGGGGCGGTGCCGAAGAACTCGATGCTCGGTGTCGGCCGGTCCTCGCCGGCGTGCTGGAACCACTCCACGAACGCGGCGATCCCGGCCTGGGCGACCAGCCCGACCCACGAGCGGTCCTCCGCCGACAGCGCCCGGAACCACATGAGCCGGTCGTCCATCCGGGCCATGGCGGCAGTGCCCAGCGAGCCCATGGCCCGCTCCAGCCTGCGGGTGGTGTCCTGCCGTATCCGATCCTGCTCCGGGCCTCCGGGGTCCGGGCCGGGCTCCTCCCCGTCGATCCTGACGGTGGTCCCACCGGCCCGGCCGTCGCCGCCGGCCTCCTCGATCCGCTCCCTCACGTCACTAAGAGTGCCAGGTCGGACGAGATGCGCCAGCCGCCGTACCCGCCGGCCCGCGTTTCGGCGCCGCGGGAACGGGCCCGGAACGCGGGCGGGACAGAGCCCGCCGCGGCCGGACGACGACGGCGGAGACCGGGAACGGGCCGGATCGGTCCCGGCGCGGTCAGGCGACGGCGGAGACCGGGAACGGGGCCGGACCGGCCCGGATCCGGGTTCGCCGTGGTCAGATGACGGCGACGGCGGTGATCAGGCCGATCACCAGGTGGGTGATCGCGAGGAGCCGGGCGCCGGGCTGCGGGTCGCTCTCCTTCACCAGGTCGCGTACGGAGATCCCGACGACCTTGTCGAAGACGACCATCGCCACGGTCTGCACGGCGATGCCGACCAGGCCGAACACCAGCGTCGTCAGCAGGCCCTCGTGCAGGGCGCCGCCGGCGGACCAGATGGAGGCCGCGACGATGAGCCCGACGGCGGTCAGCCCCGACCCGGTGAGCAGGGTGGCGTTGGGATTGCAGTCCACCTTGATCAGCCGGCTGAGCTTGCCGGGGATGGCCAGGTCGATGACGAAGAAGCCGACGATCATCAGGACCAGGCCGAGTACGGCGTAGGCGACGATCGCGAGGGCGCCGCGGCCGAGGGTCTCGCCGAGCGAGAGCGTCTGGGCGTCGGCCGCGGCCTGGATCGCGACCGGCAGGGAGCTGGGGCTCATGGGTTCTCTCCGGGGCTCGGGATGATGCTTGTCGGGATCGGACGGGGGGTGCGGATCGCGGCTCGGGTCACAACTCGGGTCACAGCTCGATCCGGTGCGGGACGAACGACGAGGTGTCGTCGGTGATCAACCCCGAGGTCTCGCGGATGCCGGCGCCGGCCGCCTCGTCGTGGACGACCCACGCGCCGAGCACGGGACGCCAGCCGTCGAAGTCGGGGAGCGCCAGGAACTCCTGGTGGACGTGGCCCTCGGCGCCGTAGCCGCCGCCGGTCTCGACGACGCCGCCGGGCGTGACGACCCGCATGCCCGCCCCCTCCCGGCCGAGGAGCGGCTTGACGATGTAGGACGTCATGTCACGCGGTCCGCCGAGGTAGGCCGGCAGCAGGTTGGGGTGCCCCGGGTACAGCTCCCACAGCAGCGCCAGCAGCGCCTTGTTGGACAGCAGCATCTTCCACAGCGGCTCGATCCAGGTCATCGACACCTGCTGGGTCACCGCCCGCGCCCCGAACGTGTCGGCGACCGCCCATTCCCACGGGTACAGCTTGCACATGGAGCGGATCACCCTCCGCTCCATGTCCACGAACCGCAGGTTGAGGCCGTCCCAGCCGATGTCCTCCATGGCCACCGCGACCGTGTTCAGGCCCGCCTGGGCGGCGGTCTCCTGGAGGTAGGCGAGGGTCATCGCCTCCTCGCCGGTCTCGTCCATCTTCGTCCAGGCGAAGTGCGCCGGCCCGGTGGGCAGCACCTCCGCGAGTTCCCGCCACCGGTCGATCAGCCGCTCGTGGATGGAGTTCCACTGGTCGTCGTCCGGGTGGCGGTCCTGCAGCCAGAACCACTGCACGACCGAGCTCTCCAGGAGGCTGGTCGGGGTGTCGGCGTTGTACTCCAGCAGCTTGGCGGGGCCGGTGCCGTCGTAGCGCAGGTCGAACCGGCCGAACAGGTGGGGGTCGGCCCGTTCCCAGGACCGGGCGATCTCCGGCCGCACCCATTCGGGGATCGCGAAGTCGGCGTAGCGGTCGTGGCGGACGACATGGTCCACCACGGCCAGGCACATCCGGTGCAGCTCCTCGACCTGCTCCTCCAGGGCGAGGATCTCGTCCATCGAGAAGACGTACTGCACGGACTCGTCCCAGTAGGGGCGGTCGAGGCCGCCGGGGTGGGCCGAGCGGTGGAACGCCAGCCCCTGACCCTCGACGATCTCCTCCCAGCCGTCCCTGGGGACGGAGGTCTCGCGTCTCATCCGCCCGCGCTCAGCTTCCGCTCCTGCCGCGGAAGCCGAAGCCGCCGCGCTGGATCACGGTGCCCTGGCGGCTGGTGATCCTGACATCGGCGGGGCGCACCGTGGTGCCGTGCAGGATGCGGGCCCCGGACCGAGCGCCCCCGTAGTACCACCCGTAGGCGCCGTGCGAGCCGTGGTAGTGGGAGCCGCCGTCGTCGTCGCAGTAGTCCTCGTCCACGACGGTGTAGGAGCCGTCGGGCTGTCGGCTGTCGAGGTCGACGCACTCGGCGTTGACCTCGTCGTAGTCGTCGTTCTGCGCGCTGCAGTAGCCGATGAGCAGGAGCGTGACGACGGCGACGCCGCCGAGCACGATGCCCTTGGACGCCTTCGAACCCTTCGAGTCCTTCCCGGAGGAGGGGGAGGACGAGTGGGCGGGGTCCATGCCCATGGGGTGGTTCGGTCCTGCTGCCATCGAGCTCCAATGAGATGCGTCGGGACAGGTTATCGGCGTCGTTTTGACCATTCAACCGCCGTAACAGGATCGATGCGCGTTTCGGTGGTCATGGGCCGGCCGGGGCGTGGAGGATGCCGGCGCCGGCGCGTAACGTCACAGGTGTGAACCGCACCGATCGGCTCTGCGCCCTGGTCGAAGAGCTCCGCGCCGCCGCGCCGGGGTTCCTGCGGGTCCGCGAGCTGGCGGACCGGCTCGGGGCGGGGGAGCGCACCGTCGAGCGCGATCTCGCCGTGTTGCGGGAGTCCGGGGTCCCCGTGCGCGCAGAGCCCGGCGGGCGGGGCGGCCACGCCCTCGACGTGTCCGCCGTCCCGTCCCCGGTCGCCTTCACCGCCGAGGAGGCGGCCGCGGTCGCCGTGGCGCTCATCCGGGCCGCCGGCACCCCGCCGACCGGCCCCGCCGGCGACGCCCTGCGCCGGCTCGCCGCGGCGATGCCGTCCCCCGGGGACGCCGGGGAAGAGGGCGCGGCCGGTGGCGGCGGGAGCGGGCGGGCGGAGCGGCCGCCCGCCGACGGCGGTCCGGGGCGGGCGGCCGGTGGCGGAGAGGACGGCGGGACGGTGTGGCCGGCGGTCCCCGCCCGTCCGGCGGCCGAGCCGGAGCCCTACCCCCGGGTGGCGGCGGTGATCGAGGGGGCGCTGCTGCGCCGGAAGGTGCTGCGGCTGGGCTACGAGGACCGGAAGGGCCGGTCCACCGTCCGCGAGGTGGAGCCGGCGGTCTTCATGGGCGGGCGCGGCGGCCACTGGTACCTCATGGGCATGGACCGGCTCCGCCGGGACGTCCGGGTCTTCAAGCTCGACCGCATCGCCTGGGCCGAGGAGACCGGGGAGACCGCTCCCGAGCAGCCGCCGGAACGATACGCCGCCGGTCTCCCCGGCGTGCTGCGGGGGTCCGCCGAGCCGGAGTAGCCGCCGCCCCGGGACCCGGCCGTGCGGAGGACCCGGCCGAAGTGAGCCGGCCGTGCGGAGGACCCGGCCGTAGGGGGCCGTGCGGAGGACCCGGCCGTACGGCGGGGCGGGTCAGCGGCGGGCGCCTTCAGCCGTCCGGCGCGCTTGATGATCTCCAGCTGGACGGTGGCGGCCTCCGGCAGCTGCGCTGAGCACCCGTGTGTTGAGCGTCCGCATGTCGAGTGCTCGTGCGTCGGAGGCCCGTCCGGTCAGCTCCCTCCGCCGCCCAGTTCCCGCTGCATCAGGAGGGTGTCGACCCAGCGGCCGTGCTTGTGCCCCACCTTCGCCAGCAGACCGGCGGTGGAGAAGCCGAACCTGCGGTGCAGGGCGGCAGACGCCTCGCTCCCCGTGCCGGCGATGACGGCGATCATCTGGCGCACGCCGGCCTGCTCGGCCCGCTCCACCAGCGCCCCCAGCAGCGCGCCGCCCAGACCCCGGCCGGTGCGGTCCGGGGCGAGGTAGATCGAGTCCTCGACGGTGTGCCGGTAGGCCGGCTTCGGCCGCCAGGGGGCGGCGTAGGCGTATCCGGCCACCTCGCCGTCCACCTCCGCCACCAGGAACGGAAGCCCCCGGCCGGCGAGGTCGTCGAGCCTGCTCCACCAGTCGGCGATCGGTGGCGGCGTCTCCTCGAACGTGGCCACGCTGCCGACCACGTAGTGGGTGTAGATCCCGGCCACGGCCGGCAGGTCCGCCGGCGTGGCCGGGCGGACGATCGTCCCCGGCGTCTGCATGAGTCGCCCCCGTCTCCAGGTCTCCATGAGGTGGGTTCTCCCTGTCGGTGGAACATTCTGGCGGATCCGGGAGGGCGGGCGGAGAGATCCGGGAGAGCCCCGGAGAATGCTGGTTTCGTCCGCATTCGTCGCGGTTGTCAAAGCAGCGGATCTTCCCCGGCGGGTTGTGCCATGCTGAACCCGGCGAGCGTGGCGAGGGGCGCACGCGAGGGGCACACGAGGGGTCGTCGATGCCGGAGATCGAACCGCTGCGGCCCGGGGATCCGCCGCGGCTGGGGGACTTCACGCTCAGTGGCAGGCTGGGTGAGGGCGGCCAGGGCGTCGTGTACCTGGGGGAGGCCGAAGACGGCCGGCGTGCCGCCGTCAAGCTGCTGCACGTGCGCTTCACCGGGGAGAACCACGCCCGTTCCCGCTTCGCCAGGGAGCTGGCCGCGGCCCGGCGGGTGGACGCCTTCTGCACCGCCCGGGTGCTCGCCGCCGACCTCGACGGCGAGACCCCCTACATCGCCAGCGAGCTGATCGACGGTCCCTCGTTGCGCCGGACCGTCGAGCGCGACGGGCCACTGGACGGTGAGGCCCTCGAACGGCTCGCCACCGGCACGGCCACCGCCCTGACCGCGATCCACCACTCGGGGATCGCCCACCGCGACTTCAAACCGGACAACGTGCTGCTCGCCCCGGACGGCCCCCGCGTCGTCGACTTCGGCATCGCGAAGATCATCGACGAGAGCGGGACGATCACCACCCGCGCCGTCGGGACGCCCGCCTACATGGCGCCCGAGCAGATCGCCGAGGAACGCGTCGGCCGGCCCGCCGACGTGTTCGCCTGGGGAGCGACCATGGTCTTCGCCGCCACGGGCCGGGCGCCCTTCGCGGCGGAGACGATCATGGCGACGCTCAATCGCGTCGTCAACCACGCCCCCGACCTCGGCGCGCTGCCGGAGGACCTGCGCCGGACCGTCGCCCGCTGCCTGAACAAGGACCAGGCGCTGCGGCCGTCCATGGACGAGGTGCTCAAACGCCTGCTCGGACATCCGGTGGACGACGGCGAGGCGTCCCGGGAGGAGCTGGCCGAGGGCGCTCAGGCCGCCACGCTGGACCTCGCCCGGACGGACCCGCCGGACCCGCCGGACCCGCCGGCCTCATCGAGCCCGCCGGACCCGCCCGGGGCCCGGCGGCGGCGCCGGACCGTCGCCGGGGCGTCCGCGGCCCTCGCCGCGATCGCCGCGGCGCTGCTCGCGCTCCAGCTCGCCGGCACGCCGGACGGCACCGCCGCGATCCCCTCACTCTCGGGGAGCCCCGCAGCGTCCCCGTCGTCCCCGTCGTCCCCGTCGCCTTCCGGGACGCCCTCCACGGGGTCGCGCCTGCTCGACCGGATCCGGGCCACGCACACGATCAGGGTGGGCTACCGCGGCGGCCTGCCCGGCGTCGCGCTGGCCGACGGGAAGCGTCCGCCCGAGGGGTTCGAGATCGACGTGGCCCGCCGCATCGCCGGGGAGCTGGGGGTGCCCGCCAAGGGGGTGCGGTTCGTGCGGGTGGGCTACGCCGAGCGTGAGGCCAAGGTCCAGCGCGGTGAGGTGGACATCGTGGTCGCCAACCTCTCGATCGACACCGCCGACCGCTCCCGGGCCGCGTTCGCCGGGCCGTACTACGTGGCCCACCGCGACGTGCTCGTCCGGGCCGGGATGAAGATCTCCAAGCCCTCCGACCTGGGCGGCAGGACCATGTGCGTGGTGTTCGGCGGATCGGCCACCGCGGCCATGATCCGCGACCGGGGCGTCCGCTTCGACATCCTTGAGGACAAGGACTCCGCCAGGTGCGCCGCCCGGGTGGCGGGCGGCACGGCCGACGCCATGCCCGACGACGACCTGGTGCTCGCCGGGTTCGGCGCCCGGCTGCGCGGGGCCCGCCTCAAGGTCGCCGGGCTCCGCCTCACCACCGAGCGGTACGGCGTGGCGCTCCGGCGCGGCGACCCGGTCGCCTGCCGGGCGATCAACGATGCGATCGGCGCCATGTACGCCGACGGGACGATCGAGTCGCTGCTCGAAGAGCACTTCTCCGGCGTCGGCTTCCGCCACGAGACCGCGCGGCCCCGCATGGAGGGCTGCGGCTGAGCCGTACGGCCCGGCGTGGAGAGCCGCCCGGACCCGTGCGGGCTCCGGGCGGAGAACCGCCGCACCGTACGGGGAGAACCGCCGCACCGTACGGCTCGGCCGTGGAAGGACGGTCAGGAGGACGTGCAGGTGATGCCCTTGGCCGGGACGTCCCCGTCGAGGAGGTACCTGTCGGTCACCTTCTTGACGCACTGGTCGCCGGAGATGTACGCCCCGTGGCCCTCGCCCTTGTAGGTGACCAGCACGCCCGTGCCGAGCTGCTCGGTCAGCTTCGGCGCCCACTCGTACGGCGTGGCCGGGTCGCCGGTGCCGCCGATCACCACGATCGGCGCCGAGCCCGCCGCGTCGATCCTCCTGGCCTGGTCGCTGCCCTTGACCGGCCAGGAGGAGCAGATCAGCCCCATGCCGGCGCTGCCGAACAGCGGGGAGACCTTCAGCGACTCCCGCTGGGTGCGCTTCAGCTGCGCGAGGTCCGGCCGCTCCGCGGTGTCCGCGCAGCTGATGGCCGGGAAGCTGCTCATGAGGGTCGTGTAGGACCCGTCGGGCAGGCGGCCGTTGTAGTTGTCGGCGAGGCTGAGCAGGAGCCGCCCGTCGTCCTTGAAGGCCATCGTCAGTCCCTGCTCCAGCAGGGGCCACGTCAGCTTCGAGTACAGCGCGGCGGCGACGCCGGTGTTGGCCAGTCCCTGGGTGAGCTCGCGGGGGCCGACCTTGAGCGGCTCGTCCTCCACGTCGTTCATGAACTTCTCGACGTGCTTGTTCGCGATGGTCTCGTCGGCGCCGACGTCGCACTGGCCCGGCCCCTTGACACAGTCCTTGAGGAAGTCGTCGTAGGCGTGCTGGAACCCGGCCGACTGCACCACGGTGCGCCTGTCCATCGGGACGCTCGGGTCCAGCGGGGCGTCCAGCACGAAACGGCCCACGTTCTTCGGGAACTCGGTGGCGTAGACGGCGCCGAGCTGTGTGCCGTAGGAGATGCCGAAGTAGTTGAGCCTGGGCTCGCCGAGGGCCTCGCGCATCCGGTCCATGTCGCGGGCGGCGTTCACCGTGCCGACGTAGGGCAGGATCTTCCCGGAGGTCCGTTCGCAGGCGGCGGTGAAGTCCTTGATGATGCGTCCCTGCCGCTCCCAGTCGGCCTCGGTGACGGCGATCGTGTTCATCGAGGTGTAGCGGTCCATGACCTGGTTACCGTCGCACCTGACGCCGGAGCTGCGCTCCACCCCGCGCGGGTCGAAGCTGACCAGGTCGTAGCGGGCGTTGAGGCTGGAGAACGCCTTGGCCGCCTGGGCCATGGTGTCGACGCCCGAGGCGCCGGGGCCGCCGAAGTTGAAGACCAGGGAACCGATCCTCCTGGCCTGGTCGGTCGCCGGGATGCGGATCATCGCGATGTCCAGCGTCTCGCCGTCCGGCTTGGCGTAGTCGAGCGGCACCCGCAGTGAGCCGCACCGCAGCGTGGGGTCGGGCTTGGCCGGGATCTGCCCGTTCGGCCCCCGGACGTCGGTGCAGGGTCCCCACGCGATGCGCCCGGTCGCGCCCGCAGTCCCGGTCGTGTCCGACGGCGCGGCGGTCCCCCCGGCAGGTGAGGACGGGTCGACAGGGCCGAGCCCGCTGTTGCGGGCCGGGTCGCTGCAGGCGGTCAACAGGCCGGACAGGACGGTCGCCGCGGTCGCCACCGCCAGGACTTTTCGCACGTGATGCTCCCTCGAATCGGATGCCGGGGGAAGCGATCCAACACTAGCCGGGCGGGCCCTTTCAAAAAAAGGACCCGCCCGGCGTCACGTCACAGTCCCATGGACTGGGTGTCGTTGCTCTCCACCCCGCCGGCCTCGGTCACGCCGTTCTTCAGGTGGTACTTCACGATGGCCTCGCGCAGCACCTCCTCGTTCAGCTCGCCCCGCTGGACCAGCTGGGTGAGCACGGCGAGGGTGATCGAGGCGGCGTCCACATGGAAGTGGCGGCGCAGCGCCGACCGGGTGTCCGACAGGCCGAAGCCGTCGGTGCCGAGGGAGGTCCAGTCACCCGGGACCCACTGGGCGATCTGGTCCTGCACCGCGCGCATGTAGTCGCTGACGCCGACGAACGGGCCCTGGGCCCGCGACAGCGCCTGCGTCACGTACGGCACCCGCCGCTCGGCGTCGGGGTTGAGCAGGTTGTGCTCCTCGGCGGCCAGCGCCTCGCGGCGCAGCTCCGTCCAGGAGGTTGCCGACCACACCTCGGCCGCAACGCCCCAGTCCTCGGCCAGCATGCGCTGGGCCTCCACGGCCCAGGGGCCGGCCACGCCCGAGGACAGGATGTTGGCCTTCGGCCCCGACACGGCGGGTGCCTCGGCGTACCGGTACAGACCCTTCAGCAGGCCCTGGACGTCGAGGCCCTCGGGCTCGGCCGGCTGGGGGTAGGGCTCGTTGTAGACGGTCAGGTAGTAGAAGATGTTCTCGGGGGTGTCCCCGTACATCCTCCGCAGGCCGTCCTGGACGATGTGCGCCACCTCGAAGGCCCACGACGGGTCGTAGGACACCGCCGCCGGGTTGGTGGAGGCGGTCAGCGGGGTGTGGCCGTCCTCGTGCTGCAGGCCCTCGCCGTTCAGCGTGGTGCGGCCGGCCGTGGCGCCCAGCAGGAAGCCCCGGCCCATCTGGTCGGCGAGCTGCCACATCTGGTCGGCGGTGCGCTGCCAGCCGAACATCGAGTAGAAGATGTAGACCGGGATCATGTGCTCGCCGTGCGTGGCGTACGCCGAGCCCGCCGCGGCCACCGAGGCCATGGAACCGGACTCGCTGATGCCCTCGTGCAGGATCTGACCCTCGGTCGACTCCTTGTACGACAGCAGCAGCTCGCGGTCGACGGCCTCGTAGGTCTGGCCGTGCGGCGAGTAGATCTTCGCGGTCGGGAAGATCGCGTCGAGGCCGAAGGTGCGGGCCTCGTCGGGGATGATCGGCACGAACCGGTGGCCGATCTCCTTGTCGCGCATGAGGTCCTTGAGCAGGCGGACGAACGCCATGGTCGTGGCGACGTTCTGCTTGCCGGAGCCCTTCTTCATCTGCGCGTAGGCGGCGTCGCCGGGCAGCTTGACCGGCTTGGCGCGGACCACGCGCTTGGGCAGGACGCCGCCCAGGGCCGCGCGGCGCTCCTTCATGTACTCGATCTCGGGGTCGTTCTCGCCCGGGTGGAAGTAGGGCGGCAGGTCGCCCTCGAGGGCGGAGTCGGGGATCGGCAGGTAGAGCCGGTCGCGGAACTCCTTGAGCTCGGCCTTGGACATCTTCTTCATCTGGTGCGTCGCGTTGCGCGCCTCGAAGTCCTTGCCCAGCGTCCAGCCCTTGATGGTCTGGGCGAGGATGACCGTCGGCTGGCCGACGTGCTCACGGGCCGCCTTGTAGGCCGCGTAGACCTTGCGGTAGTCGTGGCCGCCGCGCGAGAGCTTGCGGATGTCCTCGTCCGACAGGTGCTCGACCATCTTGCGAAGGCGCGGGTCGTCGCCGAAGAAGCTGTCGCGGATGTAGGAGCCGGACTCGACGGAGTAGGTCTGGAACTGGCCGTCGGGCACGGTGTTCATCTTGTTGACCAGGACGCCGTCGACGTCGGCCGCGAGCAGCGGGTCCCAGTCGCGGCCCCAGACGACCTTGATGACGTTCCAGCCGGCGCCGCGGAAGTAGGACTCCAGCTCCTGGATGATCTTGCCGTTGCCGCGGACCGGGCCGTCGAGGCGCTGCAGGTTGCAGTTGATGACGAACGTGAGGTTGTCGAGCTCCTCGCGGGCGGCGACGCCGATCGCGCCGAGCGACTCGGGCTCGTCCATCTCACCGTCGCCGAGGAAGCACCAGACGTGGCTGCGGCTGGTGTCCTTGATCTTCCGGTTCAGCAGGTAGCGGTTGAACCGCGCCTGGTAGATGGCCGAGATCGGGCCCAGGCCCATGGAGACCGTGGGGAACTCCCAGAAGTCGGGCATCAGGCGCGGGTGCGGGTAGGACGGCAGGCCCCGGATGCCGTGCGACAGCTCCTGCCGGAAGGCGTCGAGCTGGGCCTCGTTGAGGCGGCCCTCCAGGAAGGCGCGGGCGTAGATGCCCGGCGCGGCGTGGCCCTGGATGAAGACCTGGTCGCCCGACTCCCCGTGGTCCTTGCCGCGGAAGAAGTGGTTGAAGCCGACCTCGTAGAGGGAGGCGGCCGACGCGTAGGTCGCGATGTGGCCGCCGACGTTGGTGCGGGCGTTGGCCCGGGTGACCATGACCGCCGCGTTCCACCGGATGTAGGCGCGGATCCGCCGCTCGACGTACTCGTCGCCGGGGAACCAGGGCTCGCGCTCCGGCGGGATCGTGTTGATGTAGTCGGTGCTGCGCAGGCCGGGGACGCCGACCTGGTGCTCCCGGGCCCGCTCCAGCAGGCGGAGCATCAAATAACGGGCCCGGGTCCGCCCCTCCGTCTTGACGACGTTGTCGAGGGACTCGAGCCACTCCTGGGTCTCGCTGGGGTCGACATCAGGAAGCTGGCTGGGTAGGCCGTCACTGATGATCGAGAAACGCTGGCGTCCGGAAGCCACTGGGTCTCGCCTTCCGAGGATGGACTTTTGTCTGGTGTAGGTCGCCTTCCATCCTGGTCGCTTACCCCGGAAAGTGCATCTCTACTGACCGGTAACCAGGAGGTCCCCGCTGGCAGGGGCGTGAAAATGGCCTAGACCACCGATGGTAGGACGAATTTCTCCCACAGGGTACACGCTGCCCGGTCCTTTTCCGGGGACGGGGACGAATCCGCCCTTGCCGTACGAATCTAGCCGGGGCCGGACCGTGGGAGGTCCGGCCGGGCCGGCGCGAGGCGGGCCGCCTCCGCCGATTCCCGGCTCGGCCGCAGGGTGCGAGGCCGGGCCGCCTCCGGATCCCGCGCCCCCGTGGCCGGGGATCACCGGGGATCATCGGGGATCGCCGTATTCACCGGAGATCTCCGGTGGCCGTTCGCGGGAAATCGAAGATCTTTGAGGGATCGTGACGATAATGATGCGCGAAGCGGGGGCGAAGCGGTTTGAGCGGCGCACTCTCCGCTGTGGACGGCCCCCGCCGCCCCGGGGAGGGGGCTGAGGGCCCCGGAGAAAAGGGCGGGGCCGTCGTCCCAGCTCAGCGCGGATCGTAGGATCGGGTATGTGAGATCTCAGACGATCGAGGTGGTGACCGGTTCCCGAGAGCGGATCCATGACATCACCTCCGAGTGCGAGAGCTTCGTCCGCTCATGCGGGGGAGACGGGCTGCTGCACGTCTTCGTCCCCCACGCCACCGCGGGGATCGCGCTGATCGAGCTCGGCTCGGGCAGCGACGACGATCTGCTCGCGGCGCTGGAGGATCTCCTGCCGGCCGACGACCGGTGGAAGCATGCACACGGATCCAGGGGGCATGGACGCTCGCATGTCATGCCGGCTTTCGTCCCCCCTTACGCAACGGTCCCGGTCCTGTCCGGACGGCTCGCGCTGGGCACCTGGCAGTCCATCGCCCTGGTGGATCTCAACGTCGACAATCCGGAACGCCAGATCCGTTTGTCATTTTTGTCGGACTAATTCATACGTAGCCCACTCGTTGCCGTGGCGACCGTTGACGACCGAGGGTCACAGCGTGTGGACTGTGCCGAAGCATTCTGAGCACCGTGTGATCGCGGTGTCATCCAAGCAGGAGGGACAAACGTGAGCGCGACCGCGGGTCAGGCTCGGGGCGAACGCGGCCTGGCCGAACGACTCGGCCTCAAGCCGGGTCAGGTGGTGCAGGAAGTCGGCTGGGATGAGGACGCCGACGACGATCTGCGCGACTCCATCGAGGAGCTGACCGGTAACGAGCTGGTCGACGAGGAATACGAGGACGTCGTCGACGTCGTGCTGCTGTGGTGGCGTGACGGTGACGGCGACCTGTTCGACGCCCTCAGCGGGGTGCTGACCAACCTGAGTGCAGGCGGCCAGATCTGGCTGCTCACTCCCAAGGCCGGCCGCGAAGGCCACGTCGAGCCCAGCGACATCGGGGAGGACGCCACGACCGCCGGTCTCTCGCAGACCAGCAGCATCGGCGCCGCGCCCGACTGGTCGGGCACCCGACTGGCTCCTCCGCGGACCCGCCGGTAAGGGGTCCGCCCTGCCGTACGGCTCATGTGAGTCGTACGGCAGGATGATGGTGTCGCCCATCATCCGACGAAAGGACCTTTCGACATGGCGGTCGAGGTAGGTTCCCCGGCTCCGGACTTCGAGCTGAAGGACCAGCACGGCACCCCGGTCAAGCTCTCCGACCACCGGGGCAAGAAGGTCGTGCTGATCTTCTACCCCCTCGCGTTCAGCGGCGTCTGCCACGGCGAACTCTGCGCGCTGCGCGACGAGTTCATCGCCACCGCGCCCGAGGACGTCCAGGTGCTGACGGTCTCGGTGGACTCGGTGTTCACCCACCGCGCCTGGGCCGACCAGGAGGGCTACACCTTCCCGCTGCTCTCCGACTTCTGGCCGCACGGTCAGGTCGCGCAGGCGTACGGTGTGTTCGACGAGGAGAAGGGCCTCGCCAACCGGGGCACCTTCATCATCGACGGTGACGGCGTCGTCCGGTGGAGCGTGGTGAACCCCATTCCGGAGGCGCGCGACATCGCCGAGTACCGCAAGGTCCTCGCCGAGCTCTGAGCTCCCCAGCGGTGATCCGGCGGGCGCCCGGGGGGCGTCCGCCGCTCTCGACCCCTCCGGAGGCGATCATGCCCTGCTTCTCCTGCGGGGCCAGGCAGACCGACCCGGTCCGTGGCGCCAGCCCGTGGAAGCGCGGGGTGCGCCGGGAGACCCAGGTGCTCATCTGCCCGGACTGCCAGCGCGCCCACGACCTGGACCTCGACACGTGCGCCGCGTGCGGGTCGGCCGCCCTCATCTGCCGGCTCGGCGAGGTCGAATGCCGCTCCTGCGGGTCCGTACGGCTCGCCCGGTCCGGACGGCCCGTCCCCGCGGGGAACGCCGCCGCTCCCGGCGCCCCGGACGTCCCGGACGCCTCCGGCCTGGCCGACGAGGTCCAGGCCGCCCTGGAACGGGTCCTGGGCCGCACCCGCTGACCTCGCCTCCGGGCTCGTCCGCCTCCCGGAGCGCTCTCGTCACCTGCGTGAAGCCGTCCCCGGGACGCGCTCACCCCTGGGATGCGTCCCGAGGATGTCCACCCGCCTCCGTCGCCGTTCCTCCGGATGCGGGCCGTAACGGGTCGTCGGCCATGCGCTAGGGTCGGCCTCGGCCTCGCCCCTTCGACCCGGTGGATGCATGCATGAGCTCGTTCGTTGTGGCCCTTGACGTCGGCGGCACCTCGATGAAGGGCGGGCTCGTCACGAGCACCGGTGAGATCCTCCTCACCGACCGCCGGGCCACCCCGCGCGAGCGGGGCCCCGAGGCCGTCGTCGAGACCATCCGGTCCTTCATCGGCGACCTCGCCGCCCGGGGCGGCGGCGCCCCCGCCGGGGTCGGCCTCGCCGTACCCGGCCTGGTCGCCGCCGACGCCGCGCTGTACTCGGCCAACATCGGCTGGCGCGACGTCCCCGCCGCCGCCTTCGTCCCGCTGGACGCCCCGGTCATGCTCGGCCACGACGTGCGCACCGGCGGGCTCGCCGAGAGCGTCCTCGGCGCCGGCCGTACGGCCTCCGACTTCCTGTTCCTGCCCATCGGCACCGGCATCGCGGGCGCGATGATCGTGAACGGCGAGCCGTACGGCGGGGCCTCCGGCTGGGGCGGCGAGATCGGCCACATCCCCGTCTTCCCCGACGGCGAGACGTGCGCCTGCGGGCAGATCGGCTGTCTGGAGACCTACGCCTCCGCCTCGGCGGTCGCCCGCCGCTACGCGGCCCGCGCCGCCTCCCTCACCGCGCCCGCCCCCTCCGGCCTGCCCCTCCCCACCTCCCCGACGGCCGGCGGCGGGACCGCGGCGGTCACGGCCGAGCAGGTCGCGGCGCTGACCGCGGCGGGCGACCCGGTGGCCACGCGGATCTGGGGAGAGGCCGTCGAGGCGCTGGCCCTCTCCCTGGCCACCTACACCCTCCTCCTCGACCCCTCGGTGATCGTCCTGGGCGGCGGCCTGTCCGAGGCGGGCCCCCTGCTGTCGGACCCGCTCTCCCGCCGCCTGCGCGAACTCCTGACCTTCCGCGAGGCCCCGCCGATCCGCCCGGCCGCCCTCGGGATCAACGCCGGCATGCTGGGCGCCGCCCTCCTGGGCTGGCAGGCGGCCGGAGACCCCGGCGCGGGCGCCACCTGGCGGCTTGATGTGCCCAAATCCCCCGACGTGGCGTAAGGTGTTATCCCGTCCCATGGACGGGACGGCCCGGGGCGCTTAGCTCAGCGGTAGAGCGCTCGCCTTACAAGCGAGATGTCACTGGTTCGAACCCAGTAGTGCCCACCAGCAGAAACGCCCCGTTTCCGATCATGGAAACGGGGCGTCGTGCCATTGGCGTGCCACTAGTGTCCTGAGCCGGGAATTCTGTTCAGATATCCGGCGGGGCGTTCGAGGATCTCGTCGGCGGTCTTGGTCCAGACGTAGGGCCGCGGCTCGGTGTTCCAGGTCGAGATCCAGTCGCGGATGTCCTTCTCCAGGGCCTGGACGGACTTGTGCACGCCGCGGCGGATCTGCTTGTTCGTCAGCTCGGCGAACCACCGCTCCACGAGGTTGAGCCAGGACGACCCTGTCGGGGTGAAGTGCAGATGGAACCGCGGGTGGGCGACCAGCCAGGTGCGGATCGCGGGCGTCTTGTGCGTGGCGTAGTTGTCGAGCACGAGGTGGATGTCCAGGTCCGCGGGGGTCTGCTTGTCCAAGGTGATCAGGAACTTCTTGAACTCCTCGGCGCGGTGACGGCGGTGCAGGGACCCGATGACCTTGCCGGATGCGATCTCCAGGGCGGCGAACAGGGTCGTGGTGCCGGCCCTGACGTAGTCGTGGGTCACGCGCTGCGGGATTCCGGGCATCATCGGCAGCACGGGCTGGGAGCGGTCCAACGCCTGGATCTGCGACTTCTCGTCCACGCAGAACACCAGCGCCCGCTCGGGCGGATCCAGGTAGAGCCCGACGACGTCGTGGACCTTGTCCACGAAGTACGGGTCGGTGGACAGCTTGAACTCCTCGACCCGGTGGGGTTGCAGGCCGAACGCCCGCCAGACCCGCGAGACCGTCGACTGCGACATGCCGATCTCCTTGGCCATCGACCGGGTCGACCAGTGCGTCGCGTTCTTCGGTGTGCTCTCCAAGGTCTTGGTCACCAGTGCCGCGACCTGCTCGTCGGTCACCGACCGGGGCCCGCCCGAGCGTGGCATGTCACCCAGGCCCGCGATCCGATGCTCGACGAACCGGGCCCGCCACCGCCCGACCGCGTGAGGCGTCGACCCGAGCCGCTGCGCGACGTCCTTGTTCGTCGCGCCCGTCGCGCACTCCAGGATGATCCGGCATCGCAACGCCCACGACTGCGGCGTCGACCTGCGCCGCACCCAACCCTCCAGCGCCGCCCGCTCGTCCTCGGACAACACCAGCTCGGCCTTCGGCCGCCCCGTACTCGCCATGACACCAGCGTAGAGTTATGAACAGAATTCCTGACTCAGGATGCTAGAGGCGGCGACGCATTTCTACGTTGGGGACGACGACCCCACGGACCGTGTTGTCCGGGCGATGGGCGACCACAGTGAATCCGAGGCGTTCGAACGCAGGCTGAGCACTCCGACTGGCCAAGGTCCGCAGTTCGGTGAGCCCACGGGCACGCGCCTCGCGCATGATGGCAGTGAGCAGGGCGCGTGCAACACCCCTGCCCCCTGATCGTGGATGAACGAACAGCATGTCAACCAAGCCGTCCGGCAGCAGGTCCGTGAACCCCACGACAGTGTCATCAACTTCTGCCACCAGGGTCGACGCTTCTTGCCGCCGTCTGTCCCAATCGCTCAGGTCGGTGCGAGCGGGGCCAGCCCATGCGTCCACCTGGCGCGGTCCGTAAACCAACGAGGCCGTTTGGCGAATCGCGGCTTGGAAGACATCGAAGGTCGCTGTGGCGTCATCTGGGCCTCGGTATGCGCGAATATCACACGTCATGAACCCAGCCTACATATATGGACAGAACTCCTGACTCAGGACACTAGCCGATGACGCAGCCGGGATTTCGGGCACGGAGAGATGGCTCAGCGTCACGGCAGGGGGCAGCGGCCCCTGCCGGCTGATGGCCGCCGTGCCGGACGGGTGTCACGGGCGGCTGCTGCAGGTGAGGGAGGGGGGCGACGGCGTACCGCCGGCCAGGAAGCCGAAGGTGGTCGTGCCGGACGCCGGGAGCGAGCCGTTGTAAGGGGCGTTCGTCACCGTTACCGCGGAGCCGTCGGCGGCCAGCGTGCCGTTCCACACCTGGCTGACCGTCTGGCCGTTGCCCGGCGTCCATCTGACGGTCCATCCGCTGATCGCCGAGCCGCCCGCCGTCACCGTGACCTCACCCTGATAGCCGCCCGGCCACGAGTTCGTGGTGCGGTAGCTCGCGGTGCAGGCGCCCGCAGACGGGGAGGCCGACGGGGTGACCGAAGGTGAGGATGAGGGGGTGACCGAGGGCGAGGGCGAGGTCGACGGGCCGCCCGGCGGCACGTACGGGCACTTGTCGCGGTACATCGAGATGCCGGTGGAGTCCATCAACGGACACAGGAACCGGGTGTACCGGATGTCGTCGTCAACGAAGATCTTCAGCCACGGGATCAGTGTCCGCATCTCGGTCGTGTTCGCCCTCGTCGCGAACAGGTGGTCCACGCCGGCTATCTCCACCCAGGCGTTCTGCGCCGTGGCCGGGAGAGTGCTGTACAACCCGTTGAGGTAGGACGGCGTGACCACCGTGTCCCTCTGCCCGGAGATGAACATCGTGGGCACCCGGTTGTCGGCCAGGCTCAGGTTCCCCGTGGGCGAGCCGGGTGCGAGCCCGACCGCGGCCTTCAGTGAGGGCCGCCGGAGCGCCGCGGTGAGGGCGCCGGCGCCACCCGCGGAGTGGCCGACCACCGACAACCGGCTGGGGTCGACGCGGTCGCGTACCGGACTCCGCTGAGTGAGATAGTCCAGGGCGGCGAGCAGCTGGGTCGCTCGGGCGTCGGCGCCGTCGGTACGGCTGATGGTCTCGATTCCGATGACGACGAAACCGAAGGACGCGAGCCAGGGACCCATCCAGGCCTCTTCGTTGGCGAACAGGGCGGAATAGCCGGGCACGATCGCGACCGCGCCGAAGGTCCCCTGGCCGGTGTCCGTCGGATAGTAGATCACCCCACCGCCGAGGCCGTTCCCGGACGGCACGCTGATCTGCGCGGTGGCGAAGGTCCCCCTGGTGGCGGACACACTGGCCAGGGTGGGGTCGGGACCTCGCTGATAGGGATTGTCGGCGGCCGATGCCGGCCGGGTCGCGACGGTCACCGCGAGCAGCCCGAGGACGACGACCGCCGCGGCCATCGCACGCCTCACCCACCCGTTCTGTGACCCGGGCTCTGATCGGACCCTCCCGGCGGCACGAGGCGCCGGAGTCTCACTCACACGTCGTCGCACTGTGGTGTTCCTTCTCCTCGGGTGAGCCCCTCATCGGGATCAGCACGTGGCGGCCATCGCCGAGTGGTCTTCGGTGCGGAGGCTCCGCTCCGCACCGGTCGCCTCCTCGTCCCGGCACCGGAACGCGCACCACGAGGGCGTCGTGATCGGCGGCCTCTGCATCACCACCCGATAGTGGGAACCGCGCCGGGGACTCAGTGTGGAAACGCCTCTGAAACGTGTCAAGATCCGTGTAAAAATTTCGGCGACCCACTCCGGCATATACGCGTCCTGTGGTGTGTCGGCACAGGAAATCGCCGATAAGAGCAATTGAAACTTTCATCACGATCTTGCAATTGATCCGGTCGACGCGGCCCGGACCCTCGGTTGGGGATCCCGGACGGAGCGCGATTCGAGAGGCGCCGGCCGCTCGGCCGTCCTGGAGGGATCACTCAGAGGGAGAGGCGGGCCAGGAGTCGTCCGTCGCGTGGCGCAGTCCGGCGAAGGCGCGGTCGGCGTCGGCGACCGCCTCGGGTCGCACGTCGTGCGCGGTCCGCCCGTCGGCGATCCTCTGCCAGTTGGTCCGGGCCAGTACGCGTTGAACCGCGATCACCTGGGCGGCCTGCAGCCGGCCCCGGACGCCCGGGTCGAGGACGGCGGCCAGCGCGTCCTCGTCGTCGAGCATGTACTGCAGGAGCCGTCCCGCCAGGCTCGGGGTGGTGAACACCAGCCGATGGAACGCCACCACCTCGGGGTGGTCGTTGAGGCCGGTGACCGGCTCGAAGCGATCGAGACCCTCCCGGAAACGCCGGTGCAGCGCCGTCATCGGCGTGACGCCGGGGCGCCGGTCGCGGACCACGCGTGCGGCCTCACCGTTGTGGTCGGCGAAGCGATGCAGGATCAGGTCCTCCTTGGTGGCGAAGTAGCGGAACAGCGTCGGTTTCGACACCTCGGCCGCCGCGGCGATGTCGGACACCGACACCTGGTCGAACCCGTGCGCCAGGAACAGTGAGATCGCCGCGTCGGCGATCGCGTCCCGGGTTCGTACCTTCTTGCGGGCCCGCAGCCCGACCGGCTCGCTCACCTCATCAGGGTAACATTTGTTACTAGGTTGCTTTTTTAACCCGGTAACGGAAAAGTGGCGGCCATGGAACAGACGGACAGACACCCACCGCACTCCTCCGGTGATGACGAGGCCGCCATGACACCCGCGGAAGGGTCTCCGGTGCTCGTCACCGGGGCGACCGGACGTATCGGCCGCGCCGTGGTCGACCTGCTGACCGACGCGGGCGTGCCGGTCCGCGCCCTCATGCGCCGCCCCGAGTCGGCGGCGACGCTGCCCGCCGGCGTCGAGATCGTCACCGGCGACCTCACGGTGCCCGAATCACTGGACGCCGCGCTGCACGCCGTCGGCACGGTCTTCCTGGTCTGGACCGCCCCGCCGCAGACCGCGGCGGCCGTCGTCGACCGGCTGGCCGCCCGCGCACAGCGGGTCGTCTACCTGTCCGCACCGCACCGGACCCCGCACCCGTTCTTCCGGCAGCCGAACCCGATGGCGGCGCTGCACGCCGAGATCGAGCGGCTCATCGCGGCCACCGGGCTCGACGCGACGATCGTCCGGCCGGGGATGTTCGCGTCGAACGCCCTGATGTGGTGGGCCGCCGCGATCCGTGGCGAAGGCGTGGTCCGATGGCCGTACGGCGCGGCCGAGACGGCCCCGGTCGACGATCGGGACGTGGCCGAGGTCATCGCGAGGATCCTGCGCGAGGACGGACACACCGGCGGCGACTACGTCCTGACCGGCCCCGAGTCGCTCACCCAGGCCGAACAGGTACGCGTCATCGGAGACGCGCTGGGCCGCCGGCTGACGTTCGAGGAACTGCCGCCCGACGAGTTCCGGCGCGAGGCCCCGGAAGCCGCGCGCCCGGCCGTGGACATGCTCCTGGCGGCGTGGAACGCCGCGACGGGACACCCGGCGTACGTCACCTCGACGGTGTCCGACCTCCTCGGGAGGCCGGCGCGGACCTTCCGCCAGTGGGCCACCGACCACGCCACATCGTTCACCGGGGATCCCGCCCGATGAATCGCCCGATCTCCTGACGACCTGGACGGGGAGCTGTCGGCTCACATTCTGCTGGGCGGTCTTCAGAGCGAACCGGTAAGCGCTGGAACCGCCGGGTCCCGGTTAAAAACATGAGGGACCTACATATTTTCGGTATGCCGGATTACACTCAAAGCGTCCTGAAGCGGATCACACGGAGGTGTCCATGCGAAAGATGACCGTCCGCCGCAAGAGTGCGGTGCGCCTGCTGTCCGGCGCCCGCCGGCTCTGGATCGAGTGGTGCTGGTAGCTGCCGAGACGGCGGGCGCTCCCGGGCGCCCGCCCCTGCGGTGATCGGCTCCGCCGTGACCGGCGAGCCGGACGGCTACGACTGCCATCGCGACCACGGACCGTACGCGGGGGTCGCGGCCTTCCTCGGCCGGATCGCCGCCGACCGTCCCCGTCTGGCGTCCCGCCACCGGGTCGAACTGCACGCCATCGCACCCTGGCTCGACCACGCGGCACGACCGGCCGCCGAGGAGGAGCCGATCCGGTTCCACCCCGCCCGGCGCACCGCCTTTCTGGCCTACGGCGCGGCGGAGTTCGTGGCGGCCTGGGCGGATACGCTCCGGCACCCGGTCACGGTGCGGTTCGACCACGTCGGCGACGCCGACGAGACCACCCGCGAACTGCTGGACGCGTTGACCCGCCGGGTCGGGTCGTCCCCGGTGCGCCTGGACCTGCGGGACGGCGGCGCCCGCGAGCCGGCGGCGGAAGGCCCGGGGCCGGAGGAGATCCGTGCGGCCCTGGGCGACAGCCTGGCCCGCGGCTTCTACCACCACGCGGCCCGGGTCGCCCGGAGCGGGCGCGCCATGGTGACCCCGGGCGGCGATCTGCGGCACTGGTGGGCGTTCACCACCGGGCTGGCCACCGCCCTGGCGGCGCTGGATCGCGCCGCCGAAGCACTCGACCTCTACCATGAGGCGCGCGCCGCCACCGACGACCCGAAGATCACCATGTCGGCCGCATACGCCACCGCCATGCTGTACGCCAGGCACCTGCCGGCGGCGGAGCAGGATCCGGCGCGGGCACGGCACTGGCTGGAACGGGCGCTCCATCTCGCCGCCGGACTGGACGACCCGCGGCGGCGGACGCTGTCCACCGTCTTCTACGAGCAGGGCCTGGCGCTGCTGGACGCCAAGGCCGGTGAGCCCGCCCGCGCGCTGCGGATGATCGACGACGGGCTGGCCCGGCTGGAGGCGGTGCTCGCCCCAGGGGAGCGCCCGCAGGACCTGGCCCGGTTACGCCACAACCGGGCGCAGGTGCACCTGGCCCTGGGCGATCCGGCGCGGGCCCTGGCCGACCTCGACACCGTGATCGCACACGACCCCGGCAACTGCGAGTACTACGTGGACCGGGCGGCCCTGCACCGCGCGGCGGGCCGTTCCCGGGCCGCGATCAGGGACTACGGCACCGCGATCCGCCTGGGACCGCACCTGCCCGAGGCGTACTACAACCGGGCCGTGCTCCAGCAGGAGCGGGGCCGTTCCACGCGGGCGCGCGGCGACCTGGAGTGCGCGCTCGCCATCGACCCCGGGCACCTCGACGCCAGGATCGCCCTGGTCAACCTGCAGATGGAGCACGGCGCGCTCGACGAGGCCGAGGCGGGCGCACGGGCCGGGCTGGCGCTGGCCCCGCAGGAACCCGCGCTGCTGTGCACCCTCGGGCTGATCCGCTCGGAGCGCGGCGGCCTCGCCGAAGCCGACGAGCTGCTCACCCGCGCCCTGGCCGGGGATCCCGAGCTGGTCGAGGCGTGGACGAACCGGGCCGCCGTCCGGTTCGAACGCGGCGACGCGGTCGCCGCCGTGGCCGACCTGGACCGGGCGGTGGCGCTGTCGGCGGCGCCGGTGCCCCGCTACAACCGGGGCACGGCGCTGATGCGGCTGGAACGGTGGGACGAGGCCGCCCGCGACTTCGCTCACGCGCTCGCCCAGCCGGACCTGGACCGGGGGCTGCGGCGTGACCTGCGCGCCGAACTGGCCCGCTGCCGTCGTGCCACGGCCGGGCGACGGCCGGACGGCGGCTGAGAGCGACCCGCGCCGCCGTGAAAGGCCTGTGGCCATGGTCGCAGGCTGTCGGCCGAGATGCATCGCATCACCCGGACGGGTGCACATGCCGATCGTCACGAGCTCGATGCACTGAGTGGTCGAATCCCCTGCTTGGATCAACATAAGAAATTTATTATGCTGAGGTGAGCTGGCAGATAGTGGTGGTCCCAGAGGTTCGTAACTGGCTTCATGAGCTGCGGAAGGTGGATCGGCGGACACTCTCACTGATCGCTGCCGCCTTGGACCGGGTCGCCGAAGAAGGGCCCGGCCTGGGGCGGCCCCTGGTGGACACGCTCCAAGGGTCGACCATCCGTAACCTCAAGGAACTGAGACCTGGATCCAGTGGGCGGAGCGAAGTGCGACTGCTCTTCGTCTTCGATCCATGGCGGCAAGCCGTCTTCCTGGTCGCCGGGGACAAGTCCGATGATTGGAACGGCTGGTACGACGTGGCGATCAAGACGGCGGAGGCGCGTTTCGCCCTGTACCTCAAGGAGGGGAAGCAATGAGCGATCGTGCGGTGACATGGGAGGAACTGCGGGCCGAGCTCATCCGCCCCGAAGACGAGGGGGAGGTCGCCCGGTTCGGTGAGGAGCTGATGGCCCGCCAGCGGGCCTACCGCCTCGCCGAGGCGCGGCGTGAGCTCGGCCTGCGGCAGGAGGACGTCGCCCAGGCGATGGGCGTGTCCCAGGCTCGCGTCTCACAGATCGAAAGCGGAGCGATCAGTGAAGTCGCCACCCTGGCCGCCTATGTGACGGCGCTGGGAGGCCAACTCAAGATTGTGGCTGATTTCGGGGACTCGGTCATGGTGCTCGACACGCCTCGCGGACGCCGTACGGGGTGACCCGAATTCCCGGGTGACGGTCATGTGCCCGGAGGCCGGGAGCGGACAGTCGCGGGCGGGGGCGGTTTCCCGGGGTTATCGTGCGGGGCATGAGCCCCCTGACTGTGCACGACATCTGCGACTCCTACGTCGACGACTACGCACGGTTGAACCCCGTGGCCGCCACCGAGGCCGGCATCGGCGGTCACGACGACCGGCTTCCCGACCTCTCCCCGGACGGCCACGAGGCCCGCGCGGAGCTCGCCCGGAGCGCCCTGGCCCGGGTCTCGGCCGCGCACCCGGCCGACGGGAGCGAACGCGTCGCGCGGGCGGTGTTCGCCGAACGGATCGGCCTGGAGGTGGAGACGCACGAGGCCGGGTTGCCGCAGGCGGCCCTCAACGTGGTCGCCAGCCCCGTCCAGAGCATCCGATGGGTGTTCGACCTGATGCCCGCGGAGACCCCCGAGGACTGGGAGGTCATCGCCAGGCGGCTGGGCGCGGTGCCGCGGGCGCTCGCCGGATACCGGGCGTCGCTGTCGGCCGAGGCCGGAAGGGGCCGGGTGGCGGCGGCGCGGCAGGTACGGCGGGTCATCGCGCAGTGCGAGACCTGGTCGGCCCCCGACGGCTTCTTCGCCGGCCTCGTCCGGCCGGCCGACGTGGGGGACGCGCTGCGCGCCGACCTGCGGGCGGGGGCGCACGCGGCGGCCGGCGCCTACGCGGAGCTGGCCGTCTTCCTCCGGGACGAGCTCGGGCCGAGGGCCGCGGCGGCCGGGGACGCGGTCGGCGAGGAGTCGTACGGGCTGTGGTCGCGGACGTTCCTCGGTGCGAGGGTGGACCCCCGTGAGGCGTACGCCTGGGGCTTGGAGGAGTTCCGCCGCGTCGAGGCGGAGATGGCCCTGGTCGCCGGGAGGATCCGGCCGGGGGCCGGTCCCGCCGAGGCCGCGGCGGCGCTGGACGCCGACCCCCGCCACCGCGTGCGCGGGGAGGACGGGTTCCGGGCGTGGATGCGGGAGCTGTCCGACCGGGCGCTGGCCGACCTGCGGGGCGGTCACTTCGACATCCCGGACGAGCTGATGCGGCTGGACTGCCGGATCGCGCCGCCGGGCGGCGGGACGGGTGCCTACTACACCAACCCGGCCGAGGACTTCAGCCGGCCGGGCACGATCTGGTGGTCGCTGCCGCCGGGCAGGGAGGAGTTCCCCACCTGGCGTGAGGCCAGCACCCTCTACCACGAGGGCGTGCCCGGACACCACCTGCAGATCGGCACGGCGGTGGCGACGCCCGGCCTCAACCGGTTCCAGCGGCTGCTGTGCTTCATCGACGGCCACGGCGAGGGCTGGGCCCTCTACGCCGAGCGGCTGATGCGCGAGTTCGGCCGGCTCGACGACGCCGCCCTGCTCGGCATGCTGAACAAGAGCCTGTTCCGGGCCGCGCGCGTGGTGCTCGACGCGGGCATGCACCTGAGGCTGGAGATCCCGGCGGGCGCCGGTTTCCACGAGGGGGAGCGGTGGACGCCCGAGCTGGGGGCCGAGTTCCTGCGCACCAGGACGCTGACGGACCCGGACCGCGCGGCCGACGAGATCGACCGCTACCTCGGCTGGCCGGGGCAGGCGTCCTCGTACAAGCTCGGGGAGCGGCTCTGGCTCGATCTGCGCGAGGAGGTCAGGGCCGCCCGGGGCGCGGAGTTCGACCTGAAGGACTTCCACACCCGCGCCCTGCGCAGCGGACCGGCGGGGCTGGACATCATGCGGGAGCTTCTGACCGGCCTCTGACCCGCTGCTTTCTTTTCGGTCGTGAATATTTGTAAATATCATCTCTAACAATGAGCTAAGTCACTGTGTGAACAATTACGGGAATCTCTTGCGGTATTCCCGGGGCGTGCTTATGGTGGGCAACTGTGCAGGGTGGCCGACGTCGTCAGGCCGGGCCGCCTGAGCGAGGACGGTTGCCACCCATCTGGTCTGGAGAGTGAGACTGGCTCCTAGCTAGCACCATCCTGCCCGCGGCGAGCCCTTGCGCCGCCGTTCTTTTCCGGGGTCGTCGGCCTTTCCTCGTGCCGGTGGCCGGGCAGGAGACGTCATGCGCCCGCGTGTTCCGCGCCGCGTCGCCGGGTGATCCGTTCTGAATGCGGCACCGTGCCGCCCGTAATCACTCCGGTATTCGCACCACTGTCATTCCCATTTCCCTTTCAAGGGGGTTGCTGTGCGCAAAGAGACTGTCAGTAGAACGGAACGACCCTCCCAGGCCGACGTCGTCATCGTCGGCAACGGCGCTCTCGGCCTGTTCCTGGCCGACGAACTGGTCGAGCGCCGCATCGGCTCCGTCGTCGTGGTCGGCCCGAGCGATCGCGAGGGCGGCGCGAGCCAGGCCGCCGGTGCCATGATGGGCTGTTTCGGCGAGACCACCACGGAGTCGCTGCGCACCGACGCCTCCCGTACCAGGTTCGAGCTCGGCGTCGCCGCCCACGACCGCTGGCCCGACGTGCTCGACCGGCTGGAGAGGTACTCCTCGACCGGCTCACCGCTGCTGGTCGCCCCCGACTCCCATGTGGTGCTGAACTCCATCGGCGCCGACCTGGACACGGTCAACTTCACAGCCATGATCGACGCTCTGGACGAGTACGGAAAGCCGTGGGAGGAGATCGACCCCGAGGGGATCCCCGGCTTCCGGCCCAGGCGGGACACCCGCGCCCTGCGCGCGGTCCACCTGCCCGCCGAGGGCGCCGTGGACGCGCGCGGCGTGCTGGACGCGCTGGAGGCCCGGCTGCGCGAGACCGACACGATCATGATCGACCAGACGGTGCGCACGCTGGTCAGGGACGACGGGGCGGTGACCGGCGTCGAGCTGGACGACGGCCACGTCATCGAGGCGGGCACCGTGGTCGTCGCGACGGGCGCGCGCAGTGAGGCGCTGGTGCGGACCGCCCTGGACGACCTCGACATGGTCCCGACCTTCCCCGGGCTGGGCTTCGCGATGCTGGCCCGCCGTACCGGGGGCGAGCCGTTCCGCAGCGTGGTCCGCACGCCGAACCGCGGCTTCGCCTGCGGGCTGCACGTCGTGCCGGGCCCCGGCGACCTGGAGTACTACGGCGCCACCAACCGCCTGGTGGACCAGGTCTCCAGCGTGACCTGGATGGCCGACGTCCGCTTCCTGGCCCAGTACTCGATGCAGCAGCTCGACGAGCGGGTCGCCTCGCACGAGGTCGTCAGGTGGCTGGCCGGGAACCGCCCGGTGACGCTCGACGGCTTCCCGCTGATCGGGTGGCTGCCCCTGTCCGGCCTGTACCTGCTGACCGGGACCTACCGCGACGGGTTCCACTGCGCCCCGCTGCTGGCCGAGCACGTCGCCAACGAGCTGCAGGGCAAGCCGGGGACCATCGACCCGATGTTCCGGCCGACCCGCGCGCCGATCGAGACCAGGACCATCGAGTGGTCCATCGACGAGTACGTCGAGCACAACCTCGCCGCCTGGTTCGAGACGGGCGCGGAGGCCGCACCGCAGATGACCACGACGCAGATCGCCGACTACTACCGGGCGATGGCCGTGAAGTTCTACGACACGATGGACATCGGCTACGCGCTCGGCCCCGACATCCTCTGGTACGCGCAGGGCAGCCTGCTGGGCGCGCGCCGGGTCGCGCGCTACTTCCACCGCCTGTCCGGCCGGAACGGTTCGCGGCCGGTGGGCGCGGGGGCGGGGGAGGCGCGGCGATGACCGTCTCTCAGGAACCCGTGGCGGAGACCGTCCGGCGGATCGTCGACAAACAGCTCAACCTGTCCGCCCACGGATACGAGCTCCGCGTCGACGACGACCTGTGGAACATGGGCATGACCTCGCTGACCTGTATGGGGCTCATGCTCACCGTCGAGGACACCTTCCAGATCGAGCTGCCCGAGGAGGCGCTGCGGGAGGGCACCTTCCGCACCGTCGGCACGATCACCGCGGCCGTCGAGGCCGCCATGCCGGCGCACGAGGCGCACGAGGAGCGCGAGAAGTCCGAGGGGAGGGTGTAGGAGACGATGCCGAGGATCGAGCCGCGCCCGACGAATCCGTCCCCGCTGCTCCACGACCCCGCGGAGCGCCGCTTCCCGCTGTCGGCGGGGCAGGAGCGCCTGTGGTGGCTGCGCCAGCTGGACTCGTCGCACGACCAGTACCACATCACCGGAGGCTGGCGGTTTCCTGCGGGGCTCGATCTCCCGGCTCTCACCGCCGCGCTCGCCGGCCTGACCCGCCGCCACGACATCCTGCGCACCCGGTTCGTCCTGCGGCCCGACGGGACGACCGAGCAGGAGGTCGCCGACGAGGTGGAGGTGCCCGTCGTCCGGGCGGGCCGCGAGTGGCGGGCGGCCGTCGAACGGGCCGCGTCCGAGCCGTTCGACCTGTCACGGCCCCCGCTGCTGCGGGTGGTCACGGCGGAGCTGGAGGACGGGCACGGCCTGTTCGCGGCGCTGCACCACATCGTCACCGACCGGTGGTCGATGGACGTGCTGGCCCGCGACCTCTTCGAGCTGTACGGCGCGGCGGCGTCGGGGCGGGCGCCGGGCCTGCCCGCCCTGCCGGTCCAGTACGGCGACTACGCCCGCTGGCAGCGGCGCCTGCTGACGGACGACCTGCTCGGGCCGGGGCTCGCGTACTGGGAACGGACGCTGGCCGGTCACGAGCGGCTGGAGCTTCCCACCGACCGGCCGCGCACCGCGCGGGACGACGCGACCGGCGCGAGTCTCGTGGTGGAACTGTCCGAGGAGGACACCGCGGCGATGACGGCGGTCGCCTGGCGGGCCAGGGCGAGTCCCGGCGTGGTGGTGACGGCCGCGCTGGTCGCGGCGCTGGGCGCGTTCACCGGGCAGGACGACGTCGTCATCGGGGCGATCGTCTCCGACCGTCCCCGCCCGGAGCTGCAGGACCTGATCGGCTTCTTCGTCAACACCGTGGTCCTGCGGGTGGACGTGTCCGGCCGGGAGACGACCTTCCGCGAGCTGGTGACCCGTACCCGCGACGTGTGGCTGGCGGCCGACGCGCACCAGGACGTGCCCTTCGAGCGGATCGTGGGGGCGGTGCGGGCCGGCTCCGGGGAGCGGCGCAACCCGATCTTCGACGTCGTGGTGAACCACGCGGGGGACCGTACGGCGCTGGCGGAGGCCCCCGGCGCGCCGGAGTGGTGGTACCCGGAGCTGCCGGTGACCGCCCGGTTCGACCTGTCGCTCACCACGCAGACGGTGGACGGACGGCTGCGCGCCACCTTCGTCTACCGTCCCGCCCTGTTCGACGAGACGACGATCGCCGCGCTGGCGGAGCGCTACGTCCGGCTCCTCACCCAGGGGTCGGCGGCGCCCGACCGGCCGCTGCGCGAACTGGATCTCGCCGGGAGACCCGCTGCGGCGACGGCCGCCGCCGACCCGGCGCCGCGGGCCACGATCGTGGAGCTGGTCGAGGCGCAGGCCGCGCGCCGCCCCCGGGAGACGGCGGTGACCGGCACCGCCGGGGAGCTCGCGGGGGAGGAGCTCTCCTACGGTGAACTGAACCGGCGGGCGAACCGGCTGGCCAGGGACCTCTCGGCCTGCGGCGTGGAACGGGGGCGGGTCGTGGCCGTCTGCCTGGAGCAGACCACGGACCGGTTCGTCGTGCTGCTCGCCATCGCCAAGTGCGGCGCCGCGTACTTCCCGCTCGACCCGGGTTTCCCGCCCGGCAGGCTGCGGTTCATGCTCTCCGACGCCGGGGCGGTCCTCACGGTCGTCAGCCCGTCGCTGGCCCACCGTGTCCCCACCGTCCCCATCCTCGACGCCGATGCTGACGCCGACGCTGACGCCGACGCCGACGCCGACGCCGTCCCCGTCCCCGATGCCGGCGTCGCGCCGCCGCTGGTGCTCGGCGATCCCGGCCCGGACGACGGCCATGACGCCGGGAACCCGCCGACGGCCGCGCGTCCGGGCGACCTGGCCTACCTGATCTCCACCTCCGGCTCGACCGGCGCCCCCAAGTCGGTCGCCGTTCCGCACAGTGCGCTCAGCAGGCTCGTCGCCGGAGCCCCGCGCTACCTCGACATCGGCCCCGGCACGACGTTCCTGCAGGCCGGGCCGCTCACCTTCGACGTGTCGGTCCTGGAGTGGGCCCCGCTCGCGCACGGCGGGCGCGTGGTGGTGACCGGCACCGGCGCCCTGCTGGAGGACCTGGAGGCCGTCGTCCGCGACCACGGCGTGACCACGCTGAAACTGGTCTCCCCGCAGCTCGACCTCCTCGCCGAACGGGACCTGCGGAGACTGTCCGGCCTGCGGCAGCTCGTCGTCGGCGGCGACGTGGTCAACCCCAGGAGCTTCCGCGCCGCCCGCGAGCTGCTGCCCGGCTGCCGGGTCACGGCCTCCTACGGGCCCACCGAGTGCACCGTGCTGGCCACCGTCTTCGACGGGGAGCCCGGCGACGGCCGCGTGCCGATCGGCCACCCCATCCCCCACACCCGCCTGTACCTCCTGGACCGCGACCTCCGCCCCGTCCCGGACGGCATGCGCGGCGAGATCCACCTCGCCGGCGACGGCCTGGCCCGCGGCTACCACGACCGTCCGGGGCTGACCGCGCAGGCGTTCCTCCCCGACCCGTACGGCCCGCCGGGGTCCCGCATGTACCGCACCGGGGACGTGGGCCGCCGGCTGCCCGGCGGCGCCGTCGACTTCCTCGGCCGCGCCGACCGCCAGGTGAAGATCCGCGGCTACCGGATCGAGACGAGCGAGGTCGAGCACGCCCTGCTGCGCCACGGGGCCGTCTCGGCCGTCGTGGTCCGCGCCGAGACGGCCACCGGCCCGGCCCTGGTCGCCTACGTCGTGACGGACGGCGCGGACAGGTCCGGGGACGTCGCGGCGCTGCGTGACCGGCTGCGCGAGACGCTGCCCGCCTATATGATCCCCGACCACCTCGTCCGGATCCCGCGCGTCCCGCTGACCCCCAACAACAAGGTGGACCGCGCGAGCCTGCCACCGGTCGACCTGTCGACCGCCCCGCCCCACCCCGGTACGGCCGCGCCGCCGGGAAACGGCCTGGAGGCGAACGTCGCCGGGGCCTGGTCGCGGGTGCTGGGCCGCCCCCTCGCGGCCGGAGAGGACTTCTTCGACCACGGCGGCCACTCGCTGCTGGTGCCGCGGGCCACCGCGGCCGTCCGGCGGCTGCTCGGCCGGGAGGTGCCGCTCCGCCTCATGATGCGCCACCGGACGCCGGCCGCCTACGCCGCGGCGCTCCTGACCGAGACCCTGCCCGCCGCCGACGCCGCCCTCGACGCCGGCCTCCGCCTGGAACGGCGGACCTGGCACGGCCGGACCCTGGGCGGCGACCGGCGGGTGGACCTGTTCGTCCCGGACGGCACGGCCGCGGTGACGAGGACCCTGGTCGTCCTCGACGGCTCGGACTTCGCGGACGTCATGCGCCTCCCGGCGGTCCTGGACCGGCTCGTCCGCGACGGCCGCGTCCCCGCGGCCGCGGCGGTCTTCCTCAGCCCCGCCGACTGGTCGTCCCGCCGCCGGGAGCTCCTCGACGACGCCTACCCGGACCTGCTCGCCGACGAGCTGCTGCCCGTACTGCGCGACCGGCTGGGTGACCGGTGGCGGCCGGGCCGGGCGGTCGCGGTCGGCGCGAGCCTCGGCGCGGTCGCGGCGGTCCGCGCCGCGCTGCGCCGCCCCGACGCCTTCGAGGGGGCGGTCGCGCTGTCCGGCCCGCTGAGCGAGCACCGGCTCGGCCCGGCGGCCTCCGCCCCGGCCCGGCTCTTCCTGTACGCGAGCCGGGAGGAGGCGGACATCATGCTCGACGACGGCCTCGACCTGGTCGAGGCCGTCAAACGCACCGGCGAGGAGCTGACCGCCGCCGGCCACGCGGTGCGGTGCGAGTACGGCGACGGCGGCCACACCTACGCCGCCTGGGAGTCGGTGCTCCCGGAGGCGATCTCCTGGGCGTTGAGAGAGGACCGAGCGCGAGATGTCCGATGACGGAGAGTTCCTCGTCGTGGTCAACGACGAGGACCAGTACTCGATATGGCCGGCCGGCCGCGACCTGCCCGCGGGCTGGCGGCCCGTGGGGAGTCCGGCGCCGAAGGCGGAGTGCCTGGCCCGCATCGACGCGAACTGGACCGACATGCGGCCGCGGAGCCTGCGGGAGGCCACGTGACGCCGACCGTGTGCGACCTGTTCGAACGGCAGGTGCGGGAACGGCCGGACGCCACCGCGGTCAGGACCTCCGGCGGGTCGTGGACCTACGCGGAGTTCGGCCGGATCACGGCCCGCCTCGCCGCCCGGCTACGGCGCGGCGGCGCCGGGCCCGGCGGGATCATCGGGCTGGTCGCGCCGCGCGGGCCGCAGGCGCTGATCGGCATCGTCGCCATCCTGCGTTCCGGAGCGGCCTGCCTGCCGCTGGACCCCGGCGACCCGCCGCCGCGCAACCGGGAGATCCTCGACGGCGCCGGATGCCGCCAGGTGCTCGCCGCCGCCCCCGCCGGGTGGCTGCCCGGAGCCCAGCTCATCGACGACCCCACGCTGGCGGACCCGGAGGACGAGGCGGAGGTCCCACCGGCCGCGCCGCACCCGCTCGACCTGGCCTACGCCATCACCACCTCCGGCTCGACCGGCCGCCCGAAGGTCGTGGGCGTGCCGCACGAGGGCCTCGCCAACCTGGTGACGGCCTCCATCGAGGACCTCGACCTCATCAGGCCGGACGACGTGATGCTGTGGACGCTCGCGGTCACCGTGGACAGCACGATGCACGACGTGCTGATGCCGCTGTGCTGCGGCGGCTGCGTCGCCGTCCCCGACCCCGGCGACCTGCCCGCGACCAGGATGCCGCACGCCGTACGGGCGCTGGGGGCGACCGTGCTGGAGATCCCGGCCGCGGTGCTCGGCCCCTACGGCGGGTCGCTGCTGCCGCGGCTGGCCGGGGCCGGGGTACGGCTGGTGATCACCGGCGGCTCCCAGCTCGACGGGCCCGGCCTCGCCGACGCCGATCCGCTGGTCGTGTACAACGGCTACGGGCCCACCGAGACCTCGGTCGCGCCCCTGTGGTACCGCTGCGACAAGTCCACGCCCCGCTGGGCGCCGATCGGCAGGCCGATCCGGGGCGTCCGGGCCTACGTCCTCGACGAGGAGCTGAACCCCGTCCCCGACGGGGCGGCGGGCCAGCTGTACATCGGGGGCGCCGGCCTGGCCAGGGGATACCTCGGGCTGCCCGGCCGTACTGCGGCGGTGTTCCTGCCCGACCCGTTCGCCGGCGCCCCCGGCCGGCGCATGTACGCCACCGGGGACCGCGTACGGCGGCGGCCCGACGGGGAGTACGTCTTCCTCGGCCGCACCGACGACCAGATCAAGATCAGCGGGTTCCGCGTCGAGATCGGAGAGGTGGAACACGCCCTGCGCGAATGCCCGGGGGTGGCCGACGCGGCGGTGCTGCTGCGCCGGGACGCCCCCGGAGGCGCGGCCCTCGTCGCCTTCCTGGCCGGCACGCCGCTGTCCGATGAGGAGATCTCCGGCCGCCTCCGCGACCGTCTGCCGCGGCACATGGTTCCGCGTTTCCACGTGTGGCTTGACCGTCTTCCCCTGAACCGGCCTGGGAAGATCGATCGTGCGGCGCTGGCGGAGATGCCCTTCGCCGATGCGCGGGCCGACCGGAGGAGGACCGACGATGTCACATGAGACCGGGCACGCGACGTCACACGGAACCGGCGACGGGACCGGACGGCCGAGGATAGCCCTGATCGGCGGCCGGCCCAAGCTCGTGCGCAAGGCCCACGAGCTCGGCATGGGCGTCGTCTACATCCAGCAGCCCGGCCAGTACGACCGGGCCCACTGGCCCTACGTCGACCAGGCGCTGCTCGTCGACTACACCGACACCGGACGGCTGCTGCCGCTGGTGCGGGCGCTCCACCGGGCGTATCCCTTCGACGGCGTGGTGTCGCTGTACGAGCTCGGCGTCCGGCCCGCCGCGGAGATCGACCGGATGCTCGGGCTGGGCTGGCACTCGCTGGAGACGGTTGACCTGCTGCTGGACAAGTGGCGGATGCGGCGGCGGCTCAACGAACTGGGCGTCAGCCCGGTCGCCGCCGCCGTGGGGGAGACCGAGCGGGACCTGCGGGAGTTCGTCGCGGCCCACGGGCTGCCGATCTTCGTGAAACCGGTCTGCGAGGCGGGCAGCATCGGCGTGTTCGCCGTACGCGACGAGGCGGACCTCGCGGCGATCCCGGCGCGCTTCCGCGAGCTGGAGGCGCGGTTCGACAGGTCCGACCTGGCCGGGCCCCTCGACCGGTTCCTCATGGAGGAGTTCCTCGACGGGCCGGAGATCAGCGTGGAGACGCTGAGCTTCGGCGGCCGCCACGTCCTCGTCGGCGTGACCGACAAGGTGCTCGGCGGGCCGGGCTTCGTGGAGGTCGGCCACTCCTGTCCCAGCCGGCACCCCGAGCCGCTGCTGCGCGAGGTCGAACGGCTGGTCATGACCTTCCTCGACGCGGTCGGCCTGAGCGACGGCCCCGGCCACACCGAGGTCAAGCTGACCGGCCGAGGACCGCGGATCATCGAGTCGCACACCCGCATCGGCGGCGACCGGATCAACGAGCTGACCGAGATCGCCTACGGCGTCGACATGGACCGCCACGCGCTCGGCTCGCGGCTCGGGCTCATCGAGCCGCTGACCAGGTCGCCCCTGCCGCGGGCCGGCGCCGCGATCCGCTTCCTCACCCCGCCCCCGGGGAGGGTGACCGAGGTGACCGGCGTCGAGGACGTCCTCGCCGACCCCGCGCTGGTGGAGCTGGAGATCTCGGTCCGGCCGGGGGACGAGGTGCCCCCGCTCACCTGGAGCGAGGAGCGGGTCGGGCACGTCCTGGCGCGGGGCGGGACGGCCGAGGAGGCCGCCGCCGCGTGCGAGCGGCTGGCGGCGATGGTCGCCATCCGCACCGAGGCGGTCCCGTGAGCGTACGCGCGCCGCAGTCGGACGACAGCAGTCCCCGTTTCCGCGACACCGTACGGCGGCTGCCCGCGCCGGTGTGGATCCTCGGCCTCGGCATGCTGGTCGTCCGGGTCGGCAACTTCCTGCCGGTCTTCATGGTCCTCTACCTCACCAGCCGGGACATCCCGCCCGCGGCGGCCGGGCTGGTGCTCGGCGGCGCCGGGCTGGGCAACGTCCTCGGCAACGCGGTCGGCGGCTACCTCGCCGACCGGATCGGGCGCCGCTGGACCATCGTGGCGTCCATGCTGGCGACGGCGGGGCCGACGGCCGCCATCCCGGCGTCGGACTCGCTGCCCGTGCTGGTCACGCTGGCCTTCCTCGCCGGTACGGCCTCCCAGGTCTACCGGCCCGCGTCGGCCGCGCTGCTCATGGACGCCACGACGACCACCCAGCAGCGGCTGGCGGCCTTCGCCGTGCACCGTTTCGCGATGAACGTCGGCGCCGCGATCGGCGGCGTGCTCGGCGGGTTCCTGGCCACGGTGTCCTACGTGGCGCTGTTCGTCGGGAACGCCGTGGCCTGCCTGCTGTTCGCCGCCATAGCGGCCGTCCTGCTGCGGGACGTGGCCCGCGCCCCGGACGACCCGGAGCCGGACCCCGCCGCCGGGACGCCGCAGCCGGGCTACCGCCGGGCGCTCGCCGACCGCCGCCTGCGGCGCTTCCTGCTCATGACGCTGATCGCCGAGTTCGTCTACATCCAGTCCACCGTCGGCCTGCCGCTGCACATCGACGCGCACCACCTGTCCGCGGCCGACTTCGGCCTGCTGATGGGCCTCAACGGCGTGCTGGTCCTGCTGCTCGAACTGCCGGTCACCGGCCTGGTCTCCCGCCGCACCCCCGGCTACGTCCTCGCGCTGAGCAACGTCCTGACCGGCGCCGGCCTGGCCCTGACCGGCCTGGCGGGCGGCATGGGCTGGCTGGCGGCCACCGTACTGCTGTGGACGCTCGGGGAGATGCTGTACGCCTCGATGGCCAGCGCCCACCTGAGCGACCTCGCTCCGCCCGCCATGGCCGGGCGCTACCAGGGCCTGTACGGCGCCGCCATCGCGGCGGGCACCGGCGTCGGACCGATCATCGGCGGCGCGGTGTACGCCCTGGACGAGTGGGCGCTGTGGGCCGTCTGCGCGCTCGGCGGCCTGGTCTCGGCCTGGCTCTGCCTGCCGGGCCGGGAGGGCCGCGTCCCGGGAGCCGGGAAGGGATCCGCCGGGCTCGCCTGAGCGGCGAGGAACCGCACACCGGAGAGGCACTCACCGGGTCCGCCTGAACGGCGGGCCCGGTTCGTCGTGTCCGTCGTGTCTCCGGCTCCCCACCTCGCGTTCCAGCGGTGATACGCCGGATCCGGCCGAATGGGAAGAAGATCCGGTCCTGCGGCGAAGGATGGGTGATCGCAACCGAAATCCGGAAGGAAGGCTCATGTCGGAGAAGAGAATTTGATCGCGGCAGTGAGCGAACCGGTCACCGACGCCGAACTCGTCGCCCGGTACCGGCGTGACCCCGAGCTGTTCACCGAGGTGCACGACCGCTACTACCGCGACATCTACCGGTACGTGGCCGGCCGGCTGGACACGCAGATCGCCGAGGACATCACCGCCGAGACGTTCCTGCTGGCCTTCGGCCGGCGCGACCGGTTCGACCCGGAACTCGGGAGCCTGCGGCCCTGGCTGTTCGGCTTCGCCACCAACCTCATCGCCAGGCACCGGCGCAAGGAGACCCGCCACTACCGGGCGCTGGCCCGGCTGGGGCCGGAACCGGACGCGGAAGGCCACGAGAGCCGGGTCGTGACCTCCGTCGCCGCCCAGCGCATGCAGCCGCACCTGGCCAGGGCACTCGCCGCGCTCTCCGGGGGCGAGCGCGACGTCCTGCTTCTCGTGGCGCTGGGCCAGCTCGGCTACGAGGAGATCGCCCAGGCACTCGGCATCGCCGTCGGCACCGTGGGCTCCAGGCTCAGCCGGGCCCGCGCGAAGATGCTCGCCCTCATCGACAAGGAGATGATCCGTGGATGACGACCTGACCCCGCTCGCCGGCCTGCTGGCCAAGCCCGAACCGCCCGCCGAGGCGGTCGCTCGCAGCAGGCGGCGGCTCCAGGCCGGGATGCGAGGCCGCGCGCCCCGGCGGATCGGGTGGTTCACGCAGGGGCTCGGCCTGGCCGCCGTCGCCGCCGCGGCGGCCGTCGCCGTGCTCGCCACCGGGGGGACCACGCCCGCCGGTACGCCGGCCCAGGGCAGGGAGGTCCTGCTCATGGCGGCCGTCAGCGCGGAGAAAGCGCCGCAGGACTCCGGGACCTACTGGCACGTCAGGTCCGACTGGCAGGATCCGGAGATCCCGCCCATGGACAGCTGGACCGTCCGGGACGGCAGGCGCTGGACCAGGGGCGAGCCGGGTGATCCACCCGACGCCGTCGTACCGGCCCCGAACCCGGACCCGGACCCGTTCATGCTCAAGGGCGCCAAGGTGGGCTTCGAGGACCTCGAAGGGCTGCCGGAGGATCCCGAGGCGCTGAACGCGTGGATCGCCGGGCTTCGGGGACGTGAGGAGAACATGCTCCTCTCCGAACAGCGAGGGGACCCCACCATTCCTCTGATCGCGTTGATCTCGGAGCTGCCGACGCCGCCGAAGGCCCGCTCCGCGGCGTTCCGGAGCCTCGCCGCCGTCCCGGGGGTCCGGGACGCGGGAGCGGTGGAGGGCGGCCGGAAACTGCTGATCCCCAACCCCGACGTCGGAGAGGAGATCACGCTGGTCGTCGATCCCGAGACCGCCCGGGTGACCCGGACGAACTACCTCCTGGGCAACGACGGAAGCGTGTCGGGGTCCCCCTACGAACTCCTCCTGCTGACCACCGACTGGACGGACCGGCTTCCGCAGACGGGCGGTGACGGGTCATGATCCTTGGAAGACCGCTCCTCGCCGCCGTCGTGGCGATGACGGCGATCGCGAGCGCCGCCCCCACGCCCACACCCGCCCCCGCGTCACAGGCCCCTTCCCGGCAGCCGAACGGGGTGACCCTGATCACCGGTGACCGGGTCGTGGTGACCGGCCGCGGGCACCGGGTGGAGCCCGGCCCCGGCCGCCAGGACGTCGGCTTCAGGAGCCAGGTGCGTGATGGGCACCTGTACGTGGTGCCGTCCGACGCCCAGCCCCTGCTCACCAGGGGGACGCTCGACCGGCGGCTGTTCGACGTCACCCGGCTGCTTGCGTGGCGGTACGGCGACGCCGACCGGGCCGACATCCCGCTGATCACGCAGTCGGGCACCGGCCAGGCCCCCGCCCTCAGGAGCGCGCAGGACGTCAAGGGGCTCGCCGGCCTCGGCATGACCACGCTCAGCCTGCCGAAGAGCGGCGCGGCCCAGGCGTGGAAGGACATGGCGGGCGGCGCCCGTACGCTGGCCGCGGGCACGGCGAAGATCTGGCTGGACGGCCGCCGGTCCTTCACCCTCGACCGGAGCACCGCGCAGATCGGCGCCACCGAGGCGTGGAAGCAGGGGATGACCGGGGAGGGCGTCACGGTCGCCGTCCTCGACTCCGGCTACGACCCCGACCATCCGGATCTGAAGGGCGTGGTGACGCAGGCGCGCAACTTCAGCGACGAGCCCGATGTCCGCGACGACCTCGGCCACGGCACCCACGTCGCCTCGACCATCGCGGGCAACGACGAGAGGTACCGGGGCGTCGCCCCGGGCGCGCGGCTGGCCATCGGGAAGGTCGGCGGACCGGCCGGGCCCGTCGACTCCGCCATCCTGGCGGGCATGGAGTGGGCCGCCCTGGAGGTCAGGGCCAAGGTCGTCAACCTCAGCCTGGGAAGCCCCGACGAGCCGGGACTCGACCCCCTGGAACAGGCGGTGAACACGCTGTCGGAACGGACCGGCACGCTGTTCGTCGTGGCCGCCGGGAACAACGGCAGACCGGGCACGGTGAGCAGTCCGGGCAGCGCGGACGCGGCCCTCACCGTCGGCGCCGTCGACAGGGACGACCGGGTGGCGGGCTTCTCCAGCGCCGGCCCCCGGGTGGGTGACCACGCCGTGAAACCGGATCTCACCGCGCCCGGCGTCGAGATCGTCGCGGCGGCGGCCGCGGGCACCGCCGAGGGCACGCATGTGGCGATGTCCGGAACCTCGATGGCGACGCCGCACGTGGTGGGGGCCGCGGCGATCCTCGCCCAGCGTCACCCCGACTGGACGGGGCAGCGGCTCAAGGCCGCGCTGACCGGCGGCGCCGCACCCTCGGCCGGGGCCACGCCGTACCGGCAGGGCACCGGGCGGGTGGACGTGGCCCGCTCCCTGAGGCAGCAGGTCACGGCGCAGGCGACGGATGCCTGGGCGGCCTTCCCCTGGGACGGCCCGAAGGAGCGCCGCAGGACCGGGACCATCACCTACACCAACTCCGGCGACACGCCGGTGAGCCTCGACCTGACCGGCGGGGGAGAGGCGGTCGGACTCGGCGTCCGGAAGCTCGACGTGCCCGCCGGGGGACAGGCGTCGGTCACGCTCACCATCGACGCCACCGGCAAGGCCCCGGGCGACTACGCCGGCACGGTCACCGCCAACGCGGGTGACACGGTGATCCGCACCGTGGCCGGCGCCTACGTCGAGCCCGAGTCCTACGACGTCACCGTCACCGTCGTCGGCAGGCAGGGGCAACCGGTCGATCCCTGGATGGCGCAGATCTACGACCCGGCGACCGGGACCGTCATCGAGCCGGTGTTCCACGACGGCACGGCCACGGTACGGCTCCCCAAGGGCGACTGGAACGTCTACACCGAGACCCTTGAGAAGATCGACGGGAAGCGGGCCGACACCGCCGCCGACTCCCCGCTCAGGGTCGACGGAGACGGCGTCCGGCTGACGGTGGACGCGCGTCAGGGCAGGGCGACCGGGGTCACGCTCGACGACCCGAGCGCCCAGATCCGGCGCGGTTTCGAGTTCGGGCTGGCCCACGGCGCGTGGAACTTCAACATGTTCACGAGCCTGGACCCCAACACCGGGTTCTTCGTCGTCCCCGTCCGCCGGCCCGGCCTGACCTACACGCTGAGGACCCTGTGGCTGAGCAGGGACGTCTCGCCCAGCCCGTACGTCTATGATCTCGTCGACCGTCACACCGACGGCATCCCCGGCGACCCCGTCCACCGTGCCAGGCGGAAGGAACTGGCGAAGATCTCCACGACCTACCGGGCCTCGGGCGTGGCGGCCACGGGGATGCCGCTGGCCGGAACGCTCTTTCCCGAGTTCCCGGGTTCGTCCCTGACACCGCTGGTCTATGACCTCCCCCTGCCCGGCACACTCGTCCAGTACCGGACCCCCGGGGTGACCTACGAGAGCGGCCTCCAGACCGGCACCTCCCTGACCTTCGACGGCGGTCGGCGCGCGAAGCGCGGGGAGAGCGGGGAGGTCTGGAACGCGGCGGTCACCGGCCCGTCGTTCCTGCTGCCGGGCGGTAACCGTACCGGCGACGAGCTGACCTTCTCGGGAGTCGGCCTGTTCGCCGACGGGCGTCCGGGCAGGACGGGGTCGGACACCGCCGCCACCGGCGCCGCCACCCTGACCCGGGACGGGAAGACACTGGCCCGCGCCGACCTGGCCGGCTGTGAGATCTACCGGCCGGAAGGATGCGAACTCCACGCCGATCTCCCCGCCGGGGCCGGCGCCTACACGCTCACCGCCTCGATGCGCAGGCAGGTGTCGCACTCGGCGCTCTCCACCGGGGTGGAGTCCACCTGGACGTTCCGGTCCGCGAACACGGAGAAGCCGCAGCCGCTGCCGTTGACGGCGGTCCGCTACGGCCCCGACGGCCTGGACGACTCGAACCGCGCCAAGCGGGGCGGCGTGACGCGCATGTCCGTGTGGATCGAGCGCAACCCCGGCGCCGCCGCGGCGGAGACGAGGTCGATCCGCCTGGAGATGTCCGCCGACGACGGGGCGAGCTGGCGTCCCGTCCCGCTCGTCCGCACCGGCTCCGGCTGGACCGCCGTGCTGCGGAACCCGTCCGCGGCCGGGTTCGTCTCCCTGCGCGCGGCCGTGACCGACACGGCGGGCACCCGCCTGACCCAGACGATCACCCGCGCCTACGCCGTGGGCTGACCGGAGGCCGTACCGGAACGGAATCCGGGTGCTGTTCTGCGGATCCCCGCCTGGACGACCGCGGCGGGCGAAAAGGTCCACAGAACAGAACCTAGGAAGGGAGCAGCGGCAGCAACGCGTTGAGGCGGCCGGAGGCGAAGCCCGACAGGTCCAGCGAGCAGAAGGTGAAGCCCGCGCCGCGGACGGCCGCGTCGACGCGCTCACGCAGCTCGCCCGCGCGCGGGATGTCGTCCCGCGGGACCTCGACGCGGGCGAGCGTGCCGCCCGAATGGGCGCGCACCCGGCACACCGGGAAACCGAGGTCGCGCAGCGCCGCCTCCGCGACCTCGACCCGGCGCAGCACCTCCGGGGTGACCGGGTCGCCGTAGCTCACCCGCGAGGCCAGGCAGGGCGCGGCGGGCTTGTCCGCCGTGACCAGCCCGAGCTCGCGGCTGAGCGCGCGGACGTCCGCCTTGGTCAGGCCGGCGTCGACCAGCGGCGCGATCGCCCCGCGCTCCGCCGCCGCCCGCTGCCCCGGCCGGTGGTCGCCGAGGTCGTCGAGGTTGGTGCCGAGGGCGATCCGGGCCCCCATGGCCGCCGCCAGCGGCCCGAGGGCGTCGAACAGCGCCGACTTGCAGTGGTAGCAGCGGTCCGCGCCGTTGGCGGCGTACTCCGGGCGGTCGGCCTCGTCCGTGCACACCTCCAGGTGCGCCAGGCCGTACCGGCGGGCGAACCCGCGGGCGGCGGCCCGCTCGGAGGCGGCGAGGCTGGGGGAGACGGCGGTCACCGCGAGCGCCCGCGCGCCGAGCACGCGGGAGGCCATGACGGCCAGCAGCGCCGAGTCGGCCCCGCCCGAGTAGGCGACGACCACGCCGCTCTCCCGCCGCAATCGCCCGGTCAGGCGGTCGATCGCCTCGTCCGTCGTCGCCGGGGCCTCGTCGTCCGCCGGGGGCTCGCCGCCCGCCGGAGCCTTGTCGTCCGTCCGGGTCTCGTCACTCATCCGGGTCTCCCGTCTCCGTCGGCGCGTCGCCGGCCAGGCTCTCCTCCACGCCCAGGATGTGGACGGCCGCGTACAGGCGCGCCCGGTCGGGGTCCCGCGCGAGGAGCGCCGCGTGGATCGACCGGTGCTCGCCCAGCGTGCGCAGGAGGGCGCCGGGATCGGTCATCCCGCGCCAGACCCGCGCCCGCACCGTGCGGCCGGACATGTTCTCGATCACCGCGGCGAGCACCGGGTTGCCGCAGTGGGCGGTGATGAGGCTGTGGAACTCCTGGTCCAGGACGATCAGCTTGTCGTGGTCCACGTCCGGTCGTCCGGCGAGCCGCTCGGCCTCCGCCAGCACGTCGCCGAGCCGGTCCAGGACGTCACCGGGCAGGCGGGTCGCGGCGAGGGCGGTCGCCTCCGGCTCCAGCAGCCGGCGGACGTGCAGGAACTGCCGTGCGCCCGCGTCGAGGTGCAGGTCGGCGACGAAGCTCATCCCGTCCAGGAGCAGGCCGGGGGACAGGCTCGTGACGTAGGTCCCGTCGCCCTGGCGCGTCTGCAGCACCCGCATCGCCGTCAGGGCCCGTACGGCCTCGCGGAGCGTGTTGCGGGAGACGCCGAGCTGCTCGGCCAGGTCCTTCTCCACCGGGAGCCTCTGGCCCGGCCGCAGCTCGCCATCGATGATCAGCTGCTTGACGGTGTCGATGGCGGTCTCCACGACGCCCATCCCGCTACACCCCCCACTGCTCGCCGTCGGGGTAACGGTACGCGGCGACCGACTCCGGGTGCATCCGGGCGCCGTAGCCGGGCCCCTCGGGCAGCAGGTAGCGGCCCCGGACGATGCGGACGGGGTCGGTGAAGTGCTCGTGCAGGTGGTCCACGTACTCCAGGACCCGCCCCTCCAGGCTGCCGCTCACGCAGACGTAGTCGATGATCGACATGTGCTGGACCAGCTCGCACAGGCCCACGCCCCCCGCGTGCGGGCACACCGGCACGCCGAACTTCGCGGCCATCAGCAGGACCGGGACGATCTCGTTGACCGACGCCAGGCGGCAGGAGTCGATCTGGCAGAAGTCGATGGCCCCGGCCTGGAGGAGCTGCTTGAACATGACGCGGTTGTGGCAGTGCTCTCCGGTGGCGACGCCGACGGGGGCGACCGCCTTGCGGATCGCGGCGTGGCCGAGGACGTCGTCGGGGCTGGTCGGCTCCTCGATCCACAGCGGCCCGTACGGCGCGAGCCGGTTCACCCACTCGACGGCCTGCGGGACGTCCCACACCTGGTTGGCGTCGATCATCAGCGTGCGGTCGCCCAGCTCCTCCCGGGCGATGGACAGCCGGCGCACGTCGTCCTCGACGTCCGCGCCGACCTTGAGCTTGACATGGGTCCAGCCGTCGGCGACCGCCTCACGGCACAGGCGCCGCAGTTTGCCGTCGTCGTAGCCCAGCCAGCCCGGGGAGGTGGTGTAGGCGGGGTAGCCGTGTCCGGTGAGCTCGGCGATCCGCTCCCCGCGTGTGGGCGCGAGCGCGGCGAGCATCTCCACGGCCTCGGCCGGGGTGAGCACGTCCGACAGGTAGCTGAGGTCGCAGGCGGCCACCAGCTCCTCGGGCGACATGTCCGCGACGAACCGCCACAGGGGCTTGCCCGCCCGGCGCGCGGCGAGGTCCCAGGCGGCGTTGAGCACGGCCGCGGCGGACAGGTGCACCACGCCCTTCTCCGGGCCCAGCCAGCGCATCTGGCTGTCGGCCATGATCTCGCGGTAGAGGCCGCCGAGGTCCCCGGCCAGCTCGTCCACGTCGCGGCCGGCCAGCCGGGCGCCGATCTGCCGCGCCGCCGTCACGCAGAGGTCGTTGCCGCGCCCGATCGTGAAGGTCAGGCCGTACCCCGACAGATCGCCGTCCGTGCCGAGGACGACGTACGCGGCCGAGTAGTCGCCGTCGGGGTTCATCGCGTCCGACCCGTCGAGGGTGGCCGAGGTGGGGAACCTGATGTCGATCACGTCTACGGAGGTGATGGTGGGCATGCCTGCTCCAAATTCATCCAACGAATACGGCGGACAGTACGTTGCGCTCCAGATGCGGTCAAGCCATGCCCGCGTGATGGTAAGGGAGAAGCTTTACTTCGACCCGATGAATATGGGAGGCTCGACCGGTCCGATACATCGGGTGAATTGCTGGAAGAGGCGACCGTGAAGCTGCTGAGAGTGGGACCGGAGGGCCGGGAGCGGCCCTGTGCGCTGGGGCCGGACGGCCGGGTGCTCGATCTGTCGTCGCTGACGGCGGACATCGACGGGGCGTTCCTCGCCGGCGGGGGCCTCGAACGCGTACGGTCCGCTCTCGACGCCGGCGAGCTGCCCGAGGCCGGGCCGTACGAGCGGATCGGCGCGCCGGTCGCCAGGCCCGGAAAGATCATCTGTATCGGCCTGAACTACTCCGACCACGCCGAGGAGACCGGGGCCGCGATCCCCGCCGAGCCGGTCGTCTTCATGAAGGCGTCCAACACGATGGTCGGCCCCGACGACGAGGTCCTGGTCCCGCGCGGCAGCGTGAAGACCGACTACGAGGTCGAGCTCGCGGTGGTCCTGGGCCGCACGGCCCGTTACCTGTCCTCCCCCGAGGAGGCGGCGGACGTGTTCGCCGGGTACGCGATCGCCAACGACGTGTCCGAGCGCGAGTTCCAGAACGAGCGCGGCGGCCAGTGGGACAAGGGCAAGTCGTGTGAGACGTTCAACCCGCTCGGCCCGTGGCTGGTCACGGCGGACGAGGTCGGCGACCCGCAGGCGCTCGGCCTGCGGCTGTGGGTGAACGGCGAGCTCCGCCAGGACGGGAGCACCGGCAACCAGATCTTCGGCGTGCACCACGTGATCTGGTACCTCAGCCAGTTCATGGTGCTGGAGCCGGGCGACGTGGTGAACACCGGCACCCCGGCGGGGGTGGCGCTCGGCCGCGGCCCGGAGGCGTACCTGCGCAAGGGCGACGTGGTGGAGCTGGAGATCGACGGCCTGGGCCGTCAGCGTCAGCGGATGGGGCAGGCATGAGCCAGCGAATCAGTGAGTACGGGGCGTTTCGCGAATGCGATCCCGAGCCTCTAGGCGAGGGAGCGGCATGACCGGGCGGATCGCCGGGCGCGGGGTGCTTCGCGAGGGGGCGGCATGAGCCAGGGGGAGTTCGACGGTCTGGTGGCCGTCGTCACCGGCGGCGCCTCGGGCATCGGCAGGGCCGTCGCCGAGGAGCTGACCGCGCGGGGCGCCCGGGTGACCGTCCTGGACCTGCGGGACACCGAGTTCGTCTGCGACGTGACCGACGACGCCGCCGTGCGCGCGGCCGTCACGGCGGTGGCGGAGCGGTACGGCCGGATCGACGTGCTGGTGAACAACGCGGGCATCGGCGCGCAGGGCACGGTCGCCGACAACGACGACGCCGAGTGGCTGCGCGTGTTCGACCTGAACGTCGTGGGGATCGCCCGCGTGACCCGGGCGGCGCTGCCGTACCTGCGTGAGTCCCCGCACGCGGCGGTCGTCAACACCTGCTCGATCGCCGCCACGGCCGGGCTGCCGCAGCGGGCGCTGTACTCGGCGTCCAAGGGAGCGGTGCTCGCGCTGACCCGCGCGATGGCGGCCGACCACATCCGCGAGGGCATCCGCGTCAACTGCGTCAACCCCGGCACCGTCGACACCCCCTGGGTCGGGCGGCTGCTGGACGCCGCCCCCGACCCGGCGGCCGAGCGCGCCGCGCTGTCCGCGCGCCAGCCGCACGGCCGCCTGGTGACGGCCGAGGAGGTCGCCCAGGCGGTGGCGTACCTTGCGAGCCCGAGGTCGGGGTCGACGGTCGGGATCGAGCTGGCCGTGGACGGCGGGATGGCCGGCCTGCGCCTGCGGCCGGTGTCGTCATGACGGCGGGCTCCGGCCCCGGTGCCCCGGAATCGGTGCCCGGCTCCGGCTCCGGTGCCCCGGAAGCGGCGGCCGACTCCGGCCCCGGCGCTCCGGAAGCCGCACCAGGTGCCTCCGGGGCGTCCGGGGCCCGGCCGGGCCCCGGCCTCGCGGCCCGGCTGGGACCGTACGGCCTGGGCACCGCCCCGCTGGCGGGGCTGTTCTCCCCGGTGAGCGAGGAGCAGGCCGAGCGGACCCTCGCCGCCGCGTGGGAGGCGGGGATCCGCTACTTCGACACCGCGCCGCACTACGGCACCGGCCTCGCCGAGGAGCGCCTCGGCCGCTTCCTGCGCGGCCTGCCGCAAGGCGCGGCCGAGGCGGTCGTGTCCACGAAGGTGGGCCGCGTCCTGGTCCCCGGCGAGGGCGAGGCCGACGGCTTCCCCGGCAGCACCGGCTACGTGCGGGTGCGCGACTACAGCCGCGACGGCGTGCTGCGCTCGCTGGACGACAGCCTGCGGCGCACCGGGCTCGACCGGTTCGACCTGGTGTTCATCCACGACCCCGACGACCACTGGGAGCAGGCCGCGGGCCAGGCGTACCCGGCGCTGGCCGAGCTGCGCGACCAGGGGGTCGTCGGCGCGATCGGCGCCGGGATGAACCAGGCCGGGATGCTCACCCGGTTCGTCCGTGAGACGGACCTCGACGCGGTGCTCGTCGCCGGACGGTACACGCTGCTCGACCGCTCCGCCGCGGGGGAACTGCTGCCCGAGTGCGACCGGCGCGGTGTCGCCGTGATCGCCGGAGGGGTTTTCAACAGCGGCGTCCTGGCCGGTGGCACAACCTACGACTACGACACCGCCCCGGCCGAGGTGGTGGAGCGCGCCCGGCGGCTGGGGCGGATCTGCGCCTCGTACGGCGTGCCGCTGCCCGCCGCGGCCCTGCGGTTCCCGCACCGGCACCCGGCCGTCACCACGGTCCTGATCGGGGCGCGCAGCGCGGAGGAGATCCGGGAGGACCTCGACCTCGCCGCCGTCCCCGTGCCCGGAGAACTGTGGAGGGAGCTGGACGATGCGGGTTGAGCTCGCCTACGGCACCGACGGTCTCGCGGTGGACCTGCCGGACGACCGCACGACAGTGATCACACCCGTCGCCCGGCCCGCCGTGGCCGACGAGGCCGCCGAGCTGCGACGGGCCCTGCGCGAACCCGTCGCGGGCCCGCCGCTGCGCGAGCGGGTGCGCCCAGGCCAGACGGTGGCGATCTCCGCCTGCGACGGCACGAGACCCCAGCCGCGCCACCTGATGATCCCGGCGATCCTGGCCGAGCTGGACGGAATCGTCGGCCTGGACGACGTCGTGATCCTGGTGGCCACCGGCACGCACCGCGGCAACACCGAAGCCGAGCTGCGCGCGATGTTCGGCGACGAGGTCGCGGACACCGTACGGATCGTCAACCACGACGCCCGCGACGCCTCCTCCCTGAAGTGGATGGGCCGCCACGGCAGGGACGTCCCCGTCTGGCTGAACCGGGAGTGGGCCGACGCCGACGTGCGGATCACCACCGGGTTCGTCGAGCCGCACTTCTTCGCCGGGTTCTCCGGCGGCCCGAAGCTGGTCGCGCCCGGCCTCGCCGCCCTGGAGACCGTGCTCACCCTGCACGACGCGGCCCGCATCGGAGACCCCCGGGCCACCTGGGGGGTCATCGAGGGCAACCCCGTCCACGACGACGTCCGCGCCATAGCCGCCGCGACCGGCGTCACCTTCGCCCTCGACGTCGTGCTGAACCGCGAGCAGCGGATCGTGCGGGCGTTCGGCGGCGACCTGGCGCCGATGCACGCCGCCGCCACGGCCGCCGCCCGCGCCGCCGCGATGCGCCCGGTCGCCGAGCCCTTCGACGTGGTCGTCACCACGAACGCGGGCTTCCCGCTCGACCAGAACCTCTACCAGGCGGTCAAGGGCATGAGCGCCGCCGCCCAGGTCGTCCGGCCCGGCGGGACCATCGTCTGCGCCGCCGAGTGCCGGGACGGCTTCCCCGACCACGGCTCCTACCGGGAGGTCCTCACCTCCGCGGCCTCCCCGGACGCGCTGTTCGAGGAGATCTCCCGCCGTACCGAGACCGTGCCCGACCAGTGGCAGGTGCAGATCCAGGCCCGCATCCAGCGGCACGCCCGCGTGATCATGCACACCTCCCACCTCGGCGACGCCGACCTCGCCGCCGCCCACCTGGAGCGAACCGAGGACGTCGCCGCCACCGTGCGCGCCCTGCCCGGACGGGTCTGCGTCCTGCCGGAGGGGCCCATGACCATCCCCTACCTCGCCGGAGGGTGACCGTGTTCCGCCGGAGACCGCCGCGAGAGGAGAAGCCGTGAGCGGCGCCCTCGACCTCGGATACGCGCGCCTCGACCTCGACCGCGAGGCCCGCCAGGGACTGCCCGAGATCGTCTACGGCCCGGGCAAACAGGTGGCCGAGATCATCGGGATCGTCACCGCGCTGCTGGACCGGAACACCGGGCCCGTCCTCGTGACCCGGGTCGGACCGGACGCCGCCGAGGCCGTGACGGAGCGGGTCCCCGGCGGCCGGTACGACCGGGACGCGCGGCTGCTGACCTGGCGGCGGGCACGGCCGATCGGGCACACGGTCGCCGTGGTCACGGCCGGAACCGCGGACGGCCCGGTGGCCGCCGAGGCCGCGGCCGTCGCGTCCGCCCTCGGCCTGCGGACCACGGTGATCAGGGATGTGGGCGTGGCGGGGCTGCACCGGGTGCTCGCCGCCGCCGGAGACCTGCGCGCGGCCGACAGCGTGATCGTCATCGCGGGCATGGAGGGGGCGCTGGCGAGCGTCGTCGGCGGCCTGGTCGAGACGCCGGTGATCGCGGTGCCCACGTCCACCGGGTACGGCGCCGCGCTGGAGGGCGTGACGGCCCTGCTCGCCATGCTCACATCGTGCGCGGCCGGGATCACCGTGGTCAACATCGACTCCGGGTTCGGCGCGGCCCTCGCCGCCTACCGCCTCACGAGGAAGCCGGCGAGGACGGCGGCGTACTCCCCAGAGGAGACGGCCGCGGGCTCCTCACCGGAGACGTCGGCGTGCTCCTCACGGGAGACGGTGGCAAGCTCTCCGACGGAGACGGCGGCCGGGGAACAGGCATGATCCTTCTCACCGGGAAAACCGTGGGTTCCCCGTCGGAGACGACGGTCGGGGAACAGCCATGATCCTCTATCTGAACCCCTTCACCGGCCTCGCCGGGGACATGCTGCTCGCCGCGCTGCTGGACGCCGGCGCCTCGCTCGACGGCGTGCGGAAGGCGGTCGCCGCGACCGGTCTGACCGGCTGGCGGCTGGACGCCGAGCGGGTCCGCACCGGCGCGCTCGTCGCCACCCGCGTCCGGGTCGAGGTCGACGACGACGCCACCGAACGCGCCGCCTCGGAGCTGATCGAAATGGCGGCCCGGACGGGGCTCACCGTCGCCGGCGCCGCCCTGACCGCGATCGCCGAGGCCGAGAGCGCCCTGCACGGCGTGCCGGTCGCCGAGGTGCACCTGCACGAGCTCGGCGGGCACGACACATTGGTCGACATCGTCGGCTGCGCGGCGGCGATCGCCGAACTCGGCGTCACGCGCGTCCACTGCGCGCCGCTGCCCATGGGCTCCGGCACCGTACGGACCCGGCACGGGGTGCTGCCGGTGCCCGCGCCCGCCACCCTCGCGCTCCTCGCCGGGGCCCGGGTCCGCGGCGACGCGGCGCCGGGGGAGACGGTCACGCCGACGGGGGCGGCCCTGCTCCGCGCGCTCCACACGGTGTACGGCCCCCCGCCGGAGATGACCCTCCGGGCCACGGGGTACGGCGCGGGCACCCGCGTGCTGCCCGACCGGCCCAACGTGACGGTGGCGATCCTCGGCGAACCCCCGGAGGGGACGGCGCAGGCCGGACCGGCGGCCGAGGCCGTACCCGGGCCCGCGACCGGCACGACGCGGCCCGGACCGACCGGCGGGACCGCTCCGGAGCCCGGGACCGCTCCGGAGCCCGGGACCGCTCCTGAGCTCGGGACCGCTCCGGAGTCCGCGGCCGGGACGCCGCAGGCCGGGTCGGCCGCCGGGCCCGCGGCCGGGACGGCGCCGGAACCGGTGTACGAGTCCCGGGCCCAGGTGGTCCTGTCGACGAACCTGGACGACGTGACGGGCGAGACCCTCGGCCATGTCATCGAGCGGGCCCTCGCGGCCGGCGCCGCCGACGCCTGGGTCACCCCGGCCGTCATGAAGAAGGGCCGTCCCGCCCATGTCCTGCACGTCCTGGCCGATCCCGCGCTGGCCGACCGCCTCTGCGACCTGATCTTCACCGAGACCGGCACCCTCGGGCTGCGCCGCGGCACGGTGGACAAGCTCATGCTGCCCCGGCGCTTCGAGACCGTCGAGCTGTACGGCCGGACGGTCCGGATCAAACACGGGCCGTGGGGAGCCAAACCCGAGTACGACGACCTGGCCGAGCTCGCCGCGGCCACCGGCAGACCCCTCAGACAGCTGGCGCGGGAGGCACTGCGATGACGTACGTCGACGCCCATCATCACCTCTGGGACCTGGCCCGGCGTCCCCAGGCATGGCTGGACCCCGCCGGGATGTCGCCCATCCGCCGCGACTTCACGCTCTCCGACTACGCGGAGGCCGCGGCCGGGGCGGGCATCGGCGCGTCGGTGCTCGTGCAGGTGCTGCCCGACGCGGAGGAGACCCGGGAGTTCCTCGCGACGGCGGCGCGGCCCGGCCCCGTCGGCGCCGTCGTCGGCTGGGCGGACCTGACCCGGCCCGACCTCGCCGGCGAACTCGACGCGTTGCGCGCCTCACCGGGAGGAGAACTGCTGCGCGGCATCCGGCACCTCGTCCAGGCCGAGTCCGACCCGCGCTGGCTGGCCCGCGACGACGTGCGACGGGGACTGCGGCGGGTGGCGGACGCCGGGCTGAGCTATGACCTGCTGGTCCTGCCCTGCCAATTGCCCGCCGCCATCGAGACGGCACGCGCGCTGCCCGGCCTGAGTCTCGTGCTGGACCATGTCGCCAAGCCGCCGATCGCCGACGGGCGGCTCGACCCCTGGGCCGGGCTGATCCGCGAGCTGGCGGCCCTGCCCAACGTGACCTGCAAGCTCTCCGGAATGATCACCGAGGCGCGGTGGGACGACTGGGACGCCGCGCGGCTGCGGCCGTACGCGGAGGTCGTGCTCGACGCCTTCGGGCCCGACCGGCTGATGTTCGGCTCGGACTGGCCCGTCTGCCTCCTGGCCGGGTCGCTGCCCGCCTGGACGGACGCCGCCGCGTCGCTGCTGGCGGACGCGGGACTGTCACCCGCCGAGCGCGACGCCGTGTTCCGCGGGACGGCCACGCGGGTCTACCGCCTCTGACGCCCGGCGTCCGCCCTCACCCGTACGGCGACTGCGGGGAAGACGAGCGCCGACGGGGAGGGCGGACGCGGGCGGAGAGGACGTGACCCGCGGCGTGCGCCGCGGGAGGGCTCACGCGGAGGGAACGGCCTCCCGCCGCGCGGTCAGAGGTCGCCGAGCTTCGGGATCAGCTCGGTCAGCACCCACAGGGCCAGGCCGAGGGCGATGAGGTTGACCCGGGGACCGCCGATGTTGAACGCGGCCAGCACGAAGCAGGCGAGGGCGAGGATCAGCAGGAGAAGGGTGAGGGTGGACATGGGAGACTCCTTTCGTCTCGTTCGGGCCAGCCCGGACTACCCGTGATCAACGCGCTTATGCGCACCACCTGCCCCAGGTGTCACCGCTCCTGCGATCCGCTCCGCGGGTTCGGCCTCAGCTCGGCCTCCGGGACGAGACGGGACGACAGCCGCCGTATCCCGTGGCGGGTGTCGTCGTCACACGGCGCCCTACGCGCCCGTCCGGCGGAGCCCGCCGACGACCGCCCGCTCGGTCAGCCGGCGAAGAACTCCGCCAGCACCGGGACGAGGACCTCCGGAGGAACGACGTGCTCCTGACCCGCCAGGAGCACGTACCGTCCGTCCGGCAGGGCGTCGGCGACCCGCCGGTCCTCGTCGAGCAGCCACGCCGGGCTCGCCCCGCCGCAGACGACCAGGGTGGGGGCGGACACGCCGCGGGCCTGCTCGGCCGGCGTCACACCGCCCCGGCCGGCCTCGTCGAGGACCGCGTAGTCGTAGGGGAGCGTGACCGCCTTCGCCGCCCAGCCGGCCCACCATGACCGGTGGCGCATCTCCCGGACCGCCTCCGGCGGCATGCCCGTCATCGACAGATGCAGTGCGAGCGCGTCGTCCCGCCGGTCCTCCGCCAGCAGCTTCCCGACCTCGTCCGCGGTCTCGCGCATCACGCGCCCCCGCTCGCCGCCGGGGGAGAAGGGCGGCTCGTGCAGGACGAGCCTGCCGACGGGCAGGCCGCGGGCCGCCGCGTGCAGGGCGAGGGCGGCGCCGGAGGAGTGGCCGTAGACGAACGCGGTGCCGCCGGCCGCGACGATGAGGGCCGCGATGTCCTCGACCTCGCGCTCGACGGCGTACGGAGTGGTGTCCCCGCTGTCGCCGCGGCCCCTCCGGTCGTAGTTGATCACGGTGAAGCGCCGGGCCAGCCTCTCCGCCAGCGGGCGGGTCACCGTACGGTCGCAGGTCGCACCGCCCACCACGACGACGGGCGGACCCTCGCCCAGCCTCTCGAAGGCGATGCGGGTGCCGTCCGCCGAGACCACGGTCTCCATGACGGGCTCCTCTCCTCGGGCGCGTGACTCGATCGGGGCATCATCCCCCGCCCCACCGACAGTTCCGGCGTCCCGCCCCGTCTGTCATCCCCGCCGGCAGCCCGGGGCCCTACGGCGTCTCGCATCCGAGGACGGAAGGTTCCCGCCTGCGGTGCGGCGTGCCGGATTCGTCGCTCGTTTCCGGCGGGCCGTACCGGGGTGAGGCGGCGGAACGCGCCGAATGTCGGAGGGCTCTGGTAGGTCTTCGGCCATGGGTGTGAGTGTTGAGGAGTTCCTGGGGATGCTGGACCGGCTGCCGGAGGTCCAGCAGAGCCCCGGCGGTGACTGGATCTCGCTGAAGGTGCGGGGCAACGGATTCGGCTACCTGTGGGAGAGGACCGAGACGGTCGGGCTGAAGGCGACGATCGAGGAGCAGATCGCGCTGGTGGCCGAGCGGCCGGAGGTCTTCGAGGTCCAGTTCACCGCCGGGCGGTTCGGCTGGGTCGTCGTGCACCTGGCCGGGATCGACGCCGAGGAGCTGTTCGAGCTGGTCACCGAGGCGTGGTGCCTCACGGCGCCCAAACGGCTGATCGAAGAGCACGAGGTGGGACCGCCCGTGGTCGAGACCGGACGATAGCGGTACGGTCACCGCGCGGCCGCGCTCCGCAGGGCGGCGAGGAACGCCTCCAGGGCGGGCTGGCCCAGCGATGTCTCCCGCACCGCGGCGTGGATGGCCCGTACCGGTTCCGGCCTGCGGATCCTCCGCACGGTGACGGAGGGGTGGCGGCGGGTCAGCCCCAGCTCGGGGATCAGGCTGATTCCGAGGCCGGCGGCGACGAATCCCTGCGCCGTGGCGTAGTCGTCGCCCTCCACCACGACGTTCGGGCTGAAGCCCGCCGCGGCGCAGCCGTCGATCACGGCGTCGAGGCAGGGGCCGGGCCGTTCCCCGCCGACCCACGGCTCGGCCGCCAGGTCGGCCAGGTCCAGGACCCGCTTGGCGGCGAGCCGGTGTCCCTTGGGCAGGACGGCGCGGTAAGGGTCGTCGCGCAGGTGGACGAAACGTACTCCCTCATGGGAACCGCCGTGGGGCCGGACCACGATGGCGAGGTCGGCGTGGCCCCGCGTCACCTCCGGCAGCGGATCGGCGGGGTCGGTCGTCGCGAGGTCGACCCGCACGCCCGGGTGCTCCTCACGCAGCCGGGCGAGCGCGGGGGCCATCACGGTGGCGCCCGCGGTGGCGAAGTAGCGGACCGTCAGGCGCCCCGTGCGCCCGTCGCGCAGGTCGGCCAGGGCGGTCTCCGCCGCGGCCACCTGCCTGCCGATGGCCGCCGCGTGCTCGGTCAGCAACCGCCCGGCCGCCGTGGGCCGCACGCCGCGCCCGACGCGTTCCAGCAGTGCGATGCCGGCCTGCTTCTCCAGCGCCGCCACCTGCTGGCTGACGGCGGAAGGGGTGTATCCGAGATTCGCCGCCGCGGCGGTCACCGACCCGCTGGTGACCACCGCGCGCAGGACCTGCATGCGCCGCACATCAAGCATGTAGCAGAGTTTAAAGGTTGGTCCACAACTTTTCACTTGTCCTTCCAGGTGAACTTCGGCAGCGTGCATGCCAGAGGGAACGGGAGGAAAAGGATGTTCGGTGAACGAGGCTCGCTGGTGCGCATGGGCATGCTGGCGCTGCTGTGGGGGTCGGCCTTCCTGTGGATCAAACTGGCGCTGAACCACGGGCTGACCCCGATCCAGATCACCTTCGCCCGCGCCGCGCTCGGCGCGGGCGTCTTGTTCGTGCTGGCCCGCGCCGCGCGCCAGCGCCTCCCGCGGGACCGGGCGACCTGGGGACACCTGGTCGTGGCCGCGTTCTTCTGCAACGCCCTGCCGTTCTTCCTCTTCGGCGTCGGCGAGCAGACCGTGGACTCCGGAGTGGCCGGGGTCCTGAACGCGACGACCCCGCTGTGGTCCCTGCTGATCGGTTTCGCCACCGGCACCGAGCGCGGGCTCCATCCGGTACGGCTGGCCGGGCTGCTGCTCGGGTTCGCCGGCACGTTGCTGATCTTCGCTCCCTGGCACCGGGCCGGGCTGCTGAGCTGGGGAGCCCTCGCCCTGCTCGGCGCGGCGGCGAGCTACGCCGTCGCCTTCGCGTACATGGACCGCACGCTCACCGGGAAGGGCGGTGCTCCCATCGCCTTCTCGGCGGCCCAGCTCACCGCCGCCGCGGGACTGAGCGTGCCGGTCCTGCTCACCGGGGGCGCGGTCCCGGCGGCCCTCGGCGCCGAGGCGGTGGCCGCCGTCGTCATCCTCGGGATCTTCAGCACCGGGTTCACCTTCTACCTCAACTACCGGCTCATCGCCGACGAGGGCCCGACCGGCGCCGCCGCCGTCGGGTACCTGCTGCCGGTCGTCTCGCTGATGCTGGGAGCCGTCGTGCTCGGCGAGGATCTCGGGCCCCGGGTCATGACGGGGATGATCGTCGTGGTCGTCGGCGTCGGGATGAGCCGGAGGCGCGGGCGACCGTCGTCGCCGGCTCCCGCGAGGTCCGAGGTCTCTCCGGAGAGCGAGGCCTCCGTGAGCGGTGAGGTCCCCTCGGGAAGGGAGGCCTCCGCGGGCGGCGAGGCCCCCGTGGAGGGCGAGACCCCCGCGGTGGGCAGGACGGCGGCCGGGAACCGTACCCCCGTTGAGAGCGGGTCGTGAACCTCGACTCCCCGTGGCGGTCCTCCGACTTCAGGACGCTGTTCACCGCGACCGCCCTCAGCCAGCTCGGCACGAACGTCGGCTACGTCGTCGTCCCGCTCATCGCCGTGTCGGCCCTCGACGCGGGCCCGGGCCAGGTCGGAACGCTCGCCGCGCTGAGCACCGCCGCCTTCCTCCTCATCGGCCTGCCGGCCGGAGCGTGGGTGGACCGGATGCGTCACCGGCGCGTGCTGATCGCCGCGGACCTGGTACGGGCGGCGCTGTTCGCCTCCGTCCCGCTGGCCTGGTGGCTGGGGGCGCTCACACTCGGGCAGCTCTACGCGGTCGTCCTGCTGAACGGCTGCGCCACCGTGTTCTTCGACGTCGGCTCGCAGAGCGTGCTGCCGCAGCTGGTCGGCCGTGAGGGGCTCGTCCGGGCGAACTCCGCCGTGCGCCGGGCGGCTCGGCTACGGCCGCACGCTCGGCGTCGCCGGTCTGTGCCTGGCCCCGGCGGGACTGCTCGTGCCGCTCGTCGGCCGCGGGGCCTGGCTGTGGGTGGCGGGGGCGGGCTGGCTGCTGGCCATGTTCAAGACGGGAATGGACAACGTGCTCGGTGTGAGCCTGCGGCAACGGATGACCCCGGACGCCCTCCTCGGCCGGATGAACGCCACCTTCCGGTTCCTGCTCACCGGCGCCCTCGCGGTCGGCGCGGCCGTGGCCGCCCTGGTCGGCGAGCTGGCCGGCGTACGCGTCACCCTCTGGACGGGCGGAGTCCTGCTGGCGACGGCCTTTCTGCCGGTCTTCCTCTCCCCGGTCCGTGCGCGGCGCGAACTCCCGGACCGGCGGGCTTCCGAGGTGACGGGTCTCCGGGCCGGGAGCCCGTCACCACCGGAACGGGTGCGTCACTAGTCTCCCGGCCGTCAGCTCTGCTTCCGGGCTGTGAAGGCGGCCAGGACGGCGATGATGTCCGCCTCCACGGCGGCCTTGCCGACGCCGAGCCCGGAGAGCGGGCCGGTGCCGTTCTCCAGCTCCAGCAGCCCGAGCAGGATGTGCTCGGTCCCCACGTAGTTGTGGCCCAGCCGCAGGGCCTCCCGGTAGGTCAGTTCCAGGGCCTTGCGGGTCTGCGAGCCGTACGGGACGGGATCGGGCACCTGGTCGGCCGCCGGGGGCAGCGTGGCGGTGGCGGCCCGCCGTACGGCGTCCGGCGGCGCGCCGTGCTCGGCGAGCACCCTGGCGGCGATGGCCTGCGGTTCGCTCAGCAGCCCGAGCGTCAGATGCTCCGGGCGGATCTCATCGTCGCCGGCCTCGTGGGCCTCCCGGCGGGCCGCCGCCACGACGTTGCGCGCCCGCTCGGTGAACCGGCTCATCCCCTGGGCGGGGTCGAGGTTGAACGGTTCGTCCGAGACCTTCGGGACGAAACGCTTCTGGGCCGCCTGCTTGCTGACGCCCATGCTCCTGCCGATATCGGTCCAGGACGCGCCCGACCGGCGTGCCTGGTCCACGAAGTGGCCGATGAGGTGGTCGGCCACTTCGCCGAGGTGCTCGGCGGCGATGACCGCGTCGGAGAGCTGGTCGAGCGCGTCGGGGTGCGCCCTTCTGATCGCCTCGATCATGTCGTCGAGCCTGACCGGGTTCGTGGGATTGATCGGGTTCTCCATATCGTCAACCATAAGTTGACGATTAAGGGTCGTCAACCATGGGTTGACGTTCATCGTGGGCGGCATCCGGATGCAAGGCCGCAGAGCGGGCGGAACGGCTAGCATGCCCGCCATGGTGGAGATCGGGACGAGACCGCCCGCCCCGGACGCCCCCCGGGCCCCGGAGGGACGTCCGCCGGGCCGGACGGCCGCCCCGGACGGGGTGACGGCCGTGGACGGGCTGGACGAGCGCCTGGCGGAGCACCGGCGGGAGCTGCACGTGCACTGCTACCGGATGCTCGGCTCCTTCGACGAGGCCGAGGACCTGGTGCAGGAGACGCTCCTGCGGGCGTGGCGCCGCCGCGACACGCTGCGCGACGGCGACGGCCTGCGGGCCTGGCTGTACCGGATCGCCACCAACGCCTGCCTGGACCACCTGCGGGCACACCCTCGCCGTCCGGAGCCGCGACCGGCGCCCGCCGCGGCCGACCCCGGGCTCGACCCGCCGTCCTCCGGCGCGGTCCCGTGGCTGCAGCCGTACCCCGACACGCTGCTGGACGCCGCCGACACCGTCATCGAGCGCGAGACGATCGAGCTGGCCTTCCTGGTCGCGATCCAGCACCTGCCGCCCCGGCAGCGCGCGGTGCTGATCCTGCGCGACGTGCTCGGCTGGCCGGCGCAGGAGGCCGCCGAGGCGCTGGACCTCACCGTCGCGGCGGTGAAGAGCGCCCTGCAGCGGGCCCGGCCGACGCTCCGCAGGCACCTGCCCGCACGGCGGCTGGAGTGGGCCCCTTCCGCCGAGCCCACCGCGCGGGAACGCGCCGTCCTGCGGCGCTACATCGACGCCATCGAACACGCCGACCCCGCCGTCCTGCTGGAGGTGCTCCGCGAGGACGTCCTGCAGACGATGCCGCCGCGGCCCATCTGGCTGCTGGGCCGCGAGACCTTCGTCGCGGCCTGGACCCCGGCCATGATCGGCCCCGAGGCGTGGGGGGACTGGCGGGTCCTGCCCGTCCGGGCGAACCGCCAGCCCGCCGCCGCCGCGTACCTGCGCCGGGCCGGCGATCCGGACTTCCGCCCCTCCTGGCTCGGCGTGCTGCGGATCGAGGACGGGCTGGTGACCCAGGTGACCACGTACGGGAACGAGGTCTTCGACCGGTTCGGGCTGCCACCCGCGCTGTGAGCCGCCCGGCGCCGGGTCATCCGTACGAGCCCGCCGTACGGATGACCCGGCGCCGCGCGGACGGCCACGGTGGGCGTGCCGCGGCGGCCGGTCCCGGGAAAGCCGTGCCGCGGCGACCGATTCCTTTTCCGTGTCTCCCTCGTCTCATGGGTGGGTGACCCCGAACAGGGGACTTCGAGAGAGGAACCACCATGACCGATCTTCAGCGTGACCTGCGGGCGGCCGTCGACGAGCTCGTCGGGTCCGGAGCGGAGCGCGGCGTGCAGGTGGCCGTCTACCGGCGCGGCGAGCTCGTGGCCGACGTCGTGGCGGGCGTCGCCGACACGGAGACGGGCCGCCCCCTCACCGCCGGAACCCCCGTCTACGCCACCTCGACGGGCAAGGGCGTGACCGCGGCCGTGGTCCACGTGCTGGCCGAGCGCGGCGCCCTCGACTACGACACGCCGATCGCCGACGTGTGGCCCGAGTTCGCCGCACACGGCAAGGAGAAGGCGACCGTACGGCACGCGCTGACCCACTCGACCGGGGTTCCCGGGCTGCCGGTCGACACCACGCCCGAGGACCTGTGCGACTGGGACCGGATGTGCGCCGCGATCGCCGCCGCCGCGCCGTGGTGGGAGCCGGGAACCCGGTTCGGCTACCACGCCCAGACCTACGGCTACATCCTCGGCGAGGTCGTCCGCCGGGTGACCGGCCGGCGCATCTCCGAGGTGCTCAGGGAGGAGATCGCCGAACCGCTCGGCGTGGCCGGGGAGCTGTTCTTCGGCGTCCCGGAGCCGGAGCTCGGCCGGCTCGCCCGGCTGGAGGACGCCACGCCCGCGATGGAGATGCCCGCCGAGATGCTGGCGCAGATCCCGTTCTTCCGGGTGGTGGACGGCTACACGGCGGCGCCCATGGCGGCGATGCCGGACGCCGCGTTCGGCAACCGCGCCGACGTGCTGACCTCCGACATCCCCGCGGGCGGCACCATGACCGCCCGCGCGGTGGCGCGGATGTACGACGCGCTGCTGAACGGGGCGCTCGTGTCACCCGGACGGCTGCGCGAGCTGTCGTCGGTGGCGGTGGAGGGCGTCGACGAGGTCGCCGGCAACCCCGCGAAGATGGGGCTGGGCTACGCGGTCGGCCTGTTCGACCTCGGGCCGACCGTGTTCGGGATGGGCGGCAGCGGGGGCACCGCGGCCTTCGCGGACACCGCCACCGGGACCAGCGTCGGCGTGATGAAGAACCTCGTCTCGGCCGGAGACTTCAGCACCGCCGAGCGGATCGCACGCATCGCCCTCCGGAAGGACTGACCGCCGCTCCGGGGCCGCATGGCCGCGTGACCGCGTGACCGCGTGACCGGAGGAACCGGGCGGGACGACTCCCCGCCCGGACCCTCCGCGTCCCCGGCCGCCGGACGCGGCGGTCAGCGGTCAGCGGTCAGCGGACGAAGCCGAGCACGGCGGAGACGAACGCCTCCCGGTGGGCGGGGAAGTCCGGCCGGGGCGGCTCGGGCGTCCCGGGCCCGATCTCGACCGAGTCGGGGACCAGTGTGAGCAGCGCGTCCACGGTCGAGCGCCGGTGGAACGGGTTGGGGATCGGCGGTGCCACCCCCACGGGGACGGTGAGCCCGGCCAGTTCGGCGTCGGTGACGCCGCGCAGGGTCTGCCCGGCCAGCAGGCGGTCGATCGTGCCGGTGGACGCGCCCCGCGCGGCGAGGTGCTCGCGGGCGTAACCGTCGGCCCTCGGATCTCCGCAGGTCGCGGGCCAGGCCAGGATCAGCCGGGTGACATGGCCGGGACGGGTCAGTGCCAGCCGTACCGCGGTCGTGCAGCCGTTGGAGGCGCCCAGGACGGTCAGCGGTCCGTCCGGGAGCGTCTCCTCCAGGCAGGAGGCCTCCTCATCCCAGCTCTCCGGCCGTTCCGGCCGGTCCGGTGCGTGTACGGCGAGGCCGTGCCCGCGCAACGCGCCCATGACGCCGGAGGCGGCCCAGAACCGTTCCGCGTCCATGCCGTCCTCCCACAGCCCGCCGTGGATCAGTACCAGGGTCACGTTGGGTCCTCTCCGGGGGAGCGGTAGTAGTCGCGCATGAGGTCGCTGCTCCACCCGGGCTGGCGGACGGGGGTCTGCGGGGCGAACTCCCGCATGTAGGGCTTGATGTCGAGGACGGGGGTGCCGTCCAGCGCGTCCAGGTCCGCGACGTGGAGGTCGCGGCCCTCGACGCGCAGCAGGCGGCAGCGGGAGACGCCGAGCCGGTTGAGCCGGTGGGGGCGGTGGGTGGCGAACATGCCGACCACGGGGTAGGCGGGGTTGCCGCGGGAGTGGGCGGCGGTGGGGTCGATGGTGGCCGGATCGATCCGGTCGAAGAGGAACACCACCTCGAGGTGGGAGAAGTCCGACAGGCCGAGCGTCGCGTCGGCGGGCACGTGGTCCGCCACGCGGATCACGGCGGTCACGTCCCGCCAGTGGTCCTCGAACCTCTCGGCCCTCCCGCCCACCACGTGGGCGACGGGTTCCACGGTGTAGTCCATGATCCGATCCTGGCGGAGGGGGCTCCGCGGTGCCAAGGTTCCGCTCCCGCCGGTCCCGGCCGGGACCCCGGCCGCCGTCGGACGGAGGGCCCCTTGCGGATTCGCGCGGGGCGGACGGTCACGGTGTCAGGGGAGCGCGTCGCGGACGCGGGCGGTGAGGTCGAGGTACTCCTCCCGGCTCAGGGCGCGGATCTCGCAGCCCAGGCCGTGCCGTACGGCGAAGCGATACGTCTCCTCCGGCGGCCAGGGGCCGGGCAGGTGGCGCAGCGGGCGGCCGTTCACATCGAAGACGAAGAGCCCGCGCAGGCTCTCGTACCGGTAGAGCAGCAGACCCGCCACGTCCCGGGGCCCCAGGCCGATGGCCAGCCTGTCGGCGGCCAGCGGAGGAGCGGGGTGGATGCGCAGCACGTCGCCCCTGCCGATGAAGAGGAAGGGGCCGCCGGGCGGTCCCAGGGCGGTGCCGCGCCTGGTGTGCAGACGATGAAACAGACGGTGGAGCCTCTGGCGCAGCGGGCCCGTCAGGAGGGCCAGGGGGCCGAAGACGACCAGCAGCCACTTGTGCTCCACGCCGTCCAGCAGCAACCGGCCCAGCCAGGACAGCGCGCGCCAGGCGGCTCCGCCCAGCGTCGCCGTGACGTAGGCCATCACCAGCAGACCCCCGACGCCCAGGCAGAGCACCGCGATCCTTCGCCGCCGGGACGGCCGGGGGTGCGAGCGTCCGGTGAGCCGCGTCCACCCGGGCGCGCGCCTGGCGAGCGCCACCCGCACCGGCTCCGGGCGGCCCGTGGGCCCCTCGTGCACGGGCACCCCTCGCACGGATGCGAAGCGTCGCACCTCCCACCCCCGCCACTCGCCCGGGAGGTCGAGGAGCACCAGGCCGTCGCCGTCCAGCAACGCGAGCCCGCCGACGACCGCGGGCTCCTTTTTCTTGCCGTTCACCTCGGCGAGCGCCTGCTCGTACCAGTAGTGGCGGAACGCGGCGGGCGTGAGCCGCACCGTCCGCGCGTTGGCGGGGTCGGCCGCCACGAGCGTGTCGCCGTCCCAGGTGAGCACGGTCTCCGGGCGTGACGACCGGCCGGTGTGATCGCTCCGCGGGCGGAGCTCCCCTTCGTATCCGGAAAGCGGACCTGAAGCGTCGATCGGCGTTCCACCTTTCTTTTAGGAAGGATCCGGCTTTTTCCTGATGACGGATAAAGCAAAGATAAAGTTCCGGTGTCGGCCTGGGGTGGGGCCGCCTTCTCGCGGCCGGAACGCGGGCCGTTCCCGGACCCGCGGGCCGCTCCGAACGGGCGGGCCTCTCTCGCGAGGCACCCGACCACGGGGTCACCGGGGTCACCGGGGTCACCGGGGTCACCGGGGTCACGGAGTCGCGTGTCCGGATGGGGACCGGTGTGGCCGGTGTTCCCCGGAAGGCTCCGGGGGCCTCATAGAATGACGCGATGTCTTCGCCTGAGAGCGGTCCCGAGCCGAGTCCCGAGCCGAGTCCCGAGCCGGGCCCCGGGGTGAGCCCCGGGGTGAGCCCCGAGCCGGGCTTCGAGGTGGATCCCGAGCCGGGCTCCGGAGTGGGCTCCGAGGTGAGCGAGGCGGCGCGGGTGCTGCAGCGCGTCTTCGGCTACCCCTCGTTCCGGGAGGGCCAGCAGGAGATCATCGACCACGTCGTCGCGGGCGGCGACGCGCTGGTGCTGATGCCGACCGGCGGCGGCAAGTCCCTGTGCTACCAGATCCCGGCCCTCGTCCGGCCGGGCACCGGCGTGGTGGTCTCGCCGCTCATCGCGCTGATGCAGGACCAGGTCGACGCGCTGACCGCGCTCGGGGTGCGCGCCGGTTTCCTCAACTCCACCCAGGAGTCCGACGAGCGCGCCCGGATGGAGGAGGCGTTCGTCGCCGGGGAGCTCGACCTGCTCTACCTCGCGCCGGAGCGGCTGCGGTCCGAGCAGACGCTGCGTCTGCTCGGCAACGGCAAGATCTCGCTGTTCGCCATCGACGAGGCGCACTGCGTGGCCCAGTGGGGCCACGACTTCCGGCCCGACTACCTCGCGCTGTCCACCCTGCACGAGCGCTGGCCCGACGTCCCGCGGATAGCGCTCACCGCGACCGCGACCCCGGCCACCCACGCGGAGATCGCAACCCGGCTCAACCTCGGGGAGGCCCGCCACTTCGTGGCGAGCTTCGACCGCCCGAACATCCAGTACCGCATCGTCCCGAAGAACGAGCCGAGGCGGCAGCTGCTGGAGCTGCTGCGCGCCGAGCACCCCGGCGACTCCGGCATCGTCTACTGCATGTCGCGGGCCTCGGTGGAGAAGACCGCCGAGTTCCTGGTCCAGCAGGGGTTCACCGCGCTGCCCTACCACGCGGGGCTCGACGCGCAGACCCGCGCCGCCAACCAGTCGCGCTTCCTGCGCGAGGACGGCGTCGTCATGGTCGCCACCATCGCGTTCGGCATGGGCATCGACAAGCCCGACGTGCGGTTCGTCGCCCATCTCGATCTGCCCAAGTCCATCGAGGGCTACTACCAGGAGACCGGCCGCGCCGGGCGCGACGGCCTGCCCTCGACCGCCTGGCTGGCCTACGGCCTGCAGGACGTCGTGCAGCAGCGCAGGATGATCGACACCTCCGAGGGCGACGACGCCCACCGTCGCCGTCTGGCCTCCCACCTCGACGCCATGCTCGCGCTCTGCGAGACGGTCGAGTGCCGCCGGACCCGGCTGCTCGACTACTTCGGCCAGCGGGGCGACGCCTGCGGCAACTGCGACACCTGTCTCACGCCGCCGGAGGCGTGGGACGGCACGATCGCCGCCCAGAAGCTCCTGTCGGCGGTGTTCCGGCTCCAGCGCGAGCGGCGCCAGAAGTTCGGCGCCGGGCAGATCATCGACATCCTCCTCGGCCGGAGCACCCCCAAGGTCCTCCAGCACGGCCACGACTCCCTGACGGTGTTCGGGATCGGCACCGAGCTGGGCGAGGGCGAGTGGCGCGCCGTCGTGCGCCAGCTCCTGGCGCAGGGCCTGCTGACCGTCGAGGGCGACTACGGCACGCTCGTGCTCACCGAGGCGAGCGGGGAGGTGCTGGGCCGCAGGCGGCAGGTCCCGCTGCGGCGCGATCCCGCGCGGGCGGCGCGGGCCGCGAAGCCCGCCAAGGCCGCTAAAACGCGCTCCGCCGTACCGGCCGAGCTGCCGGAGGAGGCCCTGCCGGTGTTCGAGCGGCTGCGCGCCTGGCGCGCGGCCACCGCCAAGGAGCAGGGCGTGCCCGCCTACGTGGTCTTCCACGACGCCACGCTGCGCGAGATCGCCACCCGCTCCCCGTCGTCGCTGCCGGAGCTGGGTGAGGTGAGCGGCGTCGGCGAGAACAAGCTGGCGAAGTACGGCGAGGGCATCCTGGAGGTCCTCGCGGCCGGCGGGTGACCGCATGGCCGGGGTCCGCTCCATCGCGAGTGGGTCCCGGTCCGCTCCGGCAACCCGGCCGGGGTCAGCCGAGTGCCGCCAGTGCCGCCGCGCTCGCGGCGACGATCTCCCGCTGCGCGGCGGCACGCGTCGTGGCGGGCTCGCCGTCACCGGGCTGCGGGCCGTAGTCCCCGAAGAAGGCGTGCACCGCGCCGGGCACCGTCACGAAGCGCGTCGCGGCGGGCAGCAGTTCCCGGGAGGCACGGATGTCCTCCGGGGTGGTGAAGCCGTCCCGATCGCCGGAGACGGAGGACACCGAGAGATCCGTCCGGCCCGACAGGTCGTCGACCGGGTAGGACGCCCACAGCAGCAGGCCGCCCACCCTGCCGTCGTGCCCGCTCACGTACTGGGAGGCGGCCACGCCGCCGAGGGAGTGACCTCCGACGACCCACCGGCTGACCTCCGGGTGGTCGTCCAGCACGTCCGCGGCGGCGCCGGTCGCGAGCAGGGCGAAGTCGAACGGCGCCTTGACCACCGCGACGAGGTGGCCCCGTTCCGCGAGAGGACGGAGCAGGGGCAGGTAGGCGCGGGGATCGACCCGAGCGCCGGGGTAGAAGACCAGGCCGCTCCGGCCCCGGGGCACGCTCGGACGCAGCTCGATCCGGGTGGGGGAGTGGACCACGGCGACCGCCCCGGCGGCCGTGCCCGCCGTTCCGGACCCGGACGACCCCTCGGGCGGCGTGCCGGCGGTCCCGCTCGCCGTCCCGGATCCGGACCTCCCCTCGGACACCGCCACGGCGGTCTCACCGGCGGGAAACGGGCGCAGCCAGACGAGCGCGAACAGCACCGCCGCCGTGACGAGCGCGCCCGCCACCCGGCCGGTCCACGCGATCCACCCGGTACGGTGGCCCGCCCTCGTGGGCGCGCGCCGCCGCCGGGCCGTCCGGACGATCGCGAGCGTTCCCGCGAGAGCGACGACGCCGAGCGTGACCGGGTACGCCGGGTGGGCGGCGACCAGGCTCGGCCACCGGGTCGCCACCACCCACACCGGTACGGCGACGCACGCCGCGGACGGCAGGACGGCGATCAGGCGAAGACGTGACGGGGGGTCCGCCGCGGCGCGCGGGACGGCCCGCCCGGATCCGCGGGCGGGGACCGCGGGGTTCTTCTCCAGGCCGGAGGAGTCCTTTCCCGCGCCGGAGGCGTGCGGTGCGGATCTACGGCCGGAGGCGGCCGGAGGCGGGACATCGGGGGTTCCGGTCACGGCCGCGGGACGCCGTCCCCGCCGCCGGCGGCGGTCTCCGACGGCTCCCGGCCGCTCCGGGCCCGGCTGACGCGTCCGCGTGAGGCCTCCCCGACGGGTCCGTCCGCGGTCTCTCCGACGGGTCCGCCGAGGCTCTCCCGGGCGGGGGCGACGGCGTCGCCGGGAGGTTTCCCGGCGCCCGGCCCGGCCGTACCGGCCGCCCGGAACATCCGGGCGATCCGCAGAGCGAGCCAGAGCAGCACCGCCAGGACGCCGACCAGCAGGTACTCGATGGCGGGAATCCGCACCACCTCGTCGGCCCGTCCGAAGCCGCGTCCGGCGTAGACGGCCAGGACGGCGGCGACGTAGGCGGCGGCGAGCAGCCACCGCACGCCGCGCGGGATCCCGAGGCCGTGCATCTGGGTGATCACGAAGACGCCGAGGAAGCCGAACAGGAACATCGGCCACGCCCCGCCTGGCCCGGAGGTCATCACCGCGACGAGCGTGCCGTGCACCGCCACCATGAGCTCCAGTGACGCGGTCCACCAGCGGTTGACGTGCGCCCGCGTCAGGAAGAGGCTGCCCTGCACCAGGAGCAGGAACATGTAGAGGAAGCCGATCAGGTGCCCGCTGGTGTTCTCCATCGGGTGGTACCAGAAGGTGTAGATCGCGGCCCAGCTGAACAGGTAGCCGTGGTATCTGCGGGCGAACCCGACCACCTCGGCGGAGATGGGCGCCGGGCGGCCGGCGAACAGCCCGCGGCGCCGGTTCTCCATCAGCAGCACCACGACCAGCAGGATCACCACCGAACCCTGCGAGCTGAAGATCGAAACATCCTGCGCGAGACCGTCGTAGAACAGGTGGGTCTGCAGGGTGTGCAACACGATGAAGCCGAAGTTGACCGCCAGCGCCACGACGTTCACCGGGTGCAGGCCCACCGCGTAGCGGCGCACCCTGGTCTGGGCGTAGTAGATCAGGCCCCAGGCGGCGAGCTGGTGGGCGGCGTAGCCGATCCACGCCGTGGCCCGGCTCCAGAAGGTGGGATCGGGAAGTTTCCAGTAGTACCAGGACGCGCCCTGGTCGGGCAGGAGGGTGAGCCGGAAGTCCTCCAGGCGCTGGCCCAGCAGCCACACGAGCCCGGTCAGGACGGCACTGGCGGCGACGCCCCAGAACAGGACGCGGCCCGGGCTCGCGGCACGCATATCGTTCAGCACGCTGAACATCATGCCAAATCGTACAGCCGGCTGAACATCCCCTTGCGGACACCCGCCGCCCCGGACAGGATGATCAGTAACCTGAACGTTCCCGGCCGCCCGCGGAGGCGAGAGTGCCCACCTACCGGTTGCGCGTCAACGACGTCGATCACGAGCTCGACCTGCCGGGCGACACCCCGCTGCTATGGGCGTTGCGCGAGGAACTGGGCCTGACCGGCCCCAAGTACGGCTGCGGGGTGGGGGCCTGCGGAGCATGCGTGTCCCTGGTGGACGGCGAGGCCGCGCGCCCCTGCGTCCGCACGGTGGCAGAGACCGACGGCCGCCGGGTCACCACGATCGAGGGCCTGTCGGAGGATGGCGACCACCCCGTGCAGCGGGCGTGGCTGGAGCGCGACGTGGCGCAGTGCGGTTACTGCCAGCCGGGACAGATCATGTCCACGGTCGCGCTGCTGGCCGCCGACCCCGACCCCGGCGACGACGCCATCGACCGGGCGCTGCGCGACAACGTGTGCCGCTGCGGGACCTACACCCGCATCCGCGAGGCCGTACGGCTGGCCGCGCGGCTGGCCAGGAAGGAGCGGTGATGGACCGGAGGGGATTCCTCTCCGCGCTGGGCGGCGCGGCCCTTCTGGTCGTCGTGCCGCTGCCCGAGCGCGCCGGCTCCGGCCCCGCCCCGGCGGCCCCGGCCCCCGGCGAGCCTCCCGCGCCGTTCGAGCCCGGCGTCTTCGTGCGCGTCACCGCCGAGGGCGAGATCACGGTCACCGTCCCCCGCCCCGACTCCGGTCAGGGCCTGCGCACCGTGGCCGCCATGCTGGTGGCGGAGGAGCTCCGCGTCGCCGTGGAGACGGTGCGGGTACGGCAGGCCCCGGGCGACACCGAGAGGTACGGGCCGCAGATGGTGGCGAACTCCACGTCGGTGCGCCAGATGACCGAGCCGCTCCGTACGGCGAGCGCCACCGCGCGCTGCCTGCTCGTCGCGGCGGCGGCCGCGCGGTGGGGGGTCCCGGCGCAACAGTGCGAGGCCCGTGACGGACACGTGCGCCATCGGCGGCACGGCAGGCTCTCCTACGGCGAACTGGTGGCCGAGGCGGCGGCGATCGACCCGGCCACGGTCACCGTCACGCCCGTTCCCCGCGAGGACTGGCGGGTGGTCGGCCGCCCCGTGCCGCGCGTCGACGCCCGCGACATCGTCACCGGCCGCGCCCGCTACGGGATCGACGTCGTCCGCCCGGACGGGCTGGTCGCCGTCGTGCGGCGGCCGCCGTGGCTCGGGGCGTCCGTCTCCGCCCTCGACGACGCCGCGGCGCGCGCCGTACCCGGGGTCGTCACGGTCGTGCGGCTCGAACCGGCGGGCGGCACGGCGGGCGGGGTCGCGGTCGTGGCGCGCACGACGGCGGCCGCGCTGCGCGGGCGCGACGCGCTGGCCGTCACCTGGGCGGGCGGCTCTCCCCAGGCCGACAGCCGCCTGTGGCTGGACGGCCTGGAGGCCGCCCTGCCCCCGGCCGGGCCGTCGCCCGCCCCGGTCACCGCCGAGGCGACCTACCGGCTGCCGCTGCTCGCCCACGCGCCGATGGAGCCGATGAACGCCACCGCGCACCTGACCGCCGAGGGCCGCCTGTCGGTGTGGACGCCCACCCAGGACCCCGGCGGCCTGCGCGCCAGGCTCGCCCAGATCCTGCGGCTCGACCCCGGGGCCGTCACGGTCGAGACGACCCTCGCCGGGGGCGCGTTCGGGCGGCGCATCGAGTTCGACTTCGTGCTGGAGGCCGTGGCCTGCTCCCGGGCGGCCGGAGCGCCGGTCAAGGTCGTGTGGACCCGCGAGGACGACATGCGGCACGACTCCTACCGGCCCATGTCCGCCCACCGGCTCACCGCCGTCACCGACGCTTCGGGCAGGCCCACGTGGCGGTCCCACTCGGTCGCGACCTGGCCGCTCACCACCGTCCCGATCTTCAACGACCCGGCGCTCGTTCTCGCGAGCGGCGACCACTTCCCCTACGAGGTCCCCGGGAAGGTGGACGTCGCCCTGAGCCCGGCGCCGCTGCGCACCGGGTTCTGGCGGTCGGTGTACGCGGGTCCCTTCGTCTACGCGGAGGAGTGCTTCCTGAGCGCGCTGGCCGGGCGCGCCGGAGCCGACCCGGTGGAGTTCCGCCGCCGCCTGCTGCCCGAGGGCTCCCGGCTGCGCCGGGTGCTCGACGCCGCCGCGTCCCGCGCCGGCCGTCCCCTGCGGGGGCGCGGAAGAGGGCGCGGGGCGGCCTGTCACCTGGACTACGACTCGGCGATCGCGATCGTGGCGGACGTGCGGGAACACGGCGGCGGCCTCACCGTCGAGCGGGTGACCGCCGCGGTCGACGTCGGCACCGCGCTGAACCCCTCCGGCGTCCGCGCCCAGGTCGAGGGCGGTGTCTGCGACGCGATCTCCACCGTCCTGGGCGCGCGGGTCACCGTACGCGACGGGCGCGTGACGCAGTCGTCGTTCGCGGACTACCCGTGGGCGCGCATCGGCCAGGTGCCGCGGATCGACGTGACCGTGCTTCCGTCGTCGGCCCCTCCCGGAGGGCTCGGCGAGCTGGCCTACCCACCCGCGAGCGCCGCCGTCGCCTCGGCCGTGGCGGCGGCCACCGGGCGGCCGGTGACCGGCATGCCCGTCACCGGAGACGTCGGTTGACCGCGGGGCCCGCGGTTCTGGAAAACTGGACCCGTGGCGGAAGGGGCGGCCGGGGGCCCGGCGGAGGACGCGAGAGACCCGGTTCCGGCGGACGGCGGCAAGAACCCCGGTCCGGCGGACGGCGGGAGGAACCCGGAGGGCACGGAGGGCAGGGAGGACGCGTGGGAGGTCGTCCGCCGCCCCGACGAGGTGCGCGCGGACATCCACTCCTGGCCGACCGGCCGCCTGCTGTCGGTGGCCGCGCGGCTGGTGGAGGGACGCTTCGGCGACTTCCTCACGGCCCACGACCTCACCCATGCCGGGCTGATCGCCCTGCACCACCTCGTGGAGGGCCGCCTCTCGCAGCGGGAGCTCGCGACGCTGTGCCGGGTGACCGACCAGACGATGAGCAAGACGATCGAACGGCTGCGCAGGGCCGGATACGTGACGCGCGAGACGGACGGGCGTGACCGCCGCCGCCTCCTCGTCCAGATCACCCCCGGCGGGCGGGAGGTACTGGCGAAGGCGCGCCGGGAGGAGCGCACCTCGAACATCCTGCTCGGGGCCGTCGACGACTACGACCACTTCCGCGAGCAGCTCATCAGACTGATCACCATCGCCTGACCCCGGACCGGCCGCCGGGAACATCACAGAATGTCACTCCAGTCACTGGAATGAGTATCCGTTTCACGCGAAACGCGGCGAACATTCTGGGATGATCTGGAGATCTCCTGCCGGACCCCGAGACCGACGGACCGCAACTGATGCCTCCCATCGATCAGATCACCACCTTCACCTCGGACCAGCCGGTCCTGACGGCCGTCATCTGTGTGCTCGCCCTGGCCGTCCTGGCCCTCGTCTGCTTCGCGCTCCGCGCCGCCCTGCGCGCGGCCGGCCGTTTCCTCCGTGCCCACGTGGCGCCCCGTCCCGCCGAGGACATCCTCACCATCGTCGCGGCCAGCATCGCCACCGGCGTGTCCGCCCAGGGCATGTGGCGCTTCTCCGGCGACGTCCTGGGCTTCGACGGGCCGCTGCGGCTGCTGCTGTTCGCGTTCATCGAGGTCGCCGTGGTCACCAGCGCCGTGCGCGCCCGCCGCAACATGAGGGAGAACTTCTCCGCCGGCATCGACGGCGTCGCCGTGTGGGCGCTCACCGGCCTGACCGCCGTCCTGTCGAGCATGGACGCCCGCAGCGTCGCCGAAGCCGTCTTCCGGCTCTCCGCCCCGCTGGTGGCGGCCTGGCTGTGGGAGCGCGGCATGGCGATCGAGCGGCACCGCATCACCGGCCGCTCCCGCATCAACTGGCGGATGACCCCCGAGCGCATGCTCGTCCGGATCGGGCTGGCCGAGGTCAGCGACCGCACCGCCAGCGAGGTGGACGCCCACCGGAGGCTGACCCGGGTCGCCCTGGCGGCCAAGCGCGCCCGCGCGCTCCGCGCGGCCGGGGCGTCCGACCGTAAGATGCGCGCCGCTCTCGCCAAACTGGACCGCGCGATGGACCAGGCGGTGGAGCACACCGGGCTGGCGGCCGACCCGGCCCGTCAGGAGGCGCTGCTGTCCCAGATCGGGGCGCTGTTCAACACCTCGGCGCTGATCGACCTGCGGCCGCCCGTCCCGTGGGCCCCCGAGCCTCAGGAGACGCCCGCCGCCCCGGGCGCGCCGGCCGCCCAGGGGGCGCTGCCCGCGGCCGCGCCGGCCTCGGCGGTGCTGCTGGACGATGACGACGACGAGGGCCTCGCAACCGCCGACGGCGCGGCGCCGGACCCCGCGCCGGTCGTCGACACGGCGCAGCGCGCGGCCCTGATCCGGGCGGCGCGGGAGTACTGGGACCGGCAGATCGACCGGAAGTTCGTCCCCCGCGCGGCCGACATCGCCCACGAGACCGGCATCTCGCCGGCCGCCGCCCGGGAGCTCCGCGCGCTGTGGAAGCTGGAGCCCCGCGCCCACGCCCTCATCGAGGCCGCGTACCGGGAGCACGGGATCATCGACACCGGGACCTTCCCCGCCATCGAGACGTCCGAGCGGATCCTCACGGTGAACGGCTCGTCCCCGTCCGCCTGAGCCGCCCGGGGGAACCGGGGCCGCGCGTCCCAGGCCGGCCGGCCCCCGTCCCCGAAGGCGTCCGGGGCGGGGGCCGGCCGGTCCCCGTCTACAGGTCGATCTCGGCGCTGCCGTTGACGCGGAGCTTGCGGCGGGCGCGCTCGTAGAAGCTGGAGCCGCCGAGCCGTACGACCCAGGCGGCGGCGCGCACCGCGGTGACCGTGATCCGGTCGCCGGCCGTCAGGTGCGTGCCTATCGCGCCGTCCACCTCCAGGGCGAGCTGCCCGCTTGTCGGCAGCACCTCGAGGGTGAGCTTCTCGTCGGCGGAGAGCATCAGCGCCCGGTTGAAGGCCGAGTGCGCGGCGGACGGCACGACCAGGAAACCCTCGACCATCGGGGAGACGATCGGCCCGCCCGCCGAGAAGCTGTACGCGGTCGATCCGGTGGAGGTCGCCACGATCACGGCGTCGGCCGCGTAACGGACGAACGGGTGGTCCTCCACGGACACCGCCACCGCGGCCAGCCCGCAGCCGGGGATGCGGACCATGGCGACGTCGTTGAACGCCGTCACCGTCTCCCCGTCGGGCAGGGTGGCCCGGATGGCCATGCGGGGCTCGGCCATGTAGTGGTAGTCCTCGATCGCCTGCAGCGCCGAGGTCAGCTCGTCGACGTCGATCTCGGCCAGGAAGCCCAGCTTGCCGAGGTTCACGCCGAGGATCGGGGTGGGCCGTCCGGCGATGAGCCGCATGGTGCGCAGCATGGTGCCGTCGCCGCCCAGGCTGACCAGCAGGTCGCAGCGCTCCACCAGCTGCTGGGTGTCGACCGGCACGGCGCTGCAGTGGATCCGCCCGACCTCGTCGGTGAGGCCGTACACCGTGACACCCCGCGAGCTCGCCCACTCGACGATCGTGTCGATGGCCTCCTTGGAGTCGCGCCTCGGGTGCAGGACCAGCCCCACCGTTTCGACTACGCTCATGCGGCCCACTGTACGGCGCGCGGCCCCGGGACACGGCGAGCGCCTTCCCCGGCCCGTGCGCCGGGGGCCCGCCGGGTGGGCGGGACCCCGGCCCGGAGCGTCGTGCCAGGCCGGGACCGGTGGCCCGTAGGGACGGCCGCCCGTAGGGGCCTCATCCGCCGGAGCGGGGGGCCGGGGTGCGGCGCCGCTCCCGCAACCGTGCCTCGTGGATGTGCCGGCGGCCGCCGGCGAGCCGTTCCCTGATCCGCCGTTCCAGGTCGGTGAAGAGGCGGTAGTAGGAGTCGTCGTAGCCCTCCACGATCTGGAACGACCAGTGGCCGGGCAGCACGTCGCGGCCGATCAGCTCCTCGGACAGGGTGTCGGCGAGCTCGGTGTGCCCCGCCGCGCGCAGCAGCTCCACGGCCTCGTCGAGCTGGAAGTCGGCATGGCCGGTGAGCTGGTGGAAGGAGTAGAGGTGCCCGCGGGCGCGCTCGGTCGTCTCCAGGGCCTCCGAGAGCTTCCCGAGCGCCTCGGCCGTCACGTCGTCGACGTCCGGGGCGGTGCGGTCCTCGGAGGGGCCGGAGGGGGCCCGGCCCCCGGCGGGACCGGTGGGCCGTTCTTCGTGGGTCACCTGCTTCTCCTCATGATCGGTCGTGTGTCCTTCCCGGTACGGCGTCGCCGCGCCGCGCCGTACCGGCGGGGCCGTCCGCGCCGCGGGAGGACGTCGCGTGCGGGGGCGGTGAGAGCCGTCCCCGCACGGCGCGTCCGCGCCGCGGGGAGGGTGCCCCTACCCGCCGCGCGGGGCCGGACACCCGTTTCCGGAGGATTCACCGGTGTGCCGCCGGGAAAACCGCCGGGTCGCGGGCGGAGGGCGCCGGTGGGTTTTCCGCGGGCGACGCCGTTTTTTCGGATTATTTCCATGATGATGATCCCAGCCGGGTTGGAAGGGCATTTTCCCGGTGGTTCCGCGGGCGGCCGTGCCGGATGCGGGGAGGGGGCGCGGTTTCCAGGGGGACGTCTCCGGTGCCGGTCGCGCCGGGCCGGGCCGGTGGAGGGCCCGTGGGCACCGGCCGGAACGGAGGGGATCGGCGGGGGCCGGCGGGGCCGGTGGAGGCCGGCGCGGCCTCGGCCAGGTCGGGACGAGGGCGGAACGAGGCGGTGCGGGAACGGCGGGCCGTCGGCGGGAGCCTGTCCGGCCGGCGGTGCGGAGCCGGAGATGTCGGTATAAATCACCTCTCATTATCTGCGGTCGATTTGGGAAAATAGCGTTTTTTGTAATTTGCCAAGCGATATCCAGAGCTTGACAGGCCATTTAACGGGAACCCAAAATTGAGCCCGTCCGTGACGCCGGTCGGTATGATCGACCGCTACGGGCGCTGGAAGTCTCGCTGATTCGACCGCCGGCGATCTGTCGATTCCGCATTTTCCGATCCATGTTTCGTTCCTCCCCCCTTTCGATACGAGTGCGGATAGGTGGTGTGTGTTGTGACGGAGTCCGACGCGGGCCGGGGGCGGCTCAGCCTGAGTACGGCCGCGGCGCGCAATCTCGCGACGACGACCAAGACGGTCCCGCAGATGCAGGAGATCTCCTCGCGGTGGCTGCTGAAGATGCTCCCGTGGGTGCAGGTCTCGGGCGGCACCTACCGGGTCAACCGCCGGCTCACCTACACCGTGGGAGACGGGCGGGTCAGCTTCGTCACCACGGGGTCGCGGATCAGCGTCGTCCCGGCGGAGCTGTGCGAGCTGCCGCTGCTGCGGACCTTCGACGACTCGGAGACGCTGGAGGCGCTGGCCGCGCGGTTCGAGCAGCGCGAGTTCGCGCCCGGAGACGTCCTGGTGCAGGCCGGGCAGCCGGCCGACCAGATCGTCATCATCGCCCACGGCAAGGTCAACAAGATCGGCACGGGTCCCTACGGCGACGAGGTCGTCCTCGGGACGCTGGCCGGCGGCGACCACTTCGGCGACGAGACCCTGACCGACCCCCACGACGAGTGGGAGTTCACCGCCAGGGCCGTCACCTCGGGCATCGCGATGATCCTGCCGCTGGCTGCCTTCCAGGAGGTGAACGGCCGCTCCGAGGCGCTGCAGGCGCACCTGCGCCTGCTGGCCGAGCCCCGGGGCCCCCGCAACCGGTACGGCGAGGCGGCCGTCGAGGTGGCCGCCGGGCACAGCGGAGAGCCCGACCTGCCCGGCACGTTCGTCGACTACGAGCTCGCGCCCCGCGAGTACGAGCTCAGCGTGGCGCAGACCGTGCTGCGCGTGCACAGCAGGGTGGCGGACCTGTACAACGACCCGATGAACCAGGTGGAGGAGCAGCTCCGTCTGACGATCGAGGTGCTGCGCGAGCGCCAGGAGCACGAGCTGGTCAACAACCCCGAGTTCGGCCTCCTGCACAACGCCGACCTCAAGCAGCGGATCCACACCCGCGGCGGACCGCCCACGCCGGACGACCTGGACGAGCTGATCAGCCGCCGCAGGAGCACCCACTTCATCCTCGCCCACCCCACGGCCATCGCGGCGTTCGGCCGGGAGTGCAGCAGGCGGGGACTCTACCCCCTGGGCATCGACCTCGGCGGCAACACGGTGCCCGCCTGGCGCGGCATCCCGATCTTCTCCTGCAACAAGATCCCCATCACGGCGAACCGGACGACCTCGATCCTCGCCCTCAGGGTGGGGGAGGAGCACCAGGGGGTCGTCGGCCTGCACCAGACCGGCATCCCCGACGAGTACCAGCCGAGTCTGTCGGTGCGCTTCATGGGTATAGACGAGAAGGCGATCATCTCCTACCTGGTCAGCGCCTACTACTCGGCCGCCGTCCTGGTCCCCGACGCGCTCGGTGTGCTGGAGGACGTCGAGCTCGGCCACTACTGACCGTCCCGCGGGGTGGCCGCGGGCAAGAGCGAGGTCCCCCGCGGGGGCGGGGGACACACTGGAGGGAAAAGATGACCGCTGTCGAGCTGGCGGCCGAGGGCCGATCGGCGGCCGAGGTGCTGACCTGGAGCCGCCGGATGGTCGAGTCCGTCATACGGCCGGCGGCCGACGGGCTGCCCCCGTCGATGCGGCACATCGCCGGCTACCACTTCGGCTGGTGGGACGAGCACGGCGGTCCCGTCGAGGCGGACGGCGGCAAGGCGATCCGGCCCGCGCTGGCGCTGCTGGCGGCGGAGGCCGTGGGGGGCGCCGCCGCGGCGGCGCTGCCCGCGGCGGCGGCCGTCGAGCTGGCGCACAACTTCTCCCTCCTGCACGACGACGTGATGGACGGTGACCGGACCCGCCGCCACCGCCCCACGGCGTGGGCCGTCTTCGGGGTGAGCCCGGCGATCCTGGCCGGTGACTCCCTGCTGACGCTGGCCTTCGGCGTGCTCGCGGCAGGGGGCCCGGCGGCTCCGGAGGCGGCCCGGATCTTCGGCGCCGCGGTCCAGGAGCTGCTGGAGGGCCAGCACTCCGACGTCGCCTTCGAAAGGCGCGGGCACGTCGAGCTGGACGAGTGCCTGGACATGGTGGCGGGCAAGACCGGCGCGCTGCTGGCCGCCGCGTGCGCGCTCGGCGCGCTGTTCGGCGGCGCGGACCCCGAGCGTGTCGAGGGCCTGCGGGCCTTCGGCGCGGATCTGGGGCTGGCGTTCCAGTTCGTGGACGATCTGCTGGGCATCTGGGGCGATCCCGCGGTGACCGGCAAGCCCGTCCATTCCGACCTGCGGAGCCGTAAGAAGTCGTTGCCGGTGGTGGCGGCGCTCACCTCCGGCACCGCGGCGGGGCGGGAGCTGGCCGGCCTCTACACCAGGGAGGAGCCCCTGACCGAGGCCGATCTGGGTCGCGCCGCGGACCTCGTCGAGGCCGCGGGCGCCCGCGCCTGGAGCCGGGAGCGGGCCGGTGAGCTGCTGGGCCGGGCCCTGGGCCATCTGGAGGCGGCGGGCTCGGTGCGGCGGCCCGTCGCCGAGCTGGCCACGCTCGCCCGCCTGGTCACCCGGCGCGACCGCTGACCGCCGTACGGCCGATAGGGCGCCGCCGGGTGACCCGCCCCGGTGCGGAGAGCCCCGCCGAGCAGCACGTCCCGGCAGGGGAGGACAGCAGCTAGCGGAGGACGGTCTCGCGCAGGGTCTCGGCGAGGTCGAGCAGGTGGGCGGGGTCGCGCGCGGTGAGCTGGAGATCGACGAAGATCTCCTGCACGCCGGTCTCGGCGATGGCCCGCAGCCGCCCGCCGACCTCCTCCACGGTCGCGCCGGCCGTCCCCGTGACGACCGGGTTGGCCCGTACGACGACGCGTATCCCGTCCGGGTCACGTCCGGCCCGTTCGGCGGCCCGCCGTATCGCGTCCCGCATGCCCGTAAGGAGCGGCACCGGCATGGCGGCCGCGAGCCAGCCGTCGGCACGGCGGCCGACGCGCTCCAGGGCGGCGGGGGAGAAACCCGCCAGCAGGAGGGGCGGGCGGGGGCGCTGGACGGGCTTCGGGTCGATGTGGCTCGGCGGGATGCTCCAGCCGGGCGCGGTGACGGCCACCGGGTCGTCGCGCCAGACCGCCTCCAGCGTGTCGATCGTGGCGTCGAGCCACGCGGCGCGTCCCTTCCAGGGCACTCCGGCCGCGGCGTACTCGTCCCTCGACCAGCCGAGGCCCAGCCCGGCGTCGAGGCGGCCGCCGCTGAGCACGTCGAGCGTGGTGAGCGAGCGGGCCAGCAGCACCGGGGGATACCAGTTGGCGTTCAGCGTGCTGGTCCCCAGACGGATCCGGGAGGTGACGGCCGCGGCGGTGGTGAGGACCGCGAGCGGGTCCAGGAACGTGCGGTGCTCCGGCGGGATGGTGCCGTCGCCGCCCGGGTAGCGGTCCCGGGGGGAGAGCGGGGTCAGCAGCCGGTCGCCCGCCCACAGGCCGTCGAAGCCCCGGGCCTCGGCCTCCCGGGCGACGGCGACCACCGCCTCGGGGCGGGCGAATCGGCCGTACTGCGGCACCGCCAGCCCGAAGCCGACCGCCATCAGGGCTTTCTCCCCACCCCGCAGAGGATCAGTGACCGTGAGGGGTCCTCGTGGAGCGCGGGGTCCTCCGGCCGCCACTCCGGCAGCCAGGCCACCCCCGGCTCCAGCAGGTCGAATCCGTCGAACAGCTCGGTGATCTCCTGGCGGGACCGCAGGACGAGGGGGGAGTTGGCCCGCTTGTAGACGCTGGTGCCCTTGTCCACGGCCTCGATCCGGGAGTCGCGGGTGCCGTGGGACAGCACCAGGTGGCTGCCGGAGGGCAGGGCGTCGCGCAGTGTGGCCACGATGCGGCGGGGATCGTCGGCCTTGGTGATGAAGTGCATGACCGCCACGAGTAGCACGGCCATGGGCTGGGAGAAGTCGAGATGGTCCTGGATCTCCGGAGATTTGAGGATGCTCTCGGGGGTCCGCAGGTCGCCGGGGGTGACGATGACCCGGCGCTGGTCCTCCTGCAGCAACGCCCTGGCGTGGGTGAGGACGATCGGGTCGTTGTCGATGTAGGCGACGCGGGAGTCCGGTGCGATCTGCCGGGCCACCTCGTGGACGTTGCCCTGCGTGGGCAGGCCGGTGCCGATGTCCAGGAACTGCCGGATTCCCTGGCCGGCGAGGAACCTGACCGCCCGGCCGAGGAAGGCGCGGTTCTCCCGCGCGGCCGTGCGCACCTCGGGGGCGACCGTGAGGATCTCCTCGGCCGCGGCGCGGTCGGAGGCGAAGTTGTCCTTGCCGCCCAGGTAGTAGTCGTACAGGCGGGCGACGCTGGGAGTGTTGACGTCGATTCCGCGGCGTGCCCACTCTTCATCTGCCATGCCCCGCCTCCGCCCGAAAGCCCCGAAAGATCCCGTGTGAAGATCTTTAGGCAGAGCGTAGTGCGCCATCTCCCGAAATCAGCGGAATTTACGAAATCTTCTAGGGAGTGTTCGGAGGGGCGGAAGGTCCCAAGCGGCGGGTTCTGCCGGGCGCGGAAGGGGTCCGGCGGCGCCGTACGGTCGGAAAACGTGGAGAGGTCCGGACGGCGTGGCCGATAGCGTTGCCGTCATGAGCGCCACCCTCGTCGCGAAGGACCTCGCCGCCGGCCACGGTGACCGCGCCCTGTTCTCCGGCCTGGACCTCGTCGTCGCCCCGGGCGACGTGGTCGGCCTGGTCGGGGTGAACGGGGCCGGCAAGTCCACCCTGATGCGGATCCTGGCCGGGCTGCTGCCGCCCGAGCACGGCACCGTACGGCTGAGCCCGCCCACCGCGTCCGTCGGCTACCTCCCCCAGGAGCGTGAGCGCCGGGCGGACGAGACGGTCGCCGCGTTCCTGGCCAGGCGGACCGGGGTGGCCGCCGCGCAGCGCGCCCTCGACACCGCGACCGAGGGCCTCGTCGAGGGGCGGCCCGGCGCCGACGACGAGTACGCCGTCGCCCTGGACAGGTGGCTGGCCCTGGGCGGGGCCGACCTGGAGGACCGGGCCGGGGAGGTCGCCGCCGAGCTCGGCCTGACGGTGGACCTCGGCCTGCCGATGGCGGCGCTCTCCGGCGGGCAGGCCGCCCGGGCCGGGATGGCGTCCCTGTTGCTCAGCCGCTACGACGTCTTCCTGCTGGACGAGCCCACCAACGACCTCGACCTCGACGGCCTGGAACGGCTCGAACGCTTCGTCGCCGGCCTGCGCGCCGGGACGGTCCTGGTCAGCCACGACCGCGAGTTCCTCGCCAGGACGGTCGACCGGGTCGTGGAGCTCGACCTCGCCCAGCGGCAGGTCCGCTCCTACGGCGGCGGCTACGACGGCTACCTCGCCGAGCGGGAGATCGCCCGGCAGCGCGCCCGCGACGCCTACGACGAGTACGAGGGCACCGTCACCGCCCTGCGGCAGCGGGCCCTGACGCAGCGCGCCTGGATGGAGAAGGGCGTCAAGAACGCGCGGCGCAAGGCCACCGACAACGACAAGGTCGGCCGGAACTTCCGCACCGAGACGACCGAGAAGCAGGCCGCCAAGGCCCGCCAGACCGAGCGGATGATCGAGCGGCTGGAGGAGGTCGAGGAGCCCCGCAAGGAGTGGGAGCTGCGGATGGAGATCGCCGTGGCCCCCCGGTCCGGGGCGGTCGTCGCCACGCTGCGCGGCGCGGTGGTCCGGCGCGGCGGGTTCACCCTCGGGCCGGTGGACCTGCAGATCGGCTGGGCCGAGCGGGTGGCGATCACCGGCGCGAACGGCTCGGGCAAGACCACCCTGCTCGGCGCGCTCCTCGGGCGGCTCCCCCTCCAGGAGGGCCACGCCTCGCTCGGCCCCGGCGTGGTCGTCGGGGAGGTGGACCAGGCGCGGGGGCTGTTCCTGGGCGACGAGCCGCTGGTGGACGCCTTCGGCGCCGCCGTACCGGAGATGACGCCCGCCGACGTGCGGACGCTGCTGGCGAAGTTCGGGCTGCGTGCCGCGCACGTGCTGCGCCCGGCGGCCACGCTGTCGCCGGGGGAGCGGACCCGCGCCGCCCTGGCGCTGCTCCAGGGCCGGGGCGTCAACCTCCTGGTCCTCGACGAGCCGACCAACCACCTCGACCTGTCCGCGATCGAGCAGCTGGAGTCGGCGCTCGCCGCCTACCCCGGCACACTCCTGCTCGTCACCCACGACCGGCGGATGCTGGAGGCGGTCCACACCGCCCGGCACATCCACGTCGAGGCGGGCCGGATCACGGAACGGCCGGGCGCGGGAGGTCAGCGCGACAGGTAGAGCACCTTCCAGGTGCCGGCGTAGAGGCAGTTGATCGACGGCTGGGCCGACCTGGCCTCGGAACAGACCTTCAGCTCCACCTGGTAGACGTCGTGGTGGTCGAACGTGAACGACTTCGGCGTGCCGTACGAGCAGTCGCGGACGGTCCGGTGCGTGAAGGGCAGGTCCCCGCCGGGCGTCCGGTAGGTGATCCGGAAGACCGCCAGGCCGCAGGTCGAGCTCGCGCGGGTCAGGTCCTGGACGCGCCCGGAGATCCGGACGGTCTCGGCGGCGGGGATGTCGGCGTGGTCCTCGCCGGTGGCGCGCAGGGAGCCGGAGGCCTTGGCCCCGCGCCCCGGGGAGTACCGGGGGCCCCAGACGGTGGCCGGGGCCGCGGCTCCGGTGTCGGCGGGGGCGGTGACCTGGGCGGCCTGGGCGGCAGGGGGAAGCGAGACGGCCGAGAGCACGGCGGCGGCGGCGAGGGCGAGGCCGGTGAGGAGACGGGTGGCGGTCATCGGAGCGGTCCTTTCCTGAGGTGGTGCACGCAGTGTGTTATGACGTGCTTTCAGCGGGCTTGACCGCACCTGCAGACGAGTATCAGCGGCCTTGACACCACCGGTGGCCGGTACGGGCACGGCTCCCGCGCTCGGGGACCGGGGGTCCCGCCGGTCCGGTGACCGACGCGGCCCGCGGACCGCTCCCGTGCCCGGAGGCCGGCGACCGCGGTCACCCGGACAGGCGGCGGCGGGCGGGCATCACCCGCCCGCCGCGGGGAAGGGAGCCCGGCAGGGAGGTGACGCCATGGAGGCGCTGGGAATCGACATCGGAGGTTCGGGGATCAAGGGCGCCCCGGTGGACGTCGCGACGGGGCGGCTGACCCGGGACCGGCTGCGCGTCCCGACCCCGGACCCCGCCGCGCCGGAGGCGGTCGCCGAGGTGGTCGCGCAGATCACCGGGCACTTCGCGTGGACGGGGCCGGTCGGGATCACCTTTCCCGGGGTCGTGGTCGACGGGGTCACGATGTCGGCCGCCAACGTGGACCGGTCGTGGATCGGCCTGGACGCGCGGGCTCTGTTCGCCAAGGCCACGGGCCTGCCCGTGACGGTGCTCAACGACGCCGACGCGGCCGGGGTGGCCGAGATGACGCACGGCGCGGCCAGGGAGACGGCCGGGGTGGTGCTGATGCTGACGTTCGGCACCGGGATCGGCAGCGCGTTGTTCGCCGACGGCCGGTTGGTGCCCAACACCGAGCTCGGGCACCTGGAGCTCCACGGCAAGGAGGCCGAGAGGCGGGCCTCCGACCATGCGCGCGAGGCGCACGACCTGAGCTGGGACAAGTGGGCCGAGCGGGTGGAGGAGTACCTGCGGCACGTGGAGATGCTGTTCTCCCCGGCGCTGATCGTGGTCGGCGGCGGGGTCAGCAAGAAGTCGGAGAAGTTTCTGCCCAAGGTACGGCTGCGCACCCCGGTCGTCCCGGCGGCCCTGCTGAACGAGGCGGGCATCGTGGGGGCCGCCATGGCGGCGGTGAAGGCGTAGACGGCTGAAACTTTCATCGGACCCGAAGGGCGTTCGGTGAGGTCAGCGGCGGGGACGGCTCTGGCGGGCCGTCTCCGCCGTGCAACACCCTGTACACATTCCCGAAACCTCCGGACTATGGGAGCGCTCCCACCCACGTCCTGGAGATGATCGAGAATGAGCTCTCATCCGCGTCGCCGCGCCTGGTTGCACCGGGCCGCGACTTCGACGGCCCTGCTGGTGGCCGCCGCAGGCCTGGCCGCCGGCCCGGCCGCGACGGCGCACGCCGCCGTCTCGTGCGACGTCACCTACACCACCAACGAGTGGCAGGGCGGTTTCACCGCCAACATCAACCTGAAGAACCTCGGTGACCCGCTGAACGGCTGGACCCTCGGCTTCGCCTTCCCCGGCACCCAGCAGGTGCAGCAGGGCTGGTCGGCCACCTGGAGCCAGAGCGGCAACCAGGTCACCGCGAAGAACATCGACTGGAACGGCAGCCTCGCCACCGGCGCGTCGACCAGCATCGGCTTCAACGGATCGTGGAGCGGGAGCAACCCCAAGCCCACCTCCTTCACGGTCAACGGCGTCACCTGCGGCGGGACCACCCCGACCAACCAGCCGCCCACGGTGAGCCTGACCAGCCCGGCCAGCGGCGCCTCCATCCCGGCGGGCTCGGCCGTGCCGCTCGCGGCGACGGCCAGTGACGACGGCGGGGTGAGCAAGGTCGAGTTCTACATCGACGACACCCTGGTCAACACCGACACCACCGCCCCGTACAGCTTCTCGGCGGCGAACGTGGGGGCCGGCAGCCACACCGCCAAGGCCAAGGCCTACGACAACGCCTCCCCGGCGCTGTCCAAGGAGACCGCCGCGGTGCCCTTCACCGTCGGCGGCGGGACCGGAACCCCGTCGATCATCGCCACCTCGACCGCGGTCACCGTGCCCGAGGGCGGCTCCAAGACGGTCGGTTTCAGGCTCAGCGCGGCTCCCACCTCCAACGTCACGGTCAACCTGACCAAGACGGGTGACACCGACATCACGATCACGCCGTCCACGCTGACCTTCACGCCCAGCAACTGGAACACGGCGCAGAACGTGACGGTCTCGGCGGCCCAGGACAGCGACCAGGTCAACGGCACCGCCACCATCTCCGCCGCGGCCACCGGCCACACCGGCGCCTCCGTCACCGCGACCGAGGACGACGACGACGTCACCACGCCGCCGCCCGGCGAGCACGTCGACAACCCCTACGCCGGGGCCACCGGCTACGTGAACCCCGACTGGTCGTCCAAGGCCAAGGCCGAGCCGGGCGGCGCCGCCGTGGCCGACATCTCGACCGGCGTGTGGCTGGACCGCATCGCCGCCATCGAGGGAACCTCCTCGGCCAAGGGCCTGCGCGCCCACCTCGACGAGGCGGTCAAGCAGGACGCGGCCAACGGCAGCAAGCCGCTGACGGTCCAGTTCGTCATCTACAACCTGCCGAACCGCGACTGCTCGGCGCTGGCCTCCAACGGCGAGCTGCGCATCTCCCAGAACGGCCTGACCCGCTACAAGACCGAGTACATCGACCCGATCGCCGCGATCATGAAGGACCCGAAGTACGCGGCCCTGCGGATCGTGTCGATCGTCGAGATCGACTCGCTGCCGAACCTGGTCACCAACCTCAACGTGCCTGACTGCCAGGAGGCCAAGTCGAGCGGCGCCTACGTCGACGGCGTCCGCTACGCGCTGGACAAGCTCCACGCGATCAAGAACGTCTACACCTACGTCGACGCCGGTCACCACGGCTGGCTGGGCTGGGACACCAACTTCGGCCCCTCGGCCGACCTGTTCGCCAGCACCGTCTCCGGCACCGCCGCCGGCTTCGACAGCGTGGACGGCTTCATCACCAACACCGCCAACTACTCGGCGCTGAAGGAGCCCCACTTCACCATCAACACGACGGTGAACGGCCAGACCGTCCGCCAGTCGAAGTGGGTCGACTGGAACTTCTACGTCGACGAGCTCAGCTACGCCCAGGCATTCCGGAACCTGCTCATCCAGAAGGGCTTCAAGTCCACCCTCGGCATGCTGATCGACACCTCCCGCAACGGCTGGGGCGGCTCGGCCCGTCCGGCCGCGCCCAGCACCTCCACCGACGTCAACACCTTCGTCGACCAGTCGCGGGTCGACCGGCGCATCCACGCCGGCAACTGGTGCAACCAGAAGGGCGCCGGCCTCGGTGAGCGCCCGCAGGCCAACCCCGCCCCCGGCCTCGACGCCTACGTCTGGATCAAGCCTCCGGGCGAGTCCGACGGCTCCAGCTCCGCGATCCCCAACGACGAGGGCAAGGGCTTCGACCGGATGTGCGACCCGACCTACACCGGCAACGCGCGCAACGGCAACAACCTGAGCGGTGCCCTGCCGAACGCGCCGATCTCCGGCCAGTGGTTCTCCGCCCAGTTCCAGGAGCTGCTCAAGAACGCCTACCCGGCGATCAACTAGCCTCCTCCTGATCCCTCTCACCCGGGTCCCCGGCCGCCTCGGCGGCCGGGGACCCGCCCCTTTTCCCGGGCGTCTCCGGACCGAGGACGTCCGGGGACCCGCCCTTTTCCCAGGCGTCTCCCGACCCGAGGAGGTCCGGAGACCCGCCCCTTCTCCCGGACGTCTCCAGCCCGGGAGAAGGGGCGCCGGGATATTGGGATGCGGGCGCGGCGGGCGGTCGGGCACGATGGGCGGTCGGCTCCGGAACTTCGGGCTGAAAGTACTCTGGAAGCAGTATGGGAACGCCTCCTTTGACATCTCCGCTCGCTCAGCTCCACGCGCGCCTGCCCGAACTCACTCTGCGTGACCAGCGCCGGTTGCGGCGCCGGCTCGACGGTGCCCGCAAGGTCAGGAACCGCGCCGCGCAGCAGAAGATCGCCGCGGAGATCACCTCCGACATCGAGAAGGCCGAGCGCCGGGTCGCCGAGCGGCGCGCGGGCGTGCCCGCGATCACCTATCCGGAGAGCCTGCCGGTCAGCCGCCGCAGGGACGACATCCTGGAGGCGATCCGCGACCACCAGGTCGTGATCGTCGCCGGTGAGACCGGCTCCGGCAAGACCACCCAGCTGCCGAAGATCTGCCTGGAGCTGGGCCGGGGCGTCAAGGGCCTCATCGGGCACACCCAGCCGCGCCGGATCGCCGCCCGGACCGTCGCCGAACGCGTCGCCGAGGAGCTGGACACCCCGCTCGGCGAGGCCGTGGGCTACAAGGTGCGCTTCACCGACCAGGTGAGCGACGGCACGCTCGTCAAGGTGATGACCGACGGCATCCTGCTGGCGGAGCTGCAGGGCGACCGGGACCTCGCCCAGTACGACACGCTCATCATCGACGAGGCGCACGAGCGCAGCCTCAACATCGACTTCATCCTCGGCTACCTCAAGCAGCTCCTGCCTCGCCGGCCCGACCTGAAGATCGTCATCACCTCGGCCACGATCGACCCCGAGCGGTTCTCCCGGCACTTCGGCGACGCCCCCATCGTGGAGGTGTCCGGCCGTACGTACCCCGTCGAGGTCCGCTACCGGCCGGTGGAGGAGGACGACGACCAGATCCAGGCGATCAGCGACGCCGTGGACGAGCTGTGCGCCGAGGGGCCGGGCGACATCCTCGTCTTCCTCAGCGGCGAGCGGGAGATCCGCGACACCGCCGACGCCCTGTCCAAACGCAAGGACGCCGAGGTGCTGCCGCTGTACGCCCGGCTGTCGGCCGCCGAGCAGCACCGGGTCTTCCAGCGCCACTCCGGCCGCCGCATCGTGCTGGCCACCAACGTCGCCGAGACCTCGCTGACCGTCCCCGGCATCAAGTACGTCGTGGACCCCGGCTTCGCCCGGATCTCCCGCTACAGCCACCGCACCAAGGTCCAGCGGCTGCCCATCGAGGCGATCTCCCAGGCGTCGGCCAACCAGCGCAAGGGCCGCTGCGGCCGCGTCTCCGAGGGCGTCTGCATCCGCCTCTACAGCGAGGAGGACTTCGTCTCCCGGCCGGAGTTCACCGACCCGGAGATCCTGCGCACCAACCTCGCCTCGGTCATCCTGCAGATGACCTCCATCGGCCTGGGCGACATCGGCGCCTTCCCCTTCGTCGAGCCGCCGGACCAGCGCCAGGTCAGGGACGGCTACGACCTGCTGCTGGAGCTGGGCGCGTTCGACAAGGCCCGGGAGATCACCCCGCTCGGCCGCAAACTGGCCGGCCTGCCGGTGGACCCCCGCCTGGCCCGCATGGTCATCGAGGCCGACCGCAACGGCTGCGTCCGCGAGGTCATGGTCATCGCAGCCGCGCTGTCCATCCAGGACCCGCGCGAGCGTCCCGCCGACAAGCAGCAGGCCGCCGACGAGAAGCACCGCCGGTTCGCCGACAAGGAGTCGGACTTCGTCTCCTACCTGAACCTCTGGAACCACCTGCAGGAGCAGCAGAAGGAGCTGTCCTCCAGCGCGTTCCGGCGGCTCTGCAAGGCCGACTTCCTCAACTACCTGCGGGTCCGCGAATGGCAGGACGTCTACGGCCAGCTCCGCCAGATGTCGAAGTCCCTCGGCGTCACCCTGAACGGCGTCCCCGGCGACGAGCAGAAGATCCACGTCTCCCTGCTGTCCGGCCTGCTGTCGCACGTCGGCGTCAAGGACGTCGACAAGAAGGGCGCGGACGGCCCCCGCCGCCCGATGACCGAGTACATCGGCGCGCGGAACGCCCGCTTCGCGATCTTCCCCGGGTCGGCGCTGGCGAAGAAGCAGCCCCTGTGGGTGATGTCCGCCGAGCTGGTGGAGACCTCCCGCCTGTGGGCCCGGGTCAACGCCAAGATCGAGCCCGAGTGGGTCGAGCCGATGGCCCAGCACCTCGTCAAGCGCACCTACTCCGAGCCGCACTGGGAGAAGAACCAGGGCGCGGTGATGGCGTACGAGAAGGTCACCCTGTACGGCGTGCCCATCGTGGCGCAGCGCAAGGTCAACTACGGCCGCATCGACCCCGAGCTGAGCCGCGAGCTGTTCATCCGGCACGCCCTGGTCGAGGGCGACTGGGAGACCCACCACGCCTTCTTCAAGGAGAACCGCAAACTCCTGTCGGAGGTCGAGGAGCTGGAGGAGCGGGCCCGCCGCCGCGACATCCTCGTGGACGACGAGACCCTGTTCGACTTCTACGAGCAGCGCATCCCGGCCGACGTCGTCTCCGGCCGCCACTTCGACTCCTGGTGGAAGAAGGTCAGGAACGACCAGCCCGACCTGCTCAGCTTCGAGAAGTCGATGCTGATCAGCGACGCGGCGGGCGACGTCAGCCAGCGCGACTACCCCGACGTCTGGCGCCAGGGGAGCCTGCGCTTCCCGCTGACCTACCAGTTCGAGCCCGGAGCCGACGCCGACGGCGTCACCGCGCACATCCCGCTGGCCCTGCTCAACCAGGTCAACCCCGACGGCTTCGACTGGCAGATCCCCGGCCTGCGCGAGGAACTGCTCACCGCGCTCATCCGGTCCCTGCCCAAGGAGATCCGCCGCAACTTCGTGCCCGCCCCCAACTACGCCAAGCAGGTGCTCCAGCGGGCAGAGCCCACCCGGGAGCCGCTGCTGACGGTGCTGGAGCGGGAACTGGCCGCCCTCACCGGCGTGTGGGTGCCTCGCGAGGCGTGGCGGCTCGACCAGGTCCCCGACCACCTGCGGATCACCTTCCGGGTCGTCGACGGCCGTAAGAAGAAGATCACTGAGAGCAAGGACCTCGCCGACCTCAAGCGGCGGCTCGCCCCCCGGCTCCGCCAGACCCTCTCCCGGGCCGCCGACGGGCTGGAGAAGTCGGGCCTGACCACCTGGAGTCTGGGGGAGCTGCCGAAGACGTTCGAGCAGCGCCGGATGAAGGCGTACCCGGCGCTGGCCGACGAGGGCGCGACCGTGGCCGTGCGGATGTTCGAGACCGAGACCGAGCAGCGCCGCGCCATGTGGGAGGGCACCCGCAGGCTGCTGCTGCTGAACACACCCTCTCCGGCCAAGCAGGTGCTCGGCCGCCTGGACAACCAGGCCAAGCTCGCCCTCAGCCGCAGCCCGCACGCCGGCGCCGTCGCCCTCTTCGACGACTGCGTCGCCTGCGCCGCCGACCGGCTCATGAGCGAGTACGGCGGGCCGGTCTGGGACGGGCCGGCCTTCACCGCCCTGCACGACAAGGTCCGTGCCGAGCTGTTCGACACCACCGAGGAGGTGGTCTCCCGGGTCCGGGACATCCTGGCCGTCTGGCACGCCGTCTCCAGCCGCCTGGCCGAGGCACGCTCCACCCCCGCGGTCGAGGACGTCCGCGACCAGGTGGGCGACCTGGTCTACCCGGGGTTCGTCACCGCCACCGGCCACAAACGCCTGACCGACCTGCTGCGCTACCTCAGGGCGGCGGAGCGGCGGCTGGAGAAGATGGCCGACGACCCGTTCCGCGACGAGGAGCGGATGTACAAGATCCACGACCTCGAGGACGAATACCACGAGCTGGTGGAGAAGCTGCCCCCGGCCCGCCGCGCGGACGACGACGTCCGGGAGATCCGGTGGATGATCCAGGAGCTGCGGGTCAGCTACTTCGCGCAGACCCTCGGCACGCCGTACCCGATCTCCGACAAGCGCATCCGCAAGGCCATGGAACGCCTCTGAGCGGGGCCCGCCTTCTCAGGCGGGAAGGAAGATCGAGGTGTCCAGGTCGAAGTCGACGGGGGCGGGGATGCGGACCGGCTTGCCCAGCTCGGCGTGCACGGCGGTCCGGTAGGCGCCGTCCTCGGGGTCGCTGAGGACGGTGACCGCCGGCGGGGAGGTGACCGGGTCGATGATCATCATGATCGGGATGCCGCAGCCGGCGTAGATACGGGGCTTGGCGTGGTGGTCCGTGTGAGCGCTTCCCGGTGAGACGACCTCGGCCACCATGATCACCCCAGAGGAGAGGATCTCCCGGTCGCCCCACAGGGGGGCATTCAGCGGCACGATGCAGTAGTCGGGGGCCATGGTGTCGCGGGGCCCTTCGATGCAGATGTCGACGTTTCCGGCGAAGCTCTCCCATCCGTGCTTCTCCAGAAGGGGATGCAGGGCGAAGGTGAGCTGCAGGGCGATGCGAGCGTGCCGGGGGGTTCCGAGAGGGCTCACGATCAGGTTCCCGTCGATGATCTCTGTGCGCAGGGGGATGTCAGAGGAGAGGGATGCGAGGAATTTCCGTATCGTGCGGTCGGAGGCGCTGATGATCAGGTTGCCGTGGATGATCTCCGTCCGCGCGGGGAGCTCGGGGGGGAGCGCGTCGCGGAACTCCCTCACCGTGCGAGGGGGCCGTGCGCCCCGCAGGGCGTAGGAGAAAAGATCACCGCGTGCCGTCACCACCATGGCTCATGTCCCTTCGTAGTCGAACACACACTCTGAGTATTCCATGGAGTCGTCCAGGGGATGCGAGGTATGCGTGATGGTTATCCGCCTCGCCGCCATGCCCCGGGAGTCCTGGACCTGGTCTCCGGGCAGACGGTCAAGCCGGCCGTCCGGACCGGTGGGGGCATCCGCCGGCCGGGCGGGTGGGACGGCTCACCCGCCCGTGGGGGCGCCGCCGGGGAGGTAGACGGCGCGCCGCTCGCGGCGGGCCAGGCGGGCGGCGGGCAGGCGCGGCGCGCTGACCTCCGGCAGCAGTGTGACGGCGGTGTCCCAGGCCAGGAACGCCGCGTCGTCCAGCTCGTCGGCCTGCAGCCGGATGCGCGACGGGTCGTCCAGCACGCCGCCGTCGAACAGGAAGTTCACCATGGAGCGGGGGCGGTCCCCGGCCGGGGGCGACCAGTGCACCACGAGCAGCCCGCCCACCTCGACCGGCACGCCCAGCTCCTCCATCGCCTCGCGCGCGGCGCAGTCGTGCGGCGCCTCACCGTTCTCGACGATCCCGCCGGGAAGGCTCCAGCCCGGCCGGTAGTTCGGCTTGACCAGCAGGACCCGGTCGTCGGCGTCGGTGACCAGCACGGCGGCCGAGGTGAACACGCTGGGCAGTGTGGCGTACCACTCGGACGGCTCCAGGAAGACCTTGCTCACCCCGTCACGCTAACAGGACACCCCGGCCCGCCCCGTCACGCCGCCGACGCGCGTCCCTGTCACTCGGAGGGCGCGGCGGGCTCATGGCGGAGCAGGACGGCCCGCGAGTCGAGGATCCGCGACTCGATGAGCCGCAGACCGAGGCGGTCCTTCGTCTCGGGGAACAACCGCCTGCCGCCGCCGAGGACGACCGGGTGGACGATGACCTGGTACTCGTCGATCAGGCCGAGCCCGCCGAGGGCGGCTCCGAGGCTCGCGCCGCCGTTGAGCAGCATGTCCCGGCCCGGCTGCCGCTTCAGCGCGGTGACCTCCCCGGCGAGGTCGCCGCCGATGACCCGGGCGTCCCAGTCGGCCGCTTCGAGGGTCGTGGAGAAGACGATCTTCGGGGTCCTCCGCCAGATGGGGGCGAACGCCAGGTCGTGCGGATCGTCCGACATCGATTCCGCGTGCGGCCAGAAGCCCGACATCATCTCCCACACCGGGCGCCCGTAGAGGAAGGTGTCCACCCGCTCGCTGAGTGCCATGGAGTGGGCGGACAGCTCCGGTCCCATGGCGGCCCAGTCGAACTCGCCGTTCGGCCCCTCGATGTGGCCGTCGAGCGACGCGTGGACCCAGTAGATGATCTTGCGCATGCCGTGCTCCTCTGTCGTGTGCGGAGAGCGCCCCGGTGGGCACTCCCGCCGGTAGGTCGGAGCCGCTGACGCGTTCTTGACATTCCGCGGGAGATCATTCCGGGCGGATCGCGGAACTCCTCCGCGGCGCGGGGAGCGCCCTCCGGAAGGCGTGCCGGGGAGGGAGCCGCGCGTGCTCGTCACCGGTCCGCCGCCGTGAGGCCCGGCGCGCGGTGAAGGCGCGGTACGGCCGGTGGTGACGATACGGCCGGCGGCGAGGAGGCGGCCGGCGGTGACGGTGCGGCCGGCAGCGAGGAGGCGACCGGCGGCGGCGGGGCGATCGGCGATGATGGGGCAACCGCCGTTCTCCTAGACGAACGACCCGATGCCCGCTCGTCTAGGATCGGTCCGGCCTGTCGAAAGGGGATATGTCATGGTTCGGGCGGTGGTGTTCGACGTCGGGGAGACGTTGATCGACGAGACGCGGATCTGGTCGCGCTGGGCCGACCGGCTCGGAGTCACCCGGTTCACGCTGCTCGGCATGCTGGGCGGCATGGCCGCCCTCGACCGGCCGCACTCCGACGTCTTCGAGCTGCTGCGGCCAGGCTTCGACCTGGAGGCCGAGCAGGAGGCGTGGAAGCGCGACGACCCCGACGGGCTCCGGGTGAACTTCGACGCCGACGACCTCTACCCCGACGTACGGCCCGGCCTGGCCGCGCTCCGCGACCTCGGGTACGAGCTGATCATCGCGGGCAACCAGCCTCCGCAGGCGTACGACGCGCTGACCGCGATGGACCTGCCGGTCCACGCGATCCACACCTCCGACGGCTGGGGCGTGGCCAAGCCGGCCCCGGAGTTCTTCGCCAAGGTCGTCGCGGTGTCGGGCCGCGAGCCGGAGGAGATCCTCTACGTGGGCGACCGGCTCGACAACGACGTCCGCCCGGCCGGCGCGGCGGGCATGCGGACCGCGCTGATCCGCCGCGGCCCGTGGGGCCACCTGCACGCCGCCCGGCCCGAGGCGGCCGAGGCCGACCACGTCGTCGACGACCTGCACGCCCTGGCCGCACTCCTCCGGCGCTGACCACTCCTCCGGCGCTGACCACTCCTCCGGCGCCGGCCGCTCCTCCGGCGCCGGCCGCGCCGCTCGCGGCGCGAGGCGCGGTCAGACGCCCGCGGCGGCCCCGATGATCGAGCGCGGGTCCGCCGCCCCGGCGAGGATGCCCGAGGGCAGCACGTCGATCAGGTGAGCGTGGCCGAACGACGATCCGTACGGCGCGGAGCGGACGGGATGGCCGCGCTCGCCCAGGCCCCCGCCCCACGGGGCGCCCTCCTCCACCTCGACCGTCGCGTGGTCGGGGGCGAGCCAGGTGTCGAAGCCGGTGCCGCCCGAGGCCAGCCGCCAGCGGGCGGCGGCGACGGCCTGCCCGGGGGCCTGGTCGTGGACCAGCAGGCGGGTGATGATCTGCAGCAGGATCTGCGGCTGGGCGTCGCCGCCCATGGTGCCCACCACCGAGCGCAGCGACCCGTCGGTCCGGGTGATCAGCGCGGGGACGAGGGTGTGCGGCGGTCGGCGGCCGGGACCGTACTCGGCGGGATGGCCGGGCTCCAGGGAGAAGCCGATGCCGCGGTTCTGCAGGTTGATGCCGGTGTGCGGCTCGAAGATGTAGCTGCCGAAGCCGGAGGCGTTGGACTGGATCAGCGAGACGCCCATGCCCTCGCGGTCCACCGCGCACAGGTAGGTGGTGTCGCCGGAGGAGGTGAGGTCACGCACCGCGACCCTCCTGTTCCGGTCGATCATCTTCCGGCGTTCGGCGGCCGAGGCGAGCGCCGTCTCGACGGAGCAGCCCTCGAACAACACGTCGGGCCTGTCGTGCCCGGCCACCCGCGCGGCCTCCACCAGCAGGTGCGCCCAGACGGGGTCGGTCGGGTCGGCGGGCAGGTCGAGCTCCTCGGCGACGGCCAGTGCGAGCAGCAGCAGGTAGCCCTGGGAGTTCGGCGGCGCGGTCCACATGTCGTGGCCCAGCGCGCGGACCCTGAGCGGCTCGACCCAGTCGGCGTTGTCCCTGGCCAGGTCGTCCTCGGTGTACTCGCCTTCGCCGAGGGCGATCAGTCCCTCACCGAACTCGCCGAGGTAGAACCCCTCGCGCCCCTCGGCGAGGGCCTCCATCGCTCGCGCCACGCCGGGCCGCCTGATCAGGTCCCCGGTACGGCGGGCGGTGGCGAAGTCGTGGTGCAGGGGGCCGACGGTCTCCAGGGACGGCACCATCAGCGGGGAGGCGGGGAATCCGGCGAGGGCGTGCTCGATCGCGGGCGCCAGCACCTCGGTCATGGTCAGCCTGCCGTACCGCTCGTGCAGAGCCAGCCAGCCGTCGGCGCAGCCGGGCACCGGGACGGAGCGGATGTCCCCGCGGTGCGGCATCCGCTCGTGCCCCTCGGCGCGCAACCGGTCCGGGTCGGCGCCGGAACCCGCCCGGCCTGAGGCGTTGAGCGCCGCCGGAGCCCCGGGGCCGTCGTGGACGAGCGCGAACAGGTCGCCGCCCAGCCCGCACAGGTGAGGCGCGGTCACCGCCAGCACGGCGTTGGCCGCGATCGCCGCGTCGGCCGCCGAGCCGCCCCGCTCCAGCATCGCCAGTCCCGCCCCCGAGGCGAGGTGATCGACCGTGCAGACCATTCCAGAGCGCGCGTAGCGGGTGTTCAGCATGACGAGAGCGTACGGCTTCGGCCCCCGGGACCGCATCGCCGGTACGGCCTCGCCCCGGCCGGAAGGCTTCGCCTCGACCCGGAGATCCCGGTCCGGGGGCTCCGGTCCGGGGGCTCCGGCCCGATGATCCCCTGGCTCGATGATCCTCGGCTCCGGCTCCGGCTCCGGCTCCGGGTCCGGGTCCGGCTCCGGGTCTGCGGCTGCGGGTCTCCGGGCTTCGCCCGCCGCCATGCTCCCGCCCGCTTTTTCGGTAGGCATACGGATGCCGCTACGGATGTTCGGCGCCCGACCGCGGACCTAGGGTCACGGAACGGGGCGCCGCACCGCGCCGCCCCTCTCCTTTCCACCCCCCGTCTCCCTCACCCCCTCGCCTCCCGCCGTGCCCCGCCGCCGGGTGATCCCCGCCTGCGGAGCCGCCGCCCTCCCCTGCCCGCGCGCGGGCGGCCGCGGCGCGGGAGACCGACCGAAAGGAACACGCGTGAGACGCAGAGCCGTACTCGCGGCCACCCTCGGCCTGGCCGTGGTGGCCGCGGTGGCACCCTCCTCACCGGCGGCCGCCAAACCCTCCCCGGGACCGGCCGACCATGCCCGCTCTCTTCACGTCCGCTCCTTCGCCGACCCGCCCCAGCTCGCCGTGGCCGCCGCCGACCAGGCCGTCGCGAGCGGTCTGGACGAGCTGCGCAAGGGGCCCGACGAGATCTACCGGCGCACCGCCGTGGTGCCGGGCTCCGAAGGCATGTACTCCGTCGTCTACGAGCGCACCTACAAGGGGCTGCCCGTGGTGGGCGGCGACGCGGTCGTGATCACCGACTCCGCGGGGAAGGTGCGCGACACCGCGGCGGCCTCCGGCGCCACCCCGAAGGTGCCGACCTCTCCGAAGGTGACCGCCGAGGACGCCCGTGCCAAGGCGAAGAGCCGGCTGACCCGGGTCGACGACAGCGCCGATCCGCGCCTGGTGGTCCTGGCCTGGGGCGCCAAGCCGCGCCTCGCATGGGAGGCCCTGGTCTCCGGCGTCGCCGGCGGCAAGCCGAGCAGGCAGCACGTGTTCGTCGACGCGCGCACCGGCGAGATCGCCGACGCCTACGACGAGGTGCGGGCGGGCACCGGGAACGGCTACTACTACGGCCAGGTCACCATCTCCACGAGCGGCTCCGGCAGCTCGTACTCGATGACCGACCCGACCCGCAGCGGCATCCGCTGCGGCGGGCAGAACGGCTCGGCCTACACCGGCACCGACGACGCCTGGGGCAACGGCTCCGGGACGAACCTGGAGACCGCGTGCGTGGACGCGCTCTACTCGGTGCAGAAGGAATGGGACATGCTGCGCGACTGGCTCGGTCGCAACGGCATCAACGGCAGCGGCGGCGGCTTCCCGGCCAAGGTCGGGCTCAGCGACGTCAACGCCTACTGGGACGGCAGCACCACCAACTTCGGCCACACGCAGGACAACCAGCGCCAGGCCACGTCGATCGACGTGGTGGCCCACGAGTTCGGCCACGCCATCTTCCAGAACACCCCCGGTGGCACCGGCTCCGGCAACGAGAACGGCGGCCTCAACGAGGCCGTCGGCGACGTCTTCGGCGCGCTCACCGAGGCATACGCCAACAACCCGAACGACCCGCCGGACTACGAGGTCGGCAAGAAGGTGGACCTCGTCGGCGACGGCCCGATCCGGTACATGTACGACCCGTCCAAGGTGGGCGACCCCAACTGCTGGTCCTCCTCGATCTCGAGCACCGAGGTGCACGCCGCGGCCGGCCCGTTCAACCACTGGTTCTACCTGCTGGCCGAGGGCTCCGCGCCGGGCGGCGGCAAGCCGAACAGCCCGATCTGCTCCGGCGGGCCCTCCTCGGTCACCGGCATCGGCATCCAGAAGGCCGGAAAGATCTTCATGGGCGCGCTGATGCGGAAGACCTCGACCTGGAAGTACACCAACGCCAGGCTGGCGTCGCTGTCGGCGGCGGTCGAGCTGTACGGCGACGGCAGCCCCGAGTGCGCAGCCACCAAGGCGGCCTGGAACGCGGTCAGCGTGCCGGTGCAGACCGGTGAGCCGACCTGCGCCGCGACGGGCAACGACTTCTCCCTGACGCTGAGCCCCGCCGCGGGCACGGCGCAGCCCGGCCAGCAGGTCACCTCGACCGTCGGCACGCAGACCACCTCGGGCAGCGCGCAGGCGGTCGCCCTCACCGCCTCCGGCCTGCCGGCGGGCGCCACCGCGAGCTTCAGCCCGGCGTCGGTGACCTCGGGCGGCACCTCCACCATGACCATCGGCACCGCCGGGTCGACGCCGGCCGGGACGTACACCGTCACGGTCACCGGCTCCGCCACGTCGGGCACGCACACGGCGTCCTACACCCTGACGGTCGGCAACGGGGGGCCCGCCCCGACCGACCCGCCGGACATCAGCCTCGCCAACGTCAAGACCCACCTGCAGCAGCTCCAGAGCATCGCCACCGCCAACGGCGGTACCCGCAGGTCCACGGGCGCCGGCTACACCGCGTCGGTGTCCTACATCGAGCAGAAGCTCACCGCCGCCGGCTACACCGTGGTGCGGCAGTCCTGCACCTCCGTCTGCACCTCCGGGGCCGGGCCGAACCTGATCGCCGACTGGCCCGGCGGAGACGCGAACCAGGTCGTCATGGCCGGAGCGCACCTGGACAGCGTCTCGGCCGGTCCGGGCATCAACGACAACGGCTCGGGCTCGTCGGCGCTGCTGGAGGTCGCGCTGACGCTGGCGGCGAAGAACCCGACGATGGCCAAGCACGTGCGGTTCGGCTGGTGGACCGACGAGGAGCAGGGCCTCAACGGCGCCCAGTTCTACGTCAACTCGCTCAGCTCCACCGAGCGCAGCAAGATCAAGGTCTACCACAACTACGACATGGTGGCCTCGACCAACGGCGGCTACTTCATCAACAACATCAACACCGAGGCGGCCCAGTATCTCAAGGCCTTCTACGACGGCCTGAACCTCCAGCCCGAGGAGAACACCGAGGGCGCCAACCGGTCCGACGACGCGCCGTTCCGGAACGCGGGGATCGCCACCTCCGGCGTGGCGGCCGGCGCCAGCGCCACCAAGACCTCGGCCCAGGCCGCCAAGTGGGGCGGTACGGCGGGCCAGGCGTACGACCCCTGCTACCACCAGTCGTGCGACACCACGAGCAACATCAACGACACCGTCCTGGACCGGGCCGCCGACGCCTCGGCGTACGCGATCTGGAAGCTCGCGACGGGCACCACCACGAGCCGTGACTTCTCGATCTCCATGAACCCGTCCTCGGGGACGGTCCAGGCGGGCCAGGCGGCCACCGCCACGGTCTCCACCGCCACCACGGCGGGCACCGCGCAGACGGTCAGCCTGTCCGCGTCGGGTCTGCCCACCGGCGCCACGGCCGGCTTCAACCCGGCGTCGGTGACCTCGGGCGGCTCGTCCACCCTCACCATCGCCACCACGGCCGCGACGCCCTCCGGCACCTACCAGGTTACGGTGACCGGCACCGGTGAGGCCGCCACCCGCACCTCGACGTACACGCTGACCGTGCAGGGCACCTCGGGTGGCCGCACGTTCCGCAACGACACCGACTACACCGTCTACGACTACGGCACCGTCCTGAGCCCGATCACCTCCACCGCGACCGGCTCGGCGGCGTCGCCCGTCAAGGTGACCGTCACGATGAACCACCCCTGCGCCGAGGACCTCCAACTGTGGCTCCGCGGCCCGAACGGGCTGTGGTATCCGCTCCAGGCCAGCGGCGGCTACATCTGCACCCCGTACGGCACACGGACCTACACGGTCCCGGTCGCTCAGCGGGCGGCCGGACAGTGGGTCCTGGAGGTCGACGACCTGTATCCGGGAGACACCGGCAAACTCGACTGGTGGAGCATCACCGTCTGAGTGCCCGGCCCACGAACGGAAGACGCCCCCGGGACCGAGCGATCGGCCCCGGGGGCCCCGTCGTCTCCGGTCCGTCGTCTCCGGGCCGGAGACGACGGACGGGTGCCGTCCCCGGAGGCGGACGGGGCGACGCGCGGGCCGGGCGCGTTCAGACGGGCGGGGCGACCTCGGTGCGCGACCGCAGGCCGAGCTTGCGCAGCACGGTGGCGACATGGGTCTCGACCGTGCGCGTCGACAGGAACAGAACGTCGGCGATCTCCCGGTTGGTCCGGCCGAGCGCGACCAGCCGGGCCACCTCCTTCTCCCGCTGCGACAGCGCGCCGGCGTTGCCCTTGCGGCCCCGCGGCAGCGGGGACTCCACACCGAGGTCGCGCAGCGCGCGCCGGCAGCGCGCGGCGTCGTGGGTGGCGCCGAGCTCGCCGAACCGCTCCGCCGTCTCGGCGAGGGCCGCGGCGGCGGAGCGGTCGCCGAGGGCGAGCCTGGCGCGCGCCTCGCTCTCGCCCACCCGCGCCGCGGTGTAGGGCTGGGGCAGGGCCGCGTACGCCTCCCGGGCGCGGGCGAAGAAGTCCGCGGCCTCGTCCGGCCGCCGGTCGGCGACCAGCGCGCCCCGGGCGTGGTCGAGTGCGGCGTGCGCGGCGGGGGCGAGACGGCCGGTGATCCCGTCGGCGAACTCGGTCACCAGCTCGGCCCCCTCCTGGACGCGCCCGGCCTGGGCGAGCGCGGTGACGGCGGAGGGGATCAGGCCGGCGCCCCAGGCCCACACCCCCTTGCGGCGCATCCGGGCGGCCGCCTGCACGGCCTCGGTGACCGCGTCCTCCAGCGCGCCGCGGGCGAGGTGCAGCTCTATCAGGCCGCCCGCGGCGGCCACCGCGATCGGCAGGAAGCGTGCGTCCGGCGCGTCCATGCCGGCGCTGTACAGGCACTTGCGGGCCTCCTCCCACTCACCGGTGGCCAGGGCGAGCAGCCCCAGCACCAGCCAGGCGTCCACCGCGATCAGCGGGGCCTCCGTGGCCAGCTCCACCAGGGCGATCGCCTGGTCACGGAGCCCCTCCCACCGGCCGGTCAGCCAACGCCTGCGGACCGTCGCGACATCGACGGTGTAGGCGGGGAACAGCACCCCCGTCTCCGCGGCCAGCCGCCGCCCCTGCCTGCCGAACTCCTCCGCCGCGGTGTAATGGCCCAGCGTGGTCGCCGAGTCGTGAAGGTTGCAGTAACCGCGGGCGACCTGTCGCCGGACCGCCACGGACGGGTCGGAGACGGGCAGCGTGGCGGCGATGGCGAACGCGTCCCGGGAGCCGATCGACATCTCGAACGAGGCGCGGTTGGCCAGGACCGCTGCCGCCAGCTCCGGGTCGTCGGTGATCGCGACGAGCGCCTCGGCGCGGGCCATCCACTCCGCGTGCGTCGCCAGCGACTCGGTCCCCCATTCCGGCAGCGCGAGGCTGGCCCAGCCGCGGGCGGCCAACGTCGGCCGGTCGTGCAGCTCGGCGACGGCGGCCAGGACCTCGGGGCGTCCGGCGGGGATGTCGCCCGCCTGGTTGGACAGCATCAGTCCGAGGTTGAGACGTGCCTCGCCGCGCACCTCGCGGGCGAGGAAGTCGTCCCGCAGCAGGCGGCGCAGCAGCCGCACCACCCGCTGGTACGACAGCCCGGTCGCCGCCAGGCGGCTCAGCGCCAGCGAGAGGGGGCCGCGCTCGGGCGCGGGCAGGTCGGGATCGGCGAGCATGCCGTCGAGCACCTCGACCGCCAGGGCGGTGTCGCCGAGCGCGGCCGCCCGGTCGGCGGCCGCTCTGCCGTGGCGCAGCCAGGCGCCGATGTCCCCGGCCTGCCGGGAGTGGAAGGCCAGCTGGACCAATGGCGGAGGGGTCACCGCCGCGAGCGCGGCCATCGCGCGCTCATGCGCCAGGCGGCGGTCCGGACCCGGGATCGCGTCGTAAACGGCCTGCTGGGCGAGGGCGTGGCGGAAGCCGTAGCGGCCGCCGGGATGCTCACGGAGCACGCCGGCGCGCAGCGCCTGGCCCAGCCCGGCGGGGGCCCCGCTGACCGCGGCGATCAGCCGTTCGTCCACGGGGAGCCGCAGCACCGCCGCCGCCTGCGCGGCGCTCACCGCCGCCGCGGGCAGACCGGCCATCTGCTCGGCCATCGCCTCACGCAGCAGCAGCGGCACCCCGGCGCGATCCAGCGCTTCGGGCCCCTCCGCGTCGGGCAGGGAGCGGACGACCTCCTCCACCACGAACGGTATGCCCGCCGTGTGCTCGTGCAGCCGCGCGACGAAGGCGGGCGGCAGTGCGGAGCGGTCCAGCAGCGCGCAGGCCAGGCTGTTCACCTCCGGGGCGTCCAGCGGCCGCAGCGGTATCACCAGGCTCGTCGTGCCCGGAGGGCGCCGGTAGGCACGGCCGAGCGGCAGGCCCGGCGTGTTCAGGTCCTCCCGCCGGTAGGTCGCCACCACCGTCAGTCCCTCGGGCGGCTGGTCGGCGAGGAACCGCAGCAGGTCCCGCGTCCCGTCGTCGGCCCAGTGCAGGTCCTCGATCACGAGCAGGGCCGGTCCGACGGCCGCCAGCAGGGCGCGCATCGCGCGGAACAGCCGGTGCCGTTCGGCCCGCGGATCATTCAGCGGCGGTGGTGGCGGCGGGAGCGCGTGCGACAGTTCGGGCAGGTAGTCGCGGAGCACGCCGGTGACCGGGTTGAGGACCTCGGCCGCCGGCAGCCGGCCCGCGACCTCGCGGAGCGCCTCCACCACGGGACCGTACGGGAAGGGCTCGCGGATCTGGTGGCAGTAGCCGAGGAGGACGGGCCGGTCGCCGGACACGAGACGGTCCAGCGCGGCGTGGACGAGCCGGGTCTTCCCGATGCCGGCCTCTCCCTCCACCAGCACCACGGCCGGCGGGCGGGCCATCGCCTCGATCAGAACCCGCAGCTCAGAGGTGCGTCCAACGAGTACGGGAGAGGCCAGGTTGTTCATTGGCGGCTCCGGGTGAGACGGGTCGGGACCCTCAGGGAGGGTCCCGCATATCGCCATTCAAGGTCAACCTCTGGACATAACGGACTTGTTGCGGGTGCGTGTCAAGGTTCATGTGCGCGGCCGCTCCCGGAGCGGCGGGAGCGGCCGCGCCGACCGCCTGTGATCCGCGTATCGGACGTTCGGCGCGGCGGGGCGCGGAAGCCGTGGATGATCGCGGCCGGGCATGTCGGAGTTCTTCTTTCGGCAAAGGGACATCGTTGAGCACTGAGGAGTTATTGGAGGGATATCTATAAGTTTGTCCAACCTCCTTATGACCATCCTGACGCCAGGCTGGTAATCGGACCCGGGAGGTGGAATGGCGATTCCCGACCAGGGGGACGGTGAACGCCGGGCCGCCGCCCAGGCGCTGGTGCGCGACAGGATCGAGCTGATCAGGCGGCGCATGCGCCGGGCGGCGGTCCTCGACCAGGCGACGTCCCGCCTCGCCGTACGGATGAACGTGCGGCCGGAGGAGGCCGCGGCCCACCTGGCCCGGCTGTCGCACGAGAGCGGGGTGGACCTGCTGGAGGTGGCCCGGTCCGTGGACGAACGGACCGGGACGCCGCCGGAGCCGCCGGGGGTGACCGCGCCGGAATGGGTGACCCCCGTCATGGAGGCGATGCCGCTGTGCGCCATGTACCTGAGCCCGGTCACCGACGAGACGGGCCGGGTGGTGGACTTCCTCATCGTCGCGACCACCGAGGGCGTCGAAGGGGTGACCGGCCGCTCCCTTCCGTCCTCCCGGGGACGCCGGCTCCTGGAGTACGCCCCGGGGGTGATGCGCGCCGGGCTGCTGGAGGAGTACATCCGGGTCCTGGAGACGGGGGAGCCGTTCCAGCGGGGACCGTTCGAGTACGTCGGGGTCAGGGAAGACCGGCTGTGGCCGCGCTCGATCAGCGTCCGGGTGAGCCGGCTCGCCGACGGGGTGCTGTTCACCTGGCAGGAGCTGAACGAGGAGGAGCGCCTCATCACCGGCTGGGAACGCGCCCAGCGGATCGCCGGTCTGGGCTGGGCCGAGTGGAACCTGGCCAGCGGCCGGACCATCTGGACCCTCCCGATGTACGAGATGTTCGGCCGGGAGGTGCCGGAGGGGCCCCTGCCGTTCGACCAGCTCCCCGAAACGGTCGTGGAGGAGGACCTGGGCGCCGTGGAGGAGGTGGTGCGCGTCCTGCTGGAGCACCGGGAGTCGGTCGAGCAGGAGTTCCGCGTCCAGCACCGGCACGGCATCCGGCACCTGCGCCTGGTCGCCGAGCCGGTTCTCGACGGGTCCGGCTTCCCGTTCGCCGTCCGCGCCATGGCCCAGGACGTCACGGCCGACCGCCGCCGGGAAAGGGCACTGGCCGAGGCCCGCGACCAGGCTCTCCAGGCCGGACGCCGGGCCGACGAGGAGCGCCGGGTGGCGCTCGCCCTCCAGGACACGATCATGCCCACCCACCGCGGCGTGTTCGACCTGCCCGGCCTGCGCATGGGCGTGAGGTACTCGCCCAGCGGCGAGCTCGAAAGCCTCGGCGGCGACTGGTTCAAGGCCCGTCAGCTGCCCGACGGCCGGGTGCTGCTGGCCATCGGCGACGCCATGGGTCACGGCCTGAGCGCCGTCAGCCTCATGGCCCAGATGCGCAGCGGCCTCGCCGGCCTCGCCTACACCGGGGCCCCGGCCGACCAGCTCGCCAGATGGCTCAACGAGCTCGCCTTCCACGCCAACCAGAACATCACCGTCACCGGCACCGCCGTCATCGGCCACTTCGACCCCGCCGCCCGCACCCTGGAGTGGGTCTCGGCGGGCCACCTGCCGCCCGTCCTCGTCCGCGACGGCAAGGCCGTCTTCCTGGAGACCAGCAACGGCACCATGCTCGGCGCGTTCGAGAACATGGAATACACCCTGACCACGACGCAGCTCGCCCGGGGCGACCTGCTGCTGCTGTACACCGACGGCGTCGTGGAGCACCGCGGCCACAGCCTGGACATCGGCCTGAACGCGATCCTCGAAGCCGCCGGGCGCTGCACCGAGACCGACCCGGAGAAGAACCTCGTCTGCGTCCTGCGGCAGCTCGGCGGGGAGCGCGCCACCGACGACATCTGCCTGCTGGCACTGCGGGTGCTCTGACCTGGGCGTATCGTCCCCGGGGCCTCCGTGGCGGCCTGGACGGCCCCGCGCGGGGGGATCGCCGCCCGGGGTCCTTCCGGCGGTACGGGCTCCTGTGGTTCGCGATACGGGGGGCGGAGACGCGGCGATGACCTTCCCTGTCGTTTGTGTAATCGATAGAATGCACAGAGTAACTTACCTGCACTTGTCCCGGTTGGGGGTTTCTCCGTGGAGAGTTCGGACGGTCGGGTCCTGATCCTCGTCCTGATCGCGACGGTCGTGTTCTTCGTCGGCCGCCGCTTCCAGCGGACGGTGGACGCCTGGCTCGGATGGGGCAAGGCGGTGAGCGCGGCGGCTGAGGCCGCCGCGAAGATCGCGGACGCGAAGTCGGCGGCGTGGTCGGCGGTCCGCGGCATGACGCTGGTCGGGGCGGTCACGCTGGTCTTCCTGGCCGTGATCGTGAACGCGGTCCGGTCCGGGTGACCGCGCTGAGACGTCGCACCCTCCTGGGAACCGAGGGCGCGGCGGCGGCCCGCCGTCCTCCCTCCGGGACGGCGGGCCGCTCACGTACGGGAGGTGCGAGGCGGCAGGCCGTTCGCGCGGGGGCGCGGGGACGGTGAACCGTTCGCGTACGGGGGAGTGCGGGGCGGACCGTTGATCTACGGCGGGGCGGTCTATAGCGTCGTCTGTCGTGACTCACCCCCCACGGTTGTTCAAAGCGCTCGTGGCGGCGGCGGTGCTGATCCCGGTCGGCCTCGCCTCGGCCCCGGCATCCGCCGACCCCGCCGACCGGGCCGCCGCCCACGTCACCTCCGCCGCCGACCCCGCGACCCCCTGGCGCCTGGACCAATGGCCCCGGACCCAGCCCTGGCAGCGGGACGCCCCCGCCGGCTCCGGCGACTCCACCACCGCGCTGCGCGCCAAGCGCGGCCTCCCCGCCCCGATCGACCCGCAGAACTGGAAGAACCCGGACCACATGACGTGGGCCGACTACACCCGGCCCCCCGGCGCCGACTGGGCCGATCCCGCGGTCAAGGGGTCCAAGCGGACCTTCCGCGGCGCGCTGGTCCTGCTCGACTACCCCGACCAGCCGTTCGTGGTCACCCGGCCCCAGGGCTCGACCGTGTTCAAGAATCCCAGCGCCGAGGCGCACGACATTCCGCGTGACAAGGTCGCCCGGTTCTACAAGGACTTCCTCAACACCCCCGGCCCGCTCAACCGCGGCCACACCATCCACGAGTACTGGATGGAGGACTCCGGCGGCCGCTACGGCGTCGACCTGACGGCCTTCGGCCCCTACCTGATGCCCGGCAAGTCGCACGAGTACGGCATGGAGTTCCAGGGCGACGGCGCCTGCCCGGCCGGCGACACCTGCGACCGCAACATCCGGACCGACGGCAGGGCGGCCTGGGCCGCCGCCGAGGGCGCCGAGGTGCCCGCCGGGTTCGACTTCGTCTTCTTCCTGAGCGCCGGTCAGGACGAGTCGTCCACCTGGCAGGAGTTCGGCCAGATGAAGTTCCCGGCCAAGGAGGCGGTGACCGACGACTTCGGCCCGCCCGACCCGAACCTGCCCAACTGGGCCGACACCCGCTACGTCGACTGGACCTCCTGGGCGTCGGCCGCCTCCATCTGGCCCAACGCCGGGGGCGGCTCGTCCACCCAGGCCGAGAGCTCCGGCCAGGGCGTCTACGCCCACGAGCTCAGCCACATCCTCGGCATCGGCGACAACTACAACAACCCCTTCGGCGTGCCGCCGCGGCGCTCCTACACCGGCATCTGGGAGATGCTCAGCCGCGGCAGCTTCAACGGCCCCGGCGGGCCGCACAGCCGCTGGCTGATCCCGCCCACCGGGGGCGGCTCCATGGGCGCCCAGCACATGCTCCGCAACAAGATCAAGCTGGAGATGGTGGACGAGCGCAACGTGCTGCGCCTGTCGCGCGGGGCGCTCGCCGGCTCAGGGCTGGTCATCGCCGAGGTGACCGCCCGGGTGGCGCAGCCGGGGCCGAAGGGCCTGTCCGGGATCAACATCGCCTTCGGCGACGGCGACCGCGCCCCGGCCTGCGACGCCGCCAAGGACCCGATGTGCGACGGCGGCGGCTACGACAACTACACCGTCGAGGTCGTCGACCGGATGGGCGCCGACTCCTTCACCCCCGACTCGGGCGTGCTGCTGGCCAAGACCAAGAACGCCGACCGCGCGCCGTTCGAGTGGGTCGTCGACGCCAACCCGCAGGACATCGGCATGACCGACTACGTCCTGCCCGACGGCACCGCCGTGCCCATCACGATCGGCGACTACCGCCAGCTGTCGGACGCGCTGTTCCACGCGGGCACCGGTTCCGGTTCGGAGTTCGAGTACGTGGACGAGGCCAACCGGCTCCACTTCTACGTCCTCGACCTGCGCCGCGACGCGGCGGGCGTCCTGTCCTACAAGGTCGCGGTCCGCTCCCTGGACGGCGCGGGACCGCAGCGGCGCGGCGTGCGGCTGCTCCCGGCCGCCGGCGTCCCGGCGGGCAAGGGCCTGTCGAGCTGCCGGTTCCCGCTGTTCAACACCGGCCGGGCCGCCGGGACCGGCGCCGGGCACCCCGAGGACGTGCGCGCGTACCTCGGCGGCGACGTCTACCGGCTGTCGGCCACCGTCCAGGGCCGCGGCTGGACGGCCTCGCTGCCCAACTCGCTCGCGACCGCGGACTTCGGCCGCGGGACCTCGGTGACCGTCGACGCGGTGCGGGCCGACGGCGGCAGCCGCCTGGCGAAGGTCACCCTGACCGCAGTCTCCGAGAGCGACCCGGCCAGGACCGCCACGGCCACCTGCCACGTGGCCGGCCTGTAGTCCCCGCGGCGGCGGGACGGCAGGACCCGCCGCCGCGCCGCAGCCCCCTTCCCCCGGAGGTACGGATGCCCGGGTCGGCCGACGCGCCCGACCACCACCCCGATGACCGCACGCCCCGGCCGCGCCGGCGGCGGGCCCCGCTGGCGGCGCCCGCCGCCGCCGGGACCGTCGCCGCGACGGCCAGCTTCCTGGCGACCTCGCTGGACGTCTGGACGCTGCCGGTCGGCGTGGAGATCGGCGTCACCGCCCTGGCGGGCCTCCTGGTGGGGCTGCTCACCTGGGCGACGGCCGGCCCGCGGGAGCGGGAGACCGCCGGCGACGAGGGCCCGTCCTGGCGTCCGCCCGACCAGTGGCCGCCGGTCCCGGCGCACTTCACCGGGCGGAGCGAGTCGCTGACGGAGCTGCGCGGGGTGTTCGCCGCCCGCAGGCGGTCCCGCGACCCCGGGGAGGACGCCGCGCCGCTGGTCGTGTCGGTGTACGGCAGAGCCGGGGTCGGCAAGTCCACGCTCATCGCCAGGTTCGGGCACGAGATCGCCGGGCGGTTCCCCGACGGGCGCCTCCACGCCGACCTGCGCGGCACGGTCGAGGCGCCGGTCGGGCCCGAGGAGGTGCTGATCGGTTTCCTGCGGGCGCTGGGGGTACGGCTCACCACCGACCCCGGCGGCCTCACCGAGCTGCGCAGACTCTGGCTGACCTGGACCAAGGGCAGACGCATCCTGATCGGCCTGGACAACGCCCATGACGGCGAGCAGGTCAGGGACCTCATCCCGGCCGAGCCGGGCTGCGCGGTCCTGGTCACCTCGCGGCAGCCGCTGTTCCTGCTCAACGCCCACGACAAGCGGCTCTCGGAGTTCAGCGAGGCGCAGGGCGTGGAGCTGCTCGCCCGGCTGGCGGGAGACGACCGGGTCGCCGCCGATCTGGAGTCGGCCCAGGAGATCGTCCACATGTGCGATCGCCTGCCGCTGGCCATCGGCATCTGCGGCGGACGCCTGGCGACCCGGGAGAACTGGACGCTGCGCGAGCTGGCCGGCCGGCTGCGGGACGAGCGCCGCCGCCTGGGCCAGCTCGAACTCCCCGGAAGGCCGCTGGACCGCAGCGTCCGCGCCTCCCTGCAGCTCAGCTATGACGACTGCACCGGTCTGCAGCGGCGGCTGCTGCGGACGCTCAGCCTGCTCACCGCCCCCGACGTGCCCGGCTGGGTCGCGGGAGAGCTGCTCGCCACCTCCGAGCCGGACGGGGCCGACCAGCTGGAGGCGCTCGTCGACGCCCAGCTCGCGGAATGCTCCGGCGTCGACTTCTCCGGGGTGATGCGCTACCGCCTGCACGACCTGGTCCGGATCTTCGCCCGTGAGATCGCGGTCTCCGGTGACGACGAGGCGTACCGCCGGGCGGCCGTGGAGCGGGTCCTGTCCGGTTACCTCCGTCGCGCGGAGGCGGCGGCCGTGGCACGCTGGCCGCAGGACTGGGGCCGCGGCGGCAGGAACACCGGAGCGGCGGCGGCGAAGGAGGCCCAGGCGTCGGCGGCCGACTGGCTCAACGCCGAGCGGCTCACCCTGGTGGCGCTGATCCACCAGGCCAGGAGTCTGGAGCTGTGGGAGCTCGCCTGGAGACTGGGCCGCGCCTTCTGCTCGCTGTGCCACTCGCTGCGGGCCTACTGGTCCGACTGGCGGGCGGTCGCCGAGATCGTGTGCGAGGCGGCGGACCACATGGGGGACCGGCGGGCGTCGGGCATCGCGCTGCTGGACCGGGCGGCGGTGACCAGCGGGCAGGGCGGTCACCGGGCGGCCGGGGCGGACGCCGGGCGGGCGCTGGAGATCTTCCGGGAGCTGGGGGAGCCGTGGTGGGCCGCCCGGGCGATGCGCACGGTCGGCATGACCCTGTTCAACGAGGGCGACCTCGACCGGGGGCGGAGCCACCTGATCGAGGCGGTCGCCGCGTTCAAGGCGGAGGACGACCGCTGGTGGTCGGCCAGGACCCAGCGGAACCTCGCCGAGCTCCGGCTGGCACAGCGTCGCCCGGAGGAGGCGGGGGCTCTGCTGGAGGAGGCGCTGGCGGTCTTCAAGCACGACGGCAACCGCTACTCCGAGGCCCAGACGCTGCGGGTCTACGGCGAGGTGCTCGGTGCGACCGCGCGGGCGCTGCACGCCCGCGGGGAGATCCGGGCCGCCGAGAAGGACTTCGCGCGGGCCGGTTTCAGTCTGGAGCGGGCGGCGGAGATCTTCCGGCTGAGGGACGAGCTGTGGGAGGAGGCCAGGTGCCTGCGCGCGGCCGGCGAGGTGGGCAACCCGGCCGACGGCCTGCGCGAGCTGACCTTCGTACGGCGGGCCACGGACATGCTGGCCGCGCTCGGCGACTCCTGGGGCGTGGCGCGGTCGGAGCTGTCGGCCGGCCGGGCGCTGGGCCGGCTGGGCCGTACCGGGGAGGCTCAGGAGGCGTTCCGGCGGGCGATCCACGACTTCGAGGAGCTGGGCGACCGCTGGTGGCTGGCCAGGAGCCTGCGGTACCTCGGCGAGGCGCACCTGGAGGCGGGGGACCGTCCGGAGGCGATCACCCGGCTCCGCCGCGCCCTGGACGTCTATCGCGGCCTCGGCAACCGGTCGGGGACGGCGCGCACCCTCGAACTGCTGCGCCGCGCGGAGGAGCCCGAAGGGGAGGGTGAGAAGGCGGAGGAGAGGTGAGGCGGGCCGTCACGTCCGGGTGCGTCACGTCCGGGTGCGTCGCGTCCGGGCGCCTCCCGTCCGTCACCGCACGGGAGGCGGGCCGGCCCTCCGTCACCCCGAGGGGCCGGATCCCGTGATGCCGAAGGGCCGGTCCCGGTGGCGCAGAAGGGCCGGCCCCGATGGCGCGTGGGGGGCGGGATGCTCCTATGGATGTCAGCCCAGCAGCACACCGAGGAACAGCGCGGCCAGCGCGGACAGGCCGCTGAGCGCCCCGAAGGCGGCCATCGCGCCCCGGCCGCGGGCGCGGGCGTGCAGGAACGCCGTCACACCGGAGATCACCACGACCGCCAGCTTCACGTGCAGGGTGGTCTTGTAGGCCGGGTCGCCGCCGTCGACGGCGAGCATGTTCCAGACGCCGGTCGCGACCAGGACGGCGAACGCCGGCCAGGCGACCCTGTTGAACGCGCGGGCCGCGGTTCCGGTGACCCCCTCGCCCGCCGTGCGGAGCGAGGGGACGAGGAAGGCGAGGGTGAGCTGCCCGCCGACCCAGACGGTGGCGGCCAGTACATGAAGGAAGACACGGACGGTGTCGAGGGATACGGAAAGCACCCGATCAACATATTGGCCGTGCCCTTCGGTCTGGACTCCGGGGATACGGTCCGACATTTACGACAAGAGGCACTGGTTGTTCCCTGCGCGGACATATTCCGCCGTATAGGCTCCCAATGATGAACGAACTGACGCGATGGATCGATCTTGAAGGTGCCGTCAACGTTCGCGACCTCGGCGGGCTCGCGACGGTGGACGGCGGGACCACACGATTCGGCCGGGTCTACCGGTCCGACAACCTGCAGGGACTGACCGGGCGCGATGTCGAGCTGCTGGTCGGCGAGCTGAAGCTACGCCACGTCGTGGACCTGCGCTCGGTCGCCGAGGTGTCGCTGGAGGGGCCCGGACCGCTCACGGCCGTCCCCGAGGTGAACATCCACCACCACACGCTGTTCGCCGAGAGCGGCGGGAACACCGACGTCGACGCCGACACGGCGATCGACGGCGCGCGGGTGCTGCCCTGGCAGGAGCGCGGGGAGGAGGACCTCGCCGAGCTGCGGGTGACCGGTTTCTACTACGGCTACCTGCGCGACCGGCCCGACGCCGTGGTGGCCGCCCTGCGGGCCATGGCCCACGACGACGGCGCCGCCGTCGTGCACTGCGCGGCGGGCAAGGACCGCACCGGCGTCGTCTGCGCCCTGGCCCTGGAGGTCGCCGGGGCGACCCGGGAGGCGATCGTCGCCGACTACGTCGCCACCGGTGACCGCCTGGAGGGCATCATGGCCCGCCTGCGCTCCAGCGCCACCTACCGCGACGACCTCGACTCCCGCCCGGCCGACGACCACCGCCCCCGGCCGGAGTATCTCCGGCAGTTCCTGCACGTCCTGGACGACCGCTTCGGCGGCCCGATGGCGTGGCTGGAGTCCAAGGGATGGACCGGCCGCGACTCCGAGACCCTGCGCTCGCGCCTGCGCGACTGACCTCTCCGGAGGGCTCGGAACGGGACGGACGCGGTGCTCGGCCGCCGGACGGTCCCTGGAGGGCTCAGAGCGGGACGACGCGGTGCTCGGTCGCCGACCGCCGGGCGGCCTCCAGAACGGCGAGCACCCCGGCCACCTCCTCCGGTTCCACCGGGGGAGGGGCGCCCTCGCGCAGACACGCCACCACGCCCCGGTAGAAGTCGAGGTAGGCGCCCGGCTCGGTGCGTACCGGGCGGTGGCCGGCATCGGCGCCCAGGGCGCCCCAGCGCTCCTCCGGCTCCTCGCCGAAGCCGGGGGAGCCCGGGTCCGCGCCCGCCCGCAGGCGTTCCTCCTGCACGTCCAGGCCGTGCTTGACGTATCCCGCCCGGGAGCCCAGAACACGGAAACGGGGGCCGGGCATCGGCGCGACCGAGCTGACCCACAGGTGGGAGCGGGCGCCACCCGCGTGGGTGAGGGCGACGAAGGTGTCGTCGTCGGAGGCGACGCCCGGACGGCGCACCTCGGACTCGGCGTAGACCTCGACGGCCGGGCCGAGGAGCCGCAGGGCCTGGTCCACCAGGTGGCTGCCCAGGTCGTACAGCAGGCCGCCGAGCTCCTCGGCGCCGCCGGCTTCGCGCCAGCCGCCCTTGGGGACGGGACGCCAGCGCTCGAACCGGGACTCCAGCCGGGTGACCTCACCGAGTTCCCCGGAGGAGACCAGCCGCTCGACGGTCAGGAAGTCGCCGTCCCAGCGGCGGTTCTGGAAGACCGTCAGCATCAGGCCGCGCTCGCGCGCCAGCCGCGCCAGGTCGCGGGCCTCCGCCGCGGTCCCGGCCAGCGGCTTGTCCACCACCACCGGCAGGCCCGCCTCCAGCGCGGCCCGCGCCAGCGGCACGTGGGTGCGGTTGGGGGAGGCGACCACCACCAGGTCGCTCTCCTCCCACAGCTCCGCGGCGTCGCCCACCGCCCGCGCGCCGTACCTGCGGCGCACCTCGGCGGCCCGCTCCGGGTTCCCGGTCACCACCGCGGACAGGCGCAGGCCCGGCGTCGCGGCGATCAGGGGGGCGTGGAAGAACGCCCCGGCCACGCCGTAGCCGACCAGCCCGACGCGCAGGCCGGCCGTCGCGCCGGTCACCGGCCCGTCTCCGGGTCGGCCGTCGCGCCGGTCGCCGTGGTGGTCGTGGTGCCGGTCGCCGTGGCGGTCGTGGTGCCGGCCGTCGTGGCGGTCGCCGCGTCAGCCGCCGCGTCAGTCACCGTGTCAGTCACCGTGCCGCTCGTCCCGCTCGGCGAGGAACGCCTCGAACTGGGCGGCGAGCTCGTCGCCGGTGGGCATCTCGGACGGCTCGGCGATCAGGTTGCCGCGTTCGGAACCGGCGGCGAAGGCGTCGTACTGCTGCTCCAGGCCGCTGATGGCGGTGGACAGCTCGGTGGACGCCTCGATCTGCTCGGCGATCTCGACGTCGGTCTTGGCGGCGGCCTCGCGCAGGCCCTCCAGCGGGAACACCAGGCCGGTGCTGCCGGTGATCGCCTCCAGGGCGGTCACCGCGGACGCGGGATACTCCGCCTGGGCGAGGTAGTGCGGGACGTGCACCGCGTGCCCCAGGGCGTCGTGCCCCTCGGCGCCCAGCCGGAACTCGATCAGCGCGGCGACGCTGCCCGGCACCCGCACCTCGCCGAAGACGCTGGTCCGGCCGGAGACCAGCTCGGGGCGGGTGGCGTGGCTCGTCACGCCCAGCGGGCGGGTGTGCGGCGCCGCCATCGGGATGCCGTGCGCGGTCACCAGCGTGCCCACGCCCAGCCGGGTGACCAGCGTCCCGACGGCCGCGACGAACAGCTCCCACTGGAAGTCGGGCTCGGGGCCGGTCAGCAGCAGGAACGGCGTGCCGGTGGTGTCGTGGACCAGTCGCAGGACGAGCTCGGAGCTCTCCACGTCGGACCACCGGTCGGTGTCGAACGTCATCACCGGCCGCCGGGAGCGGTAGTCGAGCAGGCGGTCCACATCGAACGTCGCGATGACCCGGTGCTCCAGCTCGGCGAGCAGATGGCCGACGGCGAGGCGCCCCGCGGCGCCGGCGTCCACGAAACCGTCGAAGTGGTAGAGCAGCACCGGATCGGTCAGCTCAGGGATGTCATCGCTGAGCCGGTAGAGATCCGTCGGGTCTGACACCGTGTTCCAGCCTTTCGTCAGTCGTCTCTTGAGGTGAACCCGTGAGGCGTCCGGTGAATTCCGCCGGTCACGGTGATCAGTGGGCACCCTACCGGGGCAGAATGGAGCGCATGCGGCCTGACCCCGAGCTGGAGGAGTTCGCCACCCGCCTGTTCGGCCTGGCCAGAGCGGGGGAGACCGACCTGCTCCGGGCCTACGTCGAGGCCGGGGGCCGGTCGATCTGACCAACGACCGGGGCGACACCCTGCTGATGCTCGCCGCCTACCACGGCCACGCCGCGACCGTTCGGGCGCCGGCCGAGCTGGGGGCCGATCCCGGCGGGCCCAACGACCGCGGGCAGACGCCGCCGGCCGGGGCCGTCTTCAAGAAGGAGTCCGAGGTGGTGCGGGCGCTCCTCGCGGCCGGCGCCGACCCGTACGCGGGCACCCCGTCGGCGGCGGACACGGCGCGGATGTTCGGAGGCGACGAATATATGAAATGGTTTCAGAACCAACCGAAAACCTGAAGTTGGTATTTACGGATGTATAGGAAAACGTTCGGAGTTCGTCCATTCTTGACGGGTGGAGACTACGACGGCCCGACGGGCATTCCGGACGCTTCGCATCCCCCCACTTCCCTGCCCCTTCCCCGGCCAGGTCAGCCCGTATGCCGATCAGGTCGACAAGGAGACCCTGGAGTGGCTCGCAGACTCCGGGATGCTCGACGACGAGATGATGGAACGTTACCGGCAGGCCGGATACGGCTGGCTCTGCGCCCGCACCTACCCCTACGCCGACCATGACGCGCTCCGCCTGGTGACCGACTGGTGCGTGTGGCTCTTCGCCTTCGACGACGTCTTCTGCGAGTCGGACCGGCGGGCCGCGGAGATCGCCCGCGCGCTGCCCCGCTTCCTCGCGGTCCTCGACGAGCCGGAGACGGCCGGCCGGCCCGGCGACGCGTTCGCCAGGTCGCTGCTGGAGATCAGGGAGAGGATCGCCGCCTCGGGCGACGCCGACCAGCTGGACCGCTGGTGCGCGGCCACGAGGGACTACCTGTCCGCGCAGGTGTGGGAGGCCGCCAACCGCGAGGACCGGGTGGTGCCCTCCTTCGCCGACTACGTCTTCATGCGGCGGCGGACCGGGGCGATGCTCACCGTGTTCGCGCTCATCGACATCGCCAGCGGCCGCCGCCTCGCCCCCGGCGAATGGCGCCACCCCCTCGTGCGCGCGGTCACCGGACACGCCAACGACGTCGTCGTCTGGGACAACGACCTCATCTCCTACGCCAAGGAGAACGAGGGCGTCAACGCCCGCAACAACCTGGTGACCGTCCTCGCCCGGCGCCGCCGCTGCTCCCGGCAGCGGGCGATGGACCTGATCGGCGGGATGCGGGACCGGGCCATCGCCGCCATGGTGGCCGCCCGCCCGGGGATGGAGGGACTCGGCTCCGAGGCGGTGCTCGCCTACCTGAGCGGCCTGGAGTTCTGGGTCAGCGGGAGCATCGACTACTCGCTGACCAGCTCCCGCTACACCGGCGCCTGGGAACGGGCGGCCGGCCGCGCCTCCGGCTGACCGCCGCGGATCGTCACGGCCGACCGGGCCGCGCCTCCGGCCGGCCGCCGCGGGTCGCCCCCGGGCGGCCGGGCCGCGTCCTGCGCCGGCCGCCGCGGGTCGTCACCGCTGGGCGGCGGGGTCGTCGGAGTCGCCGCCGAGGGCCAGCTCGATCAGCTCGTCCAGGTTGAGCTTCCTGCCCTGGGCGAAGGCATCCTCGAACTCCTCCTCGCCGAGGACCCGCTTGCACTCCTTGACGCACCGGTCGTGCTCGGAGTTGAAGAACGGCGAGCTCATCCGCGGCATGCCGAAGGTGCGCCAGTTGGCCTGCCCGCCGCCCATCAGCAGCGCTGACAGCCCCGGCTGCCCGGCGTCCAGGGCCTGCCTGGCGACCACCTCGATCGCCAGGCCGATGCCCAGCACGTCGTGGAAGTAGCGCTTGAGCCGCAGTGACTCGCGGGCGCTGTCCATGGCCTCGGACAGGCGGCCCATCCCCTGGCAGACGCTGGCCAGGGCGTAGATCGCGTAGGAGCGCAGCCACAGCTCGCCGCGCTGGGTGCAGACCGCGATGCAGTCGCGCAGCAGCGTCTCGGCCTCCGCCGGGTCGTTCTGCATGAGCAGCACCATCGACAGCTCGACGATCGAGGGCAGCAGGCCCGGATTGAGCTCCCGGCCGCTCTTGTGGAACTCGATCGCCACGCCCAGCAGCGCGCTGGCCTTCTGCAGGTCACCCTGGAGGAAGGCCGCGGTGCCGAGCATCTTGGTGGCGAGGATGACGGCTCCGGAGTCGCCCACCCGGACCGCGTCGGAGCTGCACTTCTCGGCCGCCTCCACGGCCCCCGTGATGTTGCCCTGCGCGCTGTTGATGTAGGACAGCACCCACAGGGCCTTGCACCGCTCCGGGGTCGGCTGCGGCGCCAGCTCCAGGGTCTTCTCCAGGTAGAGGCGGCCCTCGCGGGCCAGGCCGCAGGCCACCCACATGAACCACAGGGACGACAGCAGCTTCAGCCCCTCCTGGACCTCCGCGGGGTCGCGCAGGCAGTAGTCCAGGGCGACCCTGATGTTGTCGTGCTCGTGGCGCATCCGGACGTACCAGTACACCTGGCGGGCGCCGGACCAGGCGTCCTCGCTCCGCCTGGCGAGCTGGAGGTAGTAGTCGCGGTGTTTCCTGCGGACGTGGTCGGTCTCGCCCAGCTTCTCCAGCCACTCCTCGCCGTACTGGCGCAGCGTGTCGATCAGCCGGTAGCGGTGCCCCGACGGGGTGCCGTCGCTCAGCAGGATCGACTTCTCCACCAGGCTGGAGATGAGGTCCATGACGTCCTCGGCGGGCAGGTTCTCGCCGGAGCAGACGTAGCGGGCGGCGTCGAGCTCGAAGTCGCCGGCGAAGACCGACAGCCTGGCCCACAGCAGCCGCTCGGCGGGCTCGCACAGCTCGTGGCTCCAGCCGATCGCGGCGCGCAGCGTCTGGTGCCGGGGCAGCGCCGTACGGCTGGCCCCGGCGAGCAGGCTGAACCGGTCGGCCAGCAGACCGAGGATCTGCTCCACCGACAGCGCCCGCATCCGGACCGCGGCCAGCTCGATGGCGAGCGGGATGCCGTCGAGGCGGCGGCACAGCTCGGCGACCGGGCCGATGTTGTGCTCGTCGAGCACGAAGTTGGGCACCACGGCGCTCGCCCGGGCGGCGAACAGCTGCACGGCCTCGTTGGTGAAGATGTCCTCACCGGGCGTGTCACCGGGTACGGTCAGCGGCGGGATGGCGATCGTGTGCTCGCCCCGGGCGTTCAGCGACTGGCGGCTGGTCGCCAGGATGGTCAGGCCCCCGGCGTTGCTCAGCAGATCCTCGAACAGCTCGGCGCAGGCGTCGACCAGGTGCTCGCAGGTGTCGATGATCAGCAGGATCTCGCGGTCGCCGAGCCACTCGATCAGGGTCTCGTCGGCGGAGCGGGACGACTGGTCGGCGATTCCGAGGGCCGCGGTGATCGTGTGCCGGACCATCCCGGAGTCCTGCAGCCGGGCCAGGTCGGCGAACCAGACGCCGTCCTTGAACTGGCTGCGCATCAGGTGCGCGATGCGCAGCGCCGTACGCGACTTGCCGACGCCGCCGATGCCCGTCACGGTGACCAGGCGGTGCCGGCCGAGGCGCTGCCGAAGCGTGGCCAGCAGCCTCGTGCGCCCCACGAAGCTGGTCAGCTCGTTGGGAAGATTGCCGTCTCGCCGCCATCCAGATGGCGTTGCCATGGCCGCCTCACGGGGGTAGTGCCAGGGGGAGATCACACCTGCCCTGGCATCGTACCCGCCGGGACCTCGGGCTGTCCTCGCTCGCGGATCATCCGGCGACCGTCCCGCCGGTGCTCCCGCCGCCGCGCGCCGGCGGCTCACCCGGAGGTTCACGCCGAAACGGGGCCGTTCCTGACTAGCATGGACGGGTGAGCACGCACGAGCCCGACGACCTGCGGCCCGTCGACCTGTCCGATGACGGCCCGCCCATCCTGCCCGACCAGACCTCCGACGACACGGACGTCGGCTGGGGCGACTGGCGGCGATCCGACGACGACGCCCGCCTGCTGGAGGAGCGCCCGCCCCACTGGGGCTGACGGCGGCCAGGGGCCGATCGTGCCGACTGTGGCCCGGTGGGTCCGGTCCGGTGGACGTGTCCATCCCGGCCGGTCCTCCCCGCGGCCCGTCAGTCGCGGGGGAGCAGGGTGCCCAGCGGCCCGAGGTCGAGGTTGAGGTCCGACCGCTCCAGGCCGAATCGGTCGCACAGGTCGTCCATCGCCTCGTCCAGCCGCATCAGCGTCAGCCCGAGCGCCTCGACCTGCTCGCCGGTCAGGTCGCCGTGGTCCATCCGCCGCACGCACTGCCGTTCCACGAGCTGGCGCACCAGCTCGACGACGGTGAGCACCAGGCAGCTCAGGTCACGCTCGACGTGCTCGGGGTCGGTCCTGATACGACGGGGGGCCGAGTGCTCCCCGGACGGCTCACGGCGGTCCACGCCAGACCTCCCGTCGGTGCCGGGCCCCCTGCTCCGCCGGCCCCGACTCGCGGACGGACATGATCAGCAGGCGCAGGGAGATCTGCACCAGGTCGATGTCGGCGATGGACAGCACGACGTCGCCGTTGACGGTGACGCCACCCGCCAGCAGCCGGTCCAGCAGGTCCACGAGCGCCACACGCTCCGGGGGCAGACGCCCCTCGGCGGCCAGCGCCGCGCCCCGGGGCCCCTCGTGGGTCATCGCACGCCTCCGGCGTCCGCCGTGCCGAGGTCGAGGGCGGTGAACGAGTAGGGAGCCCAGGGGCCGGTCAGCTCGATGTCGGCCCCCTGCCCCCGCAGCGAGTCGACGACGGCGGCGAACTCGCCGCCGCGGTCGTCGTCGACGAGGTAGGCGCCGTTGAGCACCATCGCCTCCTCGCGGCCGGACAGGCTCGGGTCCTGGGCCCGGTGCCGCCGGCTCGCGACGGAGACGGCCGCCAGTGCGGCGTGGACGTGCTCGGCCTGGTCGGCCGCGGTCCGCCACGCGTCCTCCCGGCCGCGCAGGCTCGCCCGGCGGCGTTTCAGGTAGGCGGTCCCCGGGCTGTCGGTCCCGGAGGTCCCGGAGGTCCCGGAGGCCCCGGAGGATCCGTCTGAACCGTCGGAGCCGGTGGTCTCCTCTCCGGAGGGCGGGGCGGCCTCGCGCCGCGCGTACGCCTTCACCCCCCACTCGCTGCGTCCGGCGACCTGCGACAGCAGCGCGACGAAGTCCTCCCGCCGCTCGCGCAGCAGCTCGCGGACCTGCTCGTCGCCGCCGTAGACCGTCACGAGCCTGACCGGCGCCGTCGGGGCCGTCCCGGCCACCGCCTCCACGACGCGGTGGTGGGCGCGGGCCGTCTCGCCCACCCAGTCGAGGTCCTCCAGGGAGCGGCGCAGCGGCTCCTCACCGAACCGGTCCAGCGGCACGGTGCTCACGTACGCGACCAGGCCGGCGTCCGCCACCGTCCGCACGGGCGTTCCGGCCACGCCGGTCAGGTCGCTCAGACCGTTCAGACCGGCGGGACCGGGGGCGTCCGCGTCCCGGACGATCGCATAGACATACGTGCCGGTGTCCGGCATGTCTCACTCCTTCGGTTCGCTCCCCGGCCGCCCCGAGCCCGACCGTCCCGCTCCCGGCCGCTCCGTGCCCGGCCGTCCCGTGCCCGCCTCCGCCGGGTCCGGCTTCATCATTTCCCTGCCTCGCGGGGGCGCCCGCCGCCGGACCGGCCCCGGGCCTGGAGGGGGCGGCGCTCCTCCTGCTCGCCGCCCAGCTCCTGCCGGCTCCGGTGCTCCTCGAACTCCTCCCGGCGCTCGCGGCCCTCGCGGAGGTCGCGCGGGTAGTCCCGGTATTCAAAGTCGTTCTCCGCCTCGGCGAGCCGCCTGCGCAGGCGGCGGTTCTCCTCGGCCAGGTCGTGGTCGGGCCTGCTGAGCCACGGGTCGTGCTCCCACCAGTCGATGCCCAGCTCCCTGGCGGTGTCCACCGAGGCGATCAGCAGCCGCAGCTTGACCGTCAGCAGCTCTATGTCCAGCAGGTTCACCCGGATGTCGCCGACGATCACCACGCCCCGGTCGAGCACCCGCTCCAGGATGTCGCCGAGGTTGGTGGTGGACTCGCGCCGGGCGGGCGGCCTGCCCCCGTAGCCCGGGGAGGCGGAGCCGTACCGCGTCGGATCGCTCACTTCGCCACCCCCGCTACTCGTCGCCCTTGCCGCGCTTGTAGCGCCGCGTCCTGCGGTAGGAGAGGAGGTCGCCGTCGGCGTCGAGCTGGATCTCGTAGAGCGCCAGGATGTCGCCGGAGGAGGGGACGCGACGGTCCTCGACGACCTCGATCCCGACCTTCCAGCCGTCCTGATCGGGCTGCACGAACGTGACGCCCTCCGCCTCCCGTCCGGTCAGGTCGCCGATCTGCTCCAGCCCGGTACGGCCGGCGCCGGCCGCGGTCAGGCCGCGCGGGCGCCGCCGGGCGCGCCGGGACCCGCCGACCGGCTCGTCCCGTTCCTCCTCGAAACCCTGCTCCTCGTCGAACTCCTCGTCGAACCCCTCCTCGTCCTCGGGCAGGTCGTCCTCGACGACGCCGCCCCGGCCACGCCCCTTCTTCAGCGGCTCGTCCTCGTAGCCACCCGGGGCGCCGGCCCCGTCGTCCCCGGTGCGGGCCTTCCGCCTGGCGGGCACGCCGATCACTCCTCTTCCCCGCCGCCGTACGGCGCGGCGCGAGGCAGGTCGGGCTGGGTCACCATCCGCTCAAGGATCTCCGTCATGGCCTGTCTCTCCTCCTCCTCGGAGATCTCCCCGGAGCGCCTGGCCTCCTCCAGGTCCTCCAGTTGCCGCCGGACCGCGGCCGGATGGTGCAGCTCCATCTCGGCCTGGTCCTGGATCACTTCGGCGATCTTGACGAGCGCGCGGAGCGGCAGCAGCGGCAGGCCGACGGTCAGATCGAACAGCAGGTCCACGACGTCACTCCTCAGGTTGCGGCGCCGCCACGAAGTCGTACGGCGCCAGCGGACCGAGCAGCCGCAGGCCGATCCGGCCGGCCCAGCGGTCGCCGAGGTCGTCCAGCGCCTCGTCGAACTCCTCCTGCCGCTCCTCGTCCACCAGGACGGCCACGTACGCGGCGTCCTGCTCGTGGGTCGGCTCCCGCACCGAGACCGCGACGCACAGCGGCGCGACGGCGTCGACGAGCTCCTGGGTGTCGGCGTCGCGTTTGGCCGCCACCGCCTCGCCGATCATCTGCCCGAGCCGGATCCGCGCGTCCCAGGTCGCCTCCTCGGGCTGCCCGCGGACCTCCTGGCGCAGCCGCTCGGCCTCGGGGTTCTCGTCGAGAACCTCCCTGATGATCACCGGTTCGACGTAGCGGCCCTTGATGACGTACTCGGCGCGCCCTTCGAGCTCCTCCAGCGCGGCGAGGAACTCGTCGTGGTGCGGGGCCAGCAGCTCCTCCACCACCTCCTTGGGCCCGGTCATCACCGCTCCGAAGCGGAACGGCAGCACGGGCACCTCGGCGGCGGTCGCGTCCAGCAGCTGCTCGTGGGCCAGCAGGTCGTCGGGCCTGCCGAGCGGGCGGTCCAGGACGATGTCGCTCACCAGGGCGGCGATCTCGCCGTGCCGTACCAGCGTGACCTCCCCGTCGTCCACGCCGAGCGTCCCGGGCTCGGTCTCGACGTCCGCCGGGACGACGCCGTAGACGTAGGCGTAGCCGGTGCGCCCGCGCCGGGCGGCTCCGCCCGACCGGGAGGGCGCGGCCTTGCCGGTCGTCTTCCCCGCCGTCCTGCCGGCCCCCTTACCGGTCGTCTTGCGGGCCGGTTTCGCGGCGGTCTTCCCGTCGGCCTCGCCCGCCGTCCTGCCGGTCGTCTTGCGGGCCGGTTTCGCGGCGGTCTTCCCGTCGGCCTCGCCCGCCGTCCTGCCGGTCGTCTTGCGGGCCGGTTTCGCGGTGGTCTTCCCGTCGGCCTCGCCCGCCGCCTTGCCGGTCGTCCTCCGCGCGGGTTTCCGCGCGGCCTGCTCCGATCCGGTGGTCGCCGTCTTTCCGGTGCTGCCCGGCATGTCAGTACTCCTCCCTCCGGCGGCGGGACGCCGGCCGACGCTCGGACTCGGACTCGGAGACGAAGTCGCGTAGCTTCTCCCCGGCGGCCTCGATGGCTCCCTGGGCGATCCCCTTGGTCTTCGACTTGCTGATGCCCTGCGTGGTGCCTTCCAGGACCTCCGGCAGCCCCTTGCCGCCGGTCTGCGACAGGTCCAGCCGGTTGGTGGCCTCCGCGAAGCGGAGGTAGGTGTCGACGCTGGCGATGACGATGCGCGCGTCGATCGTGAGGATCTCGATGCCGACGAGCGAGACCCTGACGAAGGCGTCGATCACGAGGCCCTTGTCGAGGATCGTGTCGATGACGTCGGCCAGGCCCGACGAGGACCCTCCGCGGCCACCCCCTCCACCCGACGAAGGCTGCACGATGGTCATTTGGTCTTCCCCCGATTCCGTGTTCGCTCTCCGTCTCCCGGGGCACGTGTCCCGGGGCCTTGCCGGTCACGTGTTCCGGGAATCTCCGGTCATGCGTCGCGGGCCTTCCGGCCAGGCGCTCCGGCCCTCCCCGGTCAGGCGTTCCGGGCGGCGGCCCTGCGGCGGGGCCGGCGGGCGGGAGGCTCTTCTTCTTCCTCCTCCTCCTCCTCGTCCTCCTCCGGCTCCGGTTCGGCCCGGCGGCCCCGCGCGGCCGGCTCGCGGCGCGGCGCGGCACGCCGCCGTCCGCGTGCGGTCCGCGGCTCCTCCTCTTCCTCCTCCTCTTCGGGCTCCTCCTCGCCCTCTTCCTCTTCGCCCTCTTCCTCTTCGGGCTCTTCCTCTTCTTCCTCCTCCTCGGCGCCCTCGCGCTCCTCGGGCTCCTCCTCGCCGGCGGCCTCGGCGCGCTCGCGCTCCTCTTCCTCCTCGCGCAGCGCGGTCTCCTGGTCCTTGACGACCTCGCCGTCGCGGATTTCGCCGCGCCAGCCCTCCAGCTCGTCGGGCTTGAGGACGGTCTGCATCATGACGTGCCGTCTGAAGTGCTTGAACTCCAGGCGCACCCGCCGGCCCTGGGCCCGCCAGAGGTTGCCCGTGTACTCGAAGAGACCCTTGGGGTTGTACTCCAGGACGAGCAGGACCCGGGTCATGTCGGGGGTGATCGCGTGGAAGGTCACGCAGCCGTCGACGTAGCCCTTCGCACCTTCGGACCGCCAGACGATCCGCTGGTCCGGCACCTGGTCGATGATGGTCGACTTCCAGGTGCGATGGGAGAGGAAGATCTGCGCCTTCCACTGGGTCTTGTTGTCCTCCTCCTGGTTGACGTTCTCGACCTTCTTCATGAAGGTGGGGAAGTCGGCGAACTGGGTCCACTGGTCGTAGACGAGCCGGCGCGGGGCGCCGATGTCGATGGACTCGACGATGTTGGTGACCTTGAGCTTCTTGCCCTTGCCACCGCCGCCCTTGCCGCCGGTGATCTTCTTGAGCAGACCGCCTCCCGCCATCTTGGCGACCCCTTTCAGCCCGGAGGCCACTGGATGCTTCGAACCGATGACGGAGCCCGCCAACCCGAGCAGACCGGAGTCGCTGTTCTGCAGGTAGTCGGTCAGCCGGCCGGTCAGGTCGTCGACCTTGTCGGTCACAGAGGAGAGGACCCGGTCGCCGAGGGCTTCGGCGAGGTTGCGGAGCTCGTCGGTGAGCTGGTCGACGGGCAGTGCCCGCTCGACCTCACGGATCAGCCCGCCGTCCCTGGAGGTCTCGGCCATGGGGCGTCACCCCCGCGCCCTGCGGACCGGCCGCTCACGCGCGGGCGTCGTCTCGCGCTGGACGGCGCGGCGCCTGCCCGCCCTGGCTCGCGGCGGTTCCTCCTCCTCCTCTTCCTCCTCCTCGGGCTCCTCCCGGGCGGAGCGTGTCCTGGCGGCCTGCCTGCCCTTGCCGGTGGCGCGGCGCCGAGGGGGCTCCTCCTCCTCTTCCTCCTCCTCGGGTTCCTCTTCCTCCTCGTAGTCCTCTTCCTCGGCCTCGGGTTCCTCCCGGGCGGTCCTGCCCTTGCCACGGGCCGCGCGGCGCCTGGGGCGCTCCTCCTCTTCCTCCTCTTCCTCGGGCTCCTCCTCGGCTCCCTGCGCCCTGGTCCGCAGCGACTCGGCGCGATCGTGGAGCTTCGAGGTCAGGGTGTCGATCTGCCTGCTGGCCGCCGCCCTGGCCGCGGCCTTGCCCACCTCGAGCAGCTCGCCGCGGACGGCATTCGTGATCTTCTCCAGCTCGGGGGAGGAACCGAGCAGCTTCAGGCCCTGCTGGAGCAGGTCGCCACCGGGGCCTTCCTTGCCGCCCAGCTTCCCTAGCTTTCCTGTCGCGCCCGCCGCCGCCAGTGCGAGCGCGGCGCGCAACTTGTGATGCCGTCCGAGAAAGTAACCCGCGGCGACACCGAGGGCCACCTGCAGTCCGCACTTCACGATCGCCACTCCCCAGTCGATCACTCCGTCATGGGATCCGACCGTCCGGAAGACTCCGCCGGACGGGAGGGAAGACGCCGCCGGAAGCGGTCGCCTGCCGCGTTGAACGTGCCGGAAGCCTCCGGCTCCCGAATTAGCGTTTGCATACCCGTAAAAGCGATAAAGAAACATATACGGGTAAAAAGCGGACATAAATGGCGATAAGAAAAGCGGTGGCCGGGGCCGTGTTCCGGCCCCGGCCACCGAGGGCACCGGGCGAATGCGTCGGACGTCATGAAACGACAGGGAAACGCCGGGGTCTGCTCCGTGGATCTCCGCCGCGGACGGAAGCACCCGGGTGGTCGCGGCGGGCGCGACGATCCGCAGGACCTAGGAGACCACGTCCTTGCGGCGGAACCTGCGGAAGGCGAAGGCGACCAGGACCAACGAGTAGGAGACCGAGACGGCCACCCCCTTGACCATGCCGCCGTAGTCGGGCTGCGGGGCCAGGGCGTCCATCCACGCCGTGCTCCAGAACGTCGGCAGGAACTCCCGGAGCGCCCCGAGCGCCTCCACCGCCTGCAGGATGGTGCTCACGATCACCAGGCCGACGGCCCCGCCGACCGCGCCGAGCGGCGAGTCCGTCGAGACCGACAGCAGGAAGGCCAGCGCCGCCACCACGAGCTGGCTGACCAGCACGTAGCCGACCACGACCCCGAACCGGGGCAGCACGTCCGCCGCCGCGACGGTCTCGCCGGTGCCGGGCACCCGTACGTCGTGCCAGCCGAAGGCGAGGGTCCCGGCCAGCAGCGCCATCGCCGGCAGGCAGACCACCGCCGCCGTCGAGTAGCCCATCGCCACGATCAGCTTCTGCCGCAGCAACCGGTCACGCGGGACGGGGACGGCCAGCAGGTAACGCAGCGAGGACCAGTTCGCCTCCCCGGCCACGGTGTCACCGCAGAACAGCGCCACCGCGACGGCCAGCAGGAAGCTCGCCGACACCGACAGGGCGAACGCCGCGAAGTTCAGTCCGCCCTCGGTCGCGAGGTCGGAGACGCGCGTCGCCGCTCCCCGCCGCCCGGACCCCGCGCCGAGCTCGAACGCCACCACCAGCACCCACGGCAGCGCGAGCAGCAGACCGAACATGACCATCGTGCGGCGCCGCCTGAGCTGGCGGACGGCCTCCACCGCCAGCGGCAGCGTGCGCCGGGCCGCGTACCCGCGGACGGAGCCGTCCGCGGCCGGCGGCCCGGCGGTGGAGCCGCCCAAGCCGCCCAAGCCGCCCACGCCGTCCGCGCCGCCCACGCCGTCCGGGCCCGCCGGAGCGGGCGCGGAGCCGTTCACGGTCTCTCCCCGGGTCATGCCTTCTCTCCGATCAGGTCCAGGAACACGTCCTCCAGACGGGCGCCCGCGCCGCCGGCCGGAGCGCGACCGGCCAGCAGGTCGCCGACCGTCCCCGCCGTGACGAGCCGCCCGCGCCGCATGACCACCACGTGACTGCAGGTCTGCTCCACCTCGGCCAGCAGATGGCTGGAGACGATGACCGTACGGCCCCGCGCGGCGTAGGCGATCAGGACCTCGCGCATCTCACGGATCTGGGGCGGGTCGAGGCCGTTGGTGGGCTCGTCCAGGACCAGCAGGTCGGGCAGGCCGAGCATGGCCTGGGCGATGGCCAGGCGCTGCCGCATGCCCTGGGAGTAGGTGCGCACCGCCCGGTCCAGCGCGCCGCCGAGCCCGGCGATCTCCAGGGCCTCGGTGAGGTGCGCGTCCCCGGCGGGTCGTCCGGTGGCCCGCCAGTACAGCTCCAGATTGGCCCGGCCGGTCAGGTGCGGCAGGAACCCCGGGCCCTCGACGAAGGAGCCCAGCCGGGACAGCACCGGCGCGCCGGGCGACACCCGGTGGCCGAAGATCCGGATCTCGCCGCCGTCCGGGCGGATCAGGCCCATCAGCATCCGCAGGGTGGTGGTCTTGCCCGCACCGTTCGGACCGAGCAGGCCGAGCACCTGGCCCTGCCCGACGGTGAAGGACAGGTCGTCCACGACCCGCTCGCCGTCGCCGTACGCCTTGGTCAGGCCGCTGATCCGCAGCGGGACGTCGCTCAGGTCCGGGTCGTGGCCGGTGGCTCCGCGGCGCCGTCCGGTGAGTACCAGGACCGCCGCGACGACGAGGGAGGCCAGCGGCAGCGCCCAGGTCCACCAGGCGGGGCCCGTCGCGGGGGCCCGCAGGGCCGTGGCGACGGGCACCGTCACCGACTGCGAGACCAGGCCGACGACGTGCACGGACGGCGCGGCCGGGGTGCTGTAACCGAGGTCGGTGGTGGTGAACGCGACGCGCAGCCGGTGACCGGCGTCGAAGCGGTGGTCGACGGCCGGCAGGCGCACCGTGGCCTCCCCGGCGCCGCCCGCCGGAACGGTGATCCGGACGGGGGCGGCGAGCCCCGCGGGCAGCACCGGCGCCTGCCCGTCCGCGACGTCGTACAGCTTGGCGAACAGCGTCACCTCGTCGCCGGCCGCCTTGTCGCCGGCCGCCTTGTCCCCGGCCGCCTCGTCCCCGGTCGCCGGGGAGGAGGTCCTCCCCCCTTCCGCGCCGGGCGCCGGGCGGACCCGTACCCTCACGGTGGCCGAGCCGGTGACCTGGAGCGGGGCGGTGAGCGGCGCGGAGTCGAAGACGGCGCTCTGACCGGGCATGTCGGCGGACACGCCCAGCCCCGCCGCGCCGCCCGCGAGCCCGGCGAGCCCGCCGAACCCGGGGATGGTGGAGATCGAGGCGGGGGAGCCGCCCGGCGGGTTGGCCACGGGCTGCTCCGCGCCGCGCAACGGCACCGTGGTGCTCCCGGAGCCGGACAGGCCGGGGTAGCGGGCGGCGGTGGCGTGCAGCTGCACCGGGCGGCGGGTGCCCGGATCGCGGCCGCCGTCGCGGGTGACGGTGAACGCGGCGCCCGGCTCGCCCGCACCGGGCGTCCGCTTCAGATGGCGGTCGAACCAGCCGAGGGTCCGCTCGTGCAGCCAGTCGGCCTCGCCGTCGCCGCCGTCGTGGCCGCCGTCGAACCAGGCGACGCCGACCGGCGCGCCCGTGGCGGCGATGGCCCTGGCGTTGGCGTCGGCCTGGCCGAGCGGGAACAGCGAGTCGCTCAGTCCCTGGAGCAGCAGCGTCGGGATCCTGATCCTCCCGGGGACGGAGACCGGGCTGGAGCGGCGCAGGATGCCGACCGCCTCCGGCGTCGCCCGGCCGGTCTCGGCGACCCGCTGGTACATGTCACAGATCTCCGGCAGGAACCGGCCGCACCGGACGTCCTGCGCGGTGGGCGGGACGGCGGGGGCCGCCCCGGCGGGGTCGCCGGAACCACCCGGGCCGCCGGACCCCTCGGAACCGCCCGGATCCCCGGTGCCGTCCGCGGACTCCGCGCCGTCCGTGGAGCCGGTGCCGTCCGGGGAGTCCGCGCCGTTCCCGCCGCGCCGGGAACCGAGGGCGTCCGGGCCGGACAGCGGCTCCGGGCCGCTCCGGCTGAAGAACAGCCCGGCCCACATCCGCTTGAACACGCCGTTCTCCGGCCCGCCGCCGCCCGCGTCCGGGAACAGCGCGTCGGCCAGGTCGTACCAGGTGATCTGCGGGACGATAGCGTCGATCCGGGGGTCGTGGGCGGCGGACATCAGGGCGATCGCCCCGCCGTAGGACCCGCCCGCGACGCCGACGCGCGGGTCGCCCGCGGCGTCGAGCAGGACCTGCGGCTGCCGCGCCAGCCAGTCGACGAGCTGGCGGACGTCCTTGACCTCGTAGTCGGGGGAGTTGAGCGCGATCTGCCCGCCGGAGCGGCCGAAGCCGCGGGCCGACCAGGTCAGTACGGCGTAGCCCTCCCCGGCCAGCCGTTCGGCCTCCTCCCGGACGCTCTGCTTGCTGCCGCCGAAGCCGTGGGCCAGCAGCACCGCGGGCGCCCGCCCGCCGCCCGCGGGTGGGAAGAAAGCGGTGTCGAGCCTGACGCGCTGGTCGTCCCGGGGGCCGTCGGTCACCGTGATCCACCGGTCCTGGGCCCGTACCGGCGGCGCGGACGGCCACAGCAGCCAGGCGGTGCTGATGACCAGTACGACCGCCACCGCGATCCAGGTGACCGTCCTTCGTTGCATTCCGTGAGCTTACCGACGCCTGCTGAGAGCCCGCTGAGACGCCGTCCGGGGAGCCCCGCCGGAGGCCGTGGTGGTCCCACCCGCCGCGGTCCGGGTGAAGAGCGGCGGAGGGCGGCGGGGCGGGGGTGGCGGTCAACGCTGCTTCGCGAGCCACTCGTCGAAGGTGGTGGGCGCGATGCGGGCGCCCTCGCGGGGCAGCAGCACGTCACCCGCCATGTCCGGGCCGAACAGCGACGACCACGTCGGCACGAGCCTGACCGTGCGGCCGCGCGCGTCGTTGGTGCGCCGGGCCATGTCCACCAGGTCCTGCGGGTCGGGACCGGCGACGTCGGGGTGACGTCCCTGCGGCGTGCCCGTGGCGATCTCGGCGAGGACGTCGGCCACGTCCTCGGGTGCGATCGGCTGGATGAGCAGCGGCGCGACGGTGGCGACGCCGTCATGCTCGGTCCAGCTCGTCACCATCGCGGCGAAGTCGTGGAACTGGGTGGCCGGAACGATCGTCCACGGCACCCGGCCCTCGGCCACGAGGCGCTCCTGCTCGCGCTTGCCGGCGTAGTGCGCGTTGCCTTCGACGCGGTCGAGCCCGGCTATCGAGAGCAGCACGTGGTGGCGGACGCCGGCCCGCTCCTCGGCGGCGAGCAGGTTCCGGGTGGCGGCGCCGAAGTACGCCACCGCCTCGTCCCGGTCGGTCGCGGTGCTGTTCGTGGCGTCCACGACGGCGTCGACGCCGGCCAGGGCGGCGTCCAGGCCCTCGCCGGTGGTCAGGTCCACGCCGAGTGAGCGGCTGACGCGCACGACGTGGTGCCCGTCCCGTTCCAGTGCGGCGGCGGTGAGGGCCCCGATGTTCCCGGTCGCTCCGGCGACGGCGACGCGCATGGTCGGCATGATGGTCTCTCCTTCTGTCCCGTCCGTCTCTTCTCTGCTGCGAACGCTATCTCGGACTAAATGGATCCGCAATGTCTCCGATAGGATCGGGGTCATGAAGCTGCCCGGGAGCACGGAATGGCTGTTGCACTGCGCCGCGTCGCTGGCCCAGCTCAAGGCGGGTGACACCGCGTCGGCGGCGCAGCTCGCCCAGTACTTCGACCTGCCCGCGGCCTATCTCGCCAAGCAGTTGCAGGCGCTGGTCAAGGCCGGCGTGCTGGTCGCGACGACCGGCCCGCGCGGCGGGTTCCGGCTGGCCAGGCCCGCTTCCGAGATCACGCTCCTGCATGTCGTCGAGGCGGTCGACGGCGCGTCCTCGCCGTACGAGTGCCGGGAGATCCGCCGGCAGGGACGGGGGGCGCTGCCCGCCGAGGACTGCCGGACCCCCTGCGTCCTCGCCGTGAAGATGGCCGAAGCCCACCGGGCCTGGCGGGACAGTCTCGCCGCGACCTCGCTCGCCGACATCGTCGCCACGCTGCCCCCGTCGGCTCCTTCCCGCACCCGCCTGCGCCTGACCGGGACGCCGTAGCGGACCCGCCGACGAGAATGTGGGCCATGTCACAGCCCGATTGGGTTTCGCAGGGGTGACTAAGGGATGTCCCCGATTGCGGAGCCATGCCGGGCACGGGCATCATTTCGACGCGTGAAGTCAGTCGAGAGCCTCAGAAGAAAGGCCACTCCGCTCCTGGAGTGGGCGCTGCCCCTGTGGACCCGGGGGCCGGCGGGTCGCGAGACCCCGGACGACCTTTTCAGGGTTCTGTACACCGGGTGGCTGGTGGCCTTCTCCTTCAAGGTCCTCGGTGCTTCCTGGGACGTCTCCTGGCACTTCAAGTGGCTCCGGGACGACCTGGCGCCGCCGCACCTGCTCAACAGCGTCGGCACGGCCATCGCCCTCGCGCTGACGGTCGTCCACCTCTACACCGGCTACGGCGTGGACCGCCCGGCCCAGCGCCTCATCGGCTGGGGCACCGGCGTCTTCCTCCTCGCGGTGCCGCTGGACCTGATCAACCACCGCGTCAACGGGCTCGACATCACCTCGTGGAGCCCGTCGCACATGCTGCTCTACGTCGGCACGCTCTTCATGATCTGCGGTGTGATCCGCGGCTGGGCCATGGGCGCGCCCGCCGGACGGGCCAGGACGGCCGTCCTCGGCGCGCTGTTCGTCTTCCTCTTCGAGAACGTCTGGTTCCCGGCACAGCACCAGGAGTACGGCGTGTTCGGCCTGGCCGCCTGGGACCGCGGCAGCCCCGAGGCCGAGCCCATCCTGCTGCAGTTCGCCGCCGACCAGATGGGCCGCCCGGTGGACCGGGAGATGATGGTCCACTTCACGCTGCCCGTGCCCGACGCGGTGTACCCGCTCTACGCGGCGGTCGCCGCCATGATCGTGCTCGTGCTCGCCCGCGCGATGATCGGCCGGATGTTCGCCGCGACCTCGGTTGCCGCCGCCTACGTCGCCTACCGCACCCTGATCTGGCCGCTGCTGGCGATCGCCGACTTCCCCCGCTCGGCGGTGCCGGTCTTCCTGATCGCCGGGGCGGTCGCCGTCGATCTGGCGTTCCTCATCCGCATCCCCGTGGTCCGGGCGGTGGTCGGCGCGTTCGGCGTCACCGTCGTGGTCGACCAGGCGCTGCGGGTGCAGAACGCGCTGTTCACCTCCCCGCCCCTGGTGCCCCCGATGAGCATGCTGGCCGGCGGTGTCCTGCTCGCCGCCCTGTGGCTGAGCATCGAGTGGTTCGCCCGGAAACGCCGGACGCAGGTCGTCTAGCCGTTCTGCGGATCCTCGCCACGGCGAGGATCCGCAGAACGGAACCTAGGACATGGAAGCCGTGGTCAGCGCCACCGCGGCGCCGTAGGCCAGGCCCATCACGGTGATCTCGGCCGCCGTCCAGGCGACGACCGCCGTCCGCCGCCGCGCGGCGATCCGCGGCAGCAGGCGGAACCTGATGTGGGCGGCGAACGGGATCAGCAACGCCACGCACGCCGTCTTGGCCACCACCAGCAGGCCGTAGTGGCTGGTGAGGATCGCGTCCGGCAGCTCGACGCCGCGGGTCAGCGCCATCGAGGCCAGGCCGTTCACCAGTCCGGAGACGGTCACCAGCGCCAGGGCCACGGTCGCCAGCCGGGAGAACTTCGGCAGCGTCCGGGCCAGCAGCTCGCGGTCGGCGGCGACCAGCGCGACGATGACGGCCAGCCCGCCGGTCCACGCGGCCGCCCCCATCACGTGCAACTCCATCGAGATCATGATGGGGTCGTGCCAGACCGAGTCGACGGCGTGACCGGTGACCGGGATCGGCAGCAGCCCGAAGAAGGCGATCACGATCCGCAGCTCGGCGGGGACCTTCTCGCCGAACCGGACCGCCAGCAGCCCGATCCCGGCGTAGGCGAGCGCGCAGGCGGCGCTGAACAGCATCCCCTGACCCGCGCCGACATCCCCGACGTACTCGGCGATCATCTGCGGGGTGGGTACGGTCCCCGGGTTGAGCTGGGCGGTCTGGAAGACGATGACGACCAGCGCCAGCACCGCCCACGCCCAGGCGAACGTCACCGCGGCCGGACGGGCGCGGCGCAGCACCGGCTCGGTCCGCTCCTCGTCGTCGAAGCCGAGCAGCCGGGGCAGCACGCTCAGCCCGACCACCGCCACCGCCGCGAGGTCCAGCAGCACCCGCAGCGCCGGCAGGCCGTACTCCACCACCGGTCCGGGCAGCGGGATGCCCGGTACGGACTCCTCGGCGGTCAGCGCCGTCGCGGTCAGCACGGCGAGCACGGCTCCCGACACGAGCCCGCCGGTGACCAGTCGCAGGGCCGTACGCGCCCGCGGGTCGCGCTCCCCGGCGCCGGAGGCCGCCGCGGCCCCCGAGGTCTCCGAGGTCTCTGCGGACGTGGTCATCGCCGCTCCTCCCGCCCGCCGGTACGGCGCATCGCCACCACGGTCGCCCCGCCCAGCAGGACGAGGGCCGCGGCGATCCACAGCACCGCCATCCCGGCGCCGCCGTTCTGCGCGGCCTCGGCGGCCTGCGCGCTCAGTTCGGCCGACCCGAGCGCGGGGGATCCCACCGGGTCGGGAGAGGCCGCCTGCGGTGAGGCGGCGGACTCGGGGGAGGCCGCCTGCGATGGGGCGGCGGCGCCCGGCCCCGCGGCGGTCAGGGTGAAGGTGAGCTTCCCGGACACCGGGTGGCCGTCGGAGGACAGGACGCGGTAGCCCACGGCGTACTCACCGGCCGCGCCCAGCGGCTTGAGGGCCACGCTGACCTTCGCGCCGTTCACGGCCGTCGTGCCGTCCTCCCAGCGGGTCCCGCCGGGTCCGGTCACGCTGATCCGCGCGAAGCCCTGCCGCGCCGGCTGGTCGAACGTCAGCGTGATCCGTCCGGGCGCGGCGGAGAGCCGGGCGCCGTCCTTCGGATCGCTGCCGATCAGGATGTTGTGGGCCTGTGCGGGGGCGACCGCGCCGAGGAGCGCGGCGCACGCGAGCAGCAGGACCGTGAGGAGCCGCCTCAACGATCATGACCTTCCACTGGGTTTTCCTGACCCCGCCATGGTGCCACTGATCGCGCCCGGTGCGCCTCGGGGCTTCCCCGTAGGGGGCGGGCTCCAGAGCGCCTCGCCCGGACTCTGAAGCGTCTCACCAGGTCTCCGGAGCGTCTCGTCCGGTCCCCGGGCCGCCGGACCTCCCGCCGGCACGGGAAGAGCCGCGGCCCGCCGGCCGCGGCTCTCTCCAGGGACGGTCCGTGGGTCCCCGCCGCGACGGGGACCCACGGACCGGGGGCTAAGGCAGGCGCAGCCAGAGGGCGGGGACGTTCGGCGGTTCCCACCCCGCCACGGCGGTGTGCGCCTGGCGGCACTCGTAGCCGACGCCCGCGTGGGTGACCCGGACGCCGGGCGTGTAGGCCGTGCCGGCCTTCCACGCCGGGTAGGCGCCGGTCGGCGTCACCGTGGGGGTCGCGGTCGGCGTCGCGGTCGGTGTCGCCGTCGGCGTGGTCGTGGGGGTCACGGTCGGGGTGGCGGTGGGGGTGACGGTCGGGGTGACGGTGGGGGTGACGGTCGGGGTGACGGTCGGGGTGACGGTGGGCCTCGGGGAGGAGGTGGCGGTCGGCGTGGAGGTGGGCCCCGAGCAGGCGCCCAGGTCCTTCCAGACGTCACCGGCGCCCGGCTCGTTGTTCTGGGTCCACCACCGGGCCTCCCACTGCCGGCCGTTGTGCGAGACCCGGGCTCCGCCGTTGTAGACCTGGGTGGCCGACCACGCGGGAGCGGCGCAGTCGCCGCCGGGGCCGCCGGTCGGGCCGGACGTCGGCGTCGGGTTGACGACCACGCCGCCGCGGGCGTTGTCCGCGGTCAGGCCGTACGTCCTGCCGCCGAAGCTCACGGTGAAGTTCGCCGGGGCCGGGGCGGGCAGGTAGTAGACGTAGTCCATGGTGAGCGACGCGCCGGGGGCGAGCGACTCGGAGGCCCGCAGCTTGAACGAGACCCGGTTGAAGTCGCCCTTCAGCCCGCCGACGTTGTCGCCCGCGGTGTGCTCCCTGCTGATCACGGTGAGGCCGTAACCCGACTGGTCCTTGGCGGTCCCGGGAGCCGAGCTGGCGTAGTCCCACTGGAACTCGGCGCCGCCGGGGATGGTCGTCGACGACTTGTTGGTGATCTTCAGCTTGCCGGTGATCGGGTAGTTGCTGTCGCCGACCGGGAACCCGCCCAGCTCCACCTGCACGTCGAGCTTCTCGGCGGGCACGTTCACCTTGGCGCGGGTGGCGCCGTACGGCGCGGCGGTCCTGAGCGTGTCGTACAGCTTGGTGGTGAGCGTGTCGCCCATGAACCACTCGCCCTTGGCCGCGTCCCACGCGTAGTCGCCGGCCAGCTCCCAGATCATCACGCCGCCGATGCCCTTGTCCCTGACGTAGGCGGCCTTGGCGGCGACGGACTGCTCGTCCTCGGTGGACAGGAACACCTTCTTGCCGGCGTTCCACAGCCACGGCGCGACCAGGGTGGGGTCGTAGTTGCGGGTGTAGGTCCCGGTCAGCCGGTCCTCGGGGTCGCCGGCCGGGTCGAGGCCGTAGGCCGGGCCGTACGATCCGGCGCGGCCCTCGGCGAGGTTCCTGGCGTGCCAGAGCGGGTTGCCGCCCCCGCCGACCTCGGCGCCGTTCTCCTCGTCGTGCCAGAGGTTGTCGATGCCGCGCGCGCCGTCGCCGCAGGAGGTCAGTCCGGTCGGGCACGCGCCGGTGCTCTTGGCGGTGCCCCACAGGCCGTTCGTGCCGCCGGTGACGTTGCGCCAGCCGCGGGTGTAGTACGGCAGGCCGATGTTGATCCGGCCGGCCTGCATCGCACCGCGGAAGTAGTGGTAGGCCCAGTCGGTGTTGAGGTAGCCGATCCCGCCGTAGGCGGCGGTGGTGTAGACGCCCCAGCGGGCGAGTTCGGCGTCCTTGCCGTCGTCGTAGAGGGCGGCGTTGGGGCCGACGAACTCGTTCCACGCGCCGTGCAGGTCGTAGGACATGATGTTGACGTAGTCCAGGTACTGGGTGACCTGGAAGGTCTCCATGCCGCGCAGCAGGTAGCCGGACGACGGGGCGGCGACGGTCAGCATGTAGTACCTGCCGTCGGCGGCCGCGGCGGCGTTGAGCCTGTCACGCAGGGTCTTCATCAGCAGCGCGTAGTTCCGCATCAGCGACGGCCGCCGGGCGTTGGCGATCTGCCAGTCCAGCGGGTGTCCCGCGTCCTTCATCGACGTGGGGTACTCGTAGTCGACGTCCACGCCGTTGAAGCCGTACTTCCTGACGAACGCCACCGCCGAGTCGGCGAAGGCGTCGATGCCGGCGGTGTTGGCCGACCCGTCGGCGTTGGTGGTCATCGTGTAGAAGCCGCCGGAGGCCCGGCGGACGCCGCCGTCGTCGATGTAGCCGCCGCTCTCCGCCCAGCCGCCGACGCTGATGAGCGTCTTGGCCTCCGGGTGGGCCTTCTTGTACTTGTTCAGCAGGTTGAAGTGCCCCTTGTACGGCAGGCCGGGGTCGGGCGTGTCGATCCCGGGCCACTCCATGCCGGTGGCCGCGTTGTCCGGGCCGTCGGCGCCGACCGAGATCCTGTTGTCCGGGCCGACGTGCGCGAAGGCGTAGTTGATGTGGGTGACCTTGCCCCAGGGGATGTCCTTGGCGAGGTACGCGGGCTGGCCGTTCTTGCCGGTCCGCCAGCCGGTGAAGTAGCCGATGACGCGGCGGGGATGGTCGGCGCCCATCTTCTCCCGGCCCGCCTCGTCGTAGACCTGGCAGAAGGGGACGGCGAGGCCGGGGGTGGTGTAGAGGCCGTCCGGACGGCAGGCCTCGTCGTTGACGGCGGCGCCGGCCGTGCCGGCCAGCGCGCAGGCGATCAGGGCGAGTGACGCGCCGGCCGCGGCGAGGCCGGTGCGCAGACGTGAGGACATCGGGAGAGCCACCTCCGGGGTGAGGACATACCGCTGCGATCCCGCCCCCCACGGGTCATTGACCGGAAGCTATGTCTTCCGACCTGCGTCGTCAATGCTCTCTTTTAGGAAACTTTACTTATAATTCTCCCGTTGTGTTCTTCGGGGCGCGTGGTCGCCCGGGTCGCCGGGGAGATGGAGGCGGATATCGCGGGGTCCCCGGGCCACGGGAAGGCGCGAATCTTGCGCGGCGGAATCCGGGGCCGACAGGGCGGGCGCGGGGCCGCGAGGTCCGGCGCGGCGGGGGAGACCGGTGCGGCGGGATCCGGGGCCATGGAGGCCGGGGCCGCCGGGAGATCCGGGCCGGCGCGGCGGGGGAGGCCGGCCCCGGGTGGGACCCGGGGCCGGTGCGGCGGTCAGGCGGCCGGGCCGCCGTCCTGCGGGGACTCCGGGGACTCCTGCGGCTCCGGGGCCTCCAGGGCGGTCCGGAGCGCGCCGAGGAACTCGGCCGAGTCGCGGCCGTTGACGAACCGGTGGTCGTAGGCCAGCCCCAGGGTGATCACCTTCCGTACGGCGAAGCCCCCGCCGCGCTCCGCCACCACCTCCGGGCGCGGAGCGGTGAGCGACAGCGCGCAGATCTGTCCGGGGAACACGATGGGCGTGGCCGCCACGACGGCGGCGTCGGTGTGCAGGGTGACCGTGATGTTGCCGCCGGACAGGTCCCGCTCGCGGAACGCGCCGTTCAGCGCGGTCTCGCGGAACCGGGTGAGGTCGCGGGCGATCTCGCCGAGCGGGCGCCGCCCCGCGTCCCGCACCACCGGCACGAACATCCCCTTGCCGACGTCCACGGTCACGCCGACCTCCGCGGAGGGGGCCGGGCGGGCGCGGAGGCCGTCGACGGGCGCGGCGAAGAAGAGGGGGAAGCGGTCGAGCAGCCGGCCGGTCGCCTGAACGAGCAGCTCGGGCAGCCCGACGAGGGCGCGCACCCGCCGGGTCTCCCGGCGGGCGTGGGCCAGCGCCTCCGTCACGTCGATCCGCACCGCGGTGAACGCGGCGGGGATCTCCCGGTGCGACCGCTCGACGACCTCGGCGATCCGCCGCTGGTTCCGTGAGAGCTCGACGAGCCCGGCCTCGTCCTGCCCGGTACCGGCCGTCCGGGCGTCGGGCGAACCGGTTCCGGCCGCCGCGGTTCCGGACGGCCCGGCTTCGGCGGTCCCGGTTCCACCCGATCCGGTCTCGCCTCGTCCGGTCGTTCCAGGCCCGGTCCCACCCGGCCCGGGAGCGGGCGCGGCCGGCGTCGCGCCCTCCGCGGACCCGGGCGGCGCGACCAGGGGTTCCAGGTCGGTCCGCCGGACCAGCTTCCTGCCCAGGGCCAGCACCCGCTCGACGGGGATGCCGTGCTCCGACATGAACCGCCGGGCGGGCTCGGTGATCACGATCCCCTCCGGGACACCCGGGCCGTCCGGCCGCGACGGGTCGTCTCGCGCGTCGCCGCCGGCGCGGACGCCGTCGACAGGGATGCCGCCGGTGTGGACGCCGTTCACGTGGAAGCCGTCCGTCCCCGGCCGCCCGGTCGCGGCGGGGTCCGCCGGGGGGAGCCCCCGGCCGGAGGACCCCGCTCCGGCCGGGGACCCCGGCTCCTCTCCCTCGCCGAGGAGGCGGGCGATCACCTGGCCGGGCGCGCACTCGGCGCCTTCGGCCAGAAGGCGCAGCAGGGTGCCGTCGGCCTCGGCGGTCAGTTCCTCGGCGGCCTTGGAGGTCTCCAGCACGACCAGCGGGTCGCCGTCGCGCACCGCCTGGCCGTCTGCGGCGGTCCACTCCACCAGCAGGTAGGCGGTGTCGTTGTTGTTCAGCTTCGGTACCCGGACCTCGGTCATGACAGGGCCTCTGCGATCGTGTCCCGGATGCGGGCGGGCTGGAGGAGGATCTCGCGCTCCAGGTGGGGTGCGGCCGGGATGACGCTGTCGGCCGCGTTGAGCAGGGTGATCGGCGCTCGCAGGGTGGACCACAGCAGGGGGTGCAGCACCCGGGCGACCTCGGCGCCCCAGGTGCCGCCCTCGCTGCCGTCCTCCACGACGCACACGTGCCGGGCGCGCTCCAGGCCGGGCAGGTGCGGCAGGGGGTGGAGGCGGGCGGGCACCACCAGTTCGCAGGCGATGTCGTCCTCCAGCAGCAGGACGCGCATGGCCTCCAGCGCCCGGTGGACCATGCCGCCGTGGGCGATGATCGCACAGTCGGGTTCGCTCACGCCGTCCAGGCGGACCCGGGCGACGTCCCCGTCGACCTCGTAGCGGAACAGCTCGTCCACCACGCCGCCCTCGTACATCCGCCGGGTGTAGAGGACCTTGTCCTCGAACAACAGGCAGGGCCGTCCGAGGGCGAACATCCGGGTCAACAGCGCGCCGGCGTCGTGGAAGGGGGTCATCTCGAACAGTGACAGGCCCGGGACGCCGATGAAGTGTTTCTGCGGGCTTTGGCTGTGGGTGGGGCCGTAGCCGCGGTTGCCGCCCGAGGGGCAGCGCACGACCAGCGGGATCGGTACCGGCCGGCCGTACATGGTCGTGGACTTGGCGGCGAAGTTGGCGATCTGGTCGAAGGCCAGTGCGACGAAGTCGGCGAACATGATCTCCACGATCGCCTTGCGCCCGGCCAGGGCCAGCCCCGCGCCGATCCCGGCGATCGCGCCCTCGCTCAGCGGGGTGGAGCGCACCCGCTCTCCGAACCGGGCCGACAAACCCCGGGTGACCTTGAAGGCGCCGCCGTAGGGGTCGCAGACGTCCTCACCGAGCAGATGCACCTCCGGATCGGCCGCCATCAGATCGTGCAGGGCGTGGTTGAGGTGTTCGGAGACGCGGGTCACGGCCGCTCCCAGACCGACGGCGGCCGGGCGGTGACCTCGGCCGCGATTCGCTCGACCAGTTCGCGCCGCTCGCGGTCGGCCCGCTCGAAGGGCTCGGGGAACAGCCGGGCGTAGCGGTCGTACCAGTCGTGGGAGGCGGCCAGGGCGATCTCCTCGGGGGTGCGGGTGTCGTCGCCCTTGCTGTGCGGGCCGATCCGGTGGGTGGCGAACTCCACCACCAGCGGCCGCGAGTCCCGGCGGACCATGGCGACCAGCGGCGTCAGCTCGGTGCGGATCTCGCCGACCTCCAGGGACGTCACACGGTGGTGCAGCACGTCGAAGGCGGCGGCGCGGCCGGCGATCGTGCCCGCCATCTGCGCGGCCGTCGGGGTGGACTGGGCGATCCCGTTGTGCTCCACCACCACCAGAAGCGGGACCCGCCACAGCTGGGCCGTGTTGAGGGCCTCGTAGACCGCGCCCTCCCCCCAGGTGCCGTCGCCGATGTAGGCGCACGCCAGCGCGCCGGAGCCCTTGAGGGCGAGCGCCACGCCGGCCGCCACCGGCAGACTCTCACCCTGGACCCCCGTCGAGAGGAAACGCCGGTGGTAGACGTGCTGGCTGCCGCCGACGCCCGCGCACAGTGCCCCCTCACGGCCCATGATCTCCGCCAGCAGCCCGTACGGCTCGGCGTACCGGGCCAGGAAATGACCGTGCCCCCGGTGGTTGCTGAGCACGAAGTCGTCCTCGCGCAGCAACCGCGACAGCGCGACCGGGATGTACTCCTGACCAAGGCAGGTGTGGGTGGTGCCGCTCAGCTCGCCCGCCTCGAACAGCCTGAGGAGGGTGAGCTCGAAGTGCCGGATCAACAGGAGGAGTTCCAGGTCCTCCTGCTCCGGCGGTGGTGGTGTTCTCCGTGCGCCCGGGGGCGTGGTGCCCATGGGCGCGGGGACGATGACAGTCACGTGGGCGCTCCTGGCGTCGGCGACCGGACGACACGCTCGGCCGCGAAATGGCACATCGGCATGGGAGCGCTCCCAGCGGAGCGTAGAAGTCGGCCCGGTCCATGTCAATCAGGAAAGGGGTCCAGTCGAAAGGGTGTCGCGGGATAAATCGCCCTTAACTGCGGAAAAGCCCCTAACAACTGGTATTCCGTACTCCTGACAGTTTGAAAACAACCCTGAAACCTTGACGACATTCGCGGCCGATCCCTAGCCTCCTCCGTGGGAACGCTCCCACAAATCGCGGCCCCATCGGCCCGCGAAGTGCCCGGACCGGCGCCCGTACCGCCGGGCGCCCGCACCCCGAGGCGCCGGGGGACAGCCGTACCGCACCCTCATCGGAACACGTCCCCGGACCGGGCCACCCGGTCCGGCAGCCCGTCATGGAAACCGCCCCCGAGGGCGGCTTCTCCCACTCCGACGCCGGGGAACCCGCACCGTTCCCCTCCCCCCTTGAGCACGGAGGTCCTCAGGTGACGAACGCCAGTCTCTCGCCGGCCAAACAGGCGCTGCTGGCCCGGCGGCTGGGCGGCCGGGCCGTCACCACCGCCGTCCCGCCACGCCCGCCGGGCACCGTGCCGCCGCTGTCCCCCGCCCAGGAGCGACTGTGGTTCCTGGAGCAGTACGCCCCGGGCACCGCCGCCTACACCGTGGCGTTCGCGGCCCGGCTGGAGGGCGGGATCGACGAGGACGCCCTCGCCGGGGCGCTCACCGACGTGGCCGCCCGGCACGAGAGCCTGCGCACCCGGCTGGTCACCACCGAGGACGGCGGGCCCGGCGTCGTGATCGACGAGACGCCCGCGGTGGAGCTGACCGTCACCGACGACCTCGCCGCGGTGGACCGGGAGACGGCGCGGCCCTTCGACCTCGCCCGGGGTCCGCTGCTGCGGGCGCTGCTGGTCAGGATCGCCCCGGACGACCACGTGCTGCTGCTCACCATGCACCACGCCGTCACCGACGGCTGGTCCTGCGACATCGTCATGGAGGAGCTGCTCGCCCTGCACGACGCCCGCCGGGGCGGCGAGGGCGATCTCGCCCCGGTGCCGCTGCAGTACGGCGACTACGCCTGCTGGCTGGCGGGCCGGGACTACGACCGCGAGATCGGCTACTGGCGGGAGAAGCTGACCGGACTGCCGCCGCTGGAACTGCCCGCCGACCTGCCCCGGCCCGCCGAGCAGCGCTGGGAGGGCGCCGTCCACGGCATCGCGCTGGACCCCGAGCTCAGCCGGGCGGTCACCGAGGCCGGCCGGGTGCGCGGGGCCACGCCGTACATGACGCTGCTGGCCGCCTTCCAGGTACTGCTCGGCCGCTACGCCGGGCAGGAGGACTTCGCGGTCGGCTCCCCGGTCTCCGGACGGAACCTGCCGGAGCTGGAGCGCGTGGTCGGCGTGTTCGTCAACTCGCTGCCGATGCGCGCCGACCTGTCGGGCGCCCCCACCTTCGCCGAGCTCCTCGACCGGGTCAGGGACACCGCGCTCGACGCCTACGCCCACCAGGAGCTGCCGTTCGACCGGCTGGTCACCGAACTGGCCGTGGAGAGGGACGTCAGCCGCTCGCCGGTCTTCCAGGTGATGTTCGCACTGCAGAACTACCGGTCGGCGCCGCTGCGCACCCCCGGGCTGACCATGTCCGCCCACCCGGTCGAGACCTCGGCCAGCCGCTTCGACCTGGCGCTGTACCTGTTCGAGACGCCCGAGGGGCTGCGCGGCAACCTCACCTACAGCACCGCGCTGTTCCGCCCCGACACGATCGAGCGGATGGCCGCCTGCTTCGAGACCCTGCTGCGCTCCGTCGCGGCCGATCCGGACACGCCGATCTCCGAGCTGGAGCTGCTCCCGCCGGACGAGCTCCGCAGGATCGAGCTGTTCGGCGGCTCGGCCCCCGCCAGGCCCGCCGGCGACGACCTGCTGCACGAGGCCGTCTCCGCGCAGGCCGTACGCACCCCGGAAGCCGTCGCCGTCGTGGCGGGGGACGACTCGCTCACCTACGCCGAGCTGGAACGGCGCGCCGGCCACCTGGCCCATTCTCTGCGGCGGCTCGGCGTGGGCCCGGACGACCGGGTCGCGATCTGCCTGGAGCAGTCGGCCGACCTCGCGGTCGCGGTGCTCGGCGTGCTGAAGTCCGGCGCCGCCTACCTCCCGCTGGACCCCGAGCACCCCGCCGAACGGCTCGCCTACGTGCTGTCCGACGCCGGCGCGCGGGCGGTCGTCACCGTTCCTGAGCTGCGTGACCGCCTGCCCGGCGACCTGCCGGCGGTCGATCCGGCGGATCCCGGCGGACCAGCCCCCGGGCCGGTGGACAGCGGCGTCACCCCGGATGACCTGGCCTACGTCATCTACACCTCCGGCACCACCGGACGGCCCAAGGGCGTGGCCGTGCAGCACCGCCAGGTCGCCGTCTACCTCGCCGGCGCGCGGGAGCGGCTGGAGGTGGGGCCGGGCGGGACGTTCGCGCTGCTGCAGTCGCTCGCCTTCGACTTCGGCGTGACCGTCTTCTACCTGTGCCTGATGAGCGGCGGCACCCTCCACCTGGTCCCGTCCCGTACGGCCGGGCCTGAGCTGGCCGCCTACCTCCGCGAGCACCGCGTCGGCCACCTGAAGATCACCCCGTCCCACCTGGCGGCGCTGATGGCCGACACGCCCCTGGACGAGCTGCTCCCCTCCGAGCTGCTGATCCTGGGCGGAGAGGCCGCGCCGCGCGCCTGGGCCGCGGAGCTGGCGGCGGCCGGACGGTGCCGGGTGGTCAACCACTACGGCCCCACCGAGGCGACCGTCGGCGTCACCACCTACGCCGTCGAACCGGCCCGCGCCGCCGCGCCGGGGGCCTCCGCCGGGCGTGGGACGGTCGCGGGATCGGACACGTCCGCCGGTCCGGAAACGGACATCGGCTCCGGTACGGCGCTGCCGATCGGCTCGCCGCTCCCCGGCGCCCGCGTCCGGGTGCTGGACGCGAACCTGCGGCCGGTCCCGGTCGGCGTCCCCGGCGAGATCCACCTCGGCGGCGACCGGCTGGCCCGCGGCTACCTGGGACGGCCCGGCCTGACCGCCGACCGGTTCCTGCCCGACCCCGACGGCGGCCCCGGCGCCCGGATGTACCGGACCGGAGACCTCGGCCGCTGGCTGCCCACCGGCGACCTGGAGTTCCTCGGCCGCCGCGACCTCCAGGTGAAGATCCGCGGCTACCGGGTGGAGCTGTCGGAGGTGGAGGCGGTGCTCGCCCGCTTCCCGGGCGTGGCGCACGCGGTCGTGGAGCTGCGCGGCGAACGGCTGGTCGCCTACCTGGTCGCGGAGGGCACAGGAGCCGCCGGGACCGCCGGAGTCGCCGGCGCTTCCGGGGACGCCCTGCCCGCCGGGACCGCCGGAGCCGGGGCCGCGGGGGTCCCCGCCGAGGCCGCGCCCGCCGGGGCGGCGGAGCTGCGCGCGTGGCTGGCCGACCGGCTCCCCGACCCCATGATCCCAGCCCGCTACGTGTGGCTGGACGAGCTGCCGCTGAAGTCCCACGGCAAGGTGGACCGGTCGCGGCTCCCCGACCCCGGGGCCGACGCCCCGGCCACCGGGTTCGTCCCGCCCCGCACCCCGGCGGAGGAGACGGTCGCCGCGATCTGGGCGGACGTCCTGGAGCTGGAAAGGGTCGGCGCGCTCGACGACTTCTTCGACCTGGGCGGCCACTCCCTGCTCGCGATGCGGGTCGTCGCCCGGCTGCGCAAGGAGGTCCCCGGCCGCCCGCTCACCGTGCTGGAGCTGTTCAAGCACCGCACGGTCGCCGATCTGGCCCGCCTGCTGGAGAGCGGCGACGAGGGTCCCCGCGGCCTGCTGCACCGGCTCACCCCCGCTCGCGCCGCGACCGCGACGCTGGTGTGCGTGCCGTTCGGCGGCGGCAGCGCGGTGATCTACCAGCCGCTGGCCGACGCGCTGCCCGGCGACTGGGCGCTGTACTCGGTCGCGGTGCCCGGCCACGAGCTGGGCGAGGAGGCCCGGCCCCTCGACGAGGTGGCGCGCGGATGCGCCGAGGAGATCCTCGCCGGGATCGACGGCCCGCTGGTGCTCTACGGCCACTGCGGTCTCGGCGTCATGCTCGTCGCCGAGACCGCCCGCCTCCTTCAGGAGGCCGGCCGCCCCATCGAGGCGATCTACCTGGGCGGGGTGTTCCCCTTCGCCAAGCCGGGCCGCGGCCTGGACTGGTTCGGCGACCTCATGGACCGGCTGACCTCCGACCAGGGCCGGATCAACGCGCTCGCCGCGGCCGGCCTGGACGTCGAGGAGTTCGACCGCGACCAGCTCAAACTGATCATCGCCAACCGCCGCAAGGGCACCCGGACGGCCGAGCGCTACTTCACCCGCCTGTTCGAGGAGGAACGCGAGCCGCTGGCGGCTCCGGTCATCTCGGTCGTGGGAGAGCGGGACCCGGCCGCCGAGTTCTACCAGGAGCGCTACCTGGAGTGGCTGCGGCTGTCGGACACCGCCGCGTGCGTGGTGCTCGACGAGGCCGGGCACTTCTTCGTCAAGTACCGGGCCGTGGAGCTGGCCGACATCCTCACCGGCACCCACCGGGCCATGGCCGAGGGGCGGACCGCGGCGCTGCGCCGTACGGAGGAGTCCACCTGGTGGCTGCAGGGCTTCCGCGGACCGGACGCCCCGGCGGAGGAGACCGGGTACGCGGACGCCGGTGAACCCGGTGAACCCGGTGAACCCGGTGAACCCGGCGGACCGGACGGGCGGGACGGGTCCACCGGAGAGGCCGGCGCGCCCCCGGGGACCGGGCGGGGGCCCGGGAGGAACGCGGACGCCGGGCGGGGCCCGGGGGACCGCAGGCCCGCGCTGCGCCTCGTCCACGGCGAGGGTTCCGGCGACGCCGGAGCCACGTCGCGGTCACAGGGGTCGCCGCGGCCGAGCATGCGGCGGTTCCTGCTGGTCGCGGTCGGGCAGCTCGTGTCGATCACCGGGTCGGCGCTGACCGAGTTCGCCATCCCGATCTGGATCTACCTCACCACCGGCTCGCTGACGAAGTTCGCACTGTTCGCGGTGCTGGGGCTGGTGCCCGGCATGCTGGTGGCGCCGCTCGCCGGCGCCATCGTCGACCGCTACGACCGACGGAAGGTCATGCTCGCCGGGGACATCGCCGCCGGCGGGACCCAGCTCATCCTGGGTGTTCTGGCATGGACCGGCACGCTGGCCCCCGAGCACATCTACCCGCTGCTGGTCTGCCTGTCGGTCGCGCTGACCTTCCAGCGCTTCGCGTACGGCTCGGCGATCCCGCAGCTCGTCCCCAAGCGGTTCCTCGGCCACGCCAACGGCGTCGTGCAGATGGCCACCGGCACCGCCCAGCTCGTCGTGCCGCTGATCGCGACCGGCCTGATGGCGACCATCGGGCTCGGCGGCATCCTCGTCATCGACGTCGTCAGCTACGCGGTCGCCACGGGTGTCCTGCTGTTCGTACGATTCCCCGCGGGAATGCCGTGGCGCCGCCGCGAGAGCGTCATGGCCGAGATGATGAACGGTGTCCGCCACTCGTGGGGCAACCCCGGCTTCCGCGGCATGCTGCTGTTCTTCGCGGCGCTCAACGTCTTCCTGTCGCCGCTGTTCCTGATGATCTCCCCGCTGGTGCTGTCGTTCGCCGGGCTCGACGACGTCGGCCGGGTCTCGTTCTTCGGCGGCCTCGGCGTCTTCCTCGGCGGGTTCGCGATGACCGCCTGGGGCGGCCCGCGCCGCCGGCGGCTGCGCGGCGTGCTGCTGGCCACGCTCGCCCTGTCGGTGTTCTGCGTGCTCACCGGTCTGCAGGCGAGCCTGCCGCTGATCGCGGCCGGCGCGTTCGGCATGTCGATCTGCCTGACCCTGCTCAACGGCGTCTACGCCACGATCATCCAGGTCAAGGTGCCGCAGCGGTTCCACGGCAGGGTCATCGCGCTCAACACCCTCGTCGCCTGGTCCACGCTGCCCATCGGCTTCGGCCTGGTCGCGCCGTACGGCGGGCAGGTGTTCGAGCCGCTGCTGGCGCCCGGCGGGCCGCTGGCGGGCACCGTCGGCGCGCTGATCGGCACCGGGGCGGGCCGCGGCATCGGGTTCATGTACACCTGCTTCGGCCTGGCCATCGCGGCCGTCGCGCTGATCGCGATGCGGGTGCCGGTGCTGGCGCGGTTCGACACCGACGTGCCGGACGCGCTCCCCGACGACCTGGTCGGGTTCGAGGCGGTGCGGAGCCGTACCGGTGCCGCCGGAAACGTCGCCGGAGACGCCGTCGGAAGCGGCGCCGGGGACCCCGCGGGGAAGGACCCCCGCACGGCCTCCCGCACGGACCCCGGTAAGGGTTCCGCGCCGGACGCGGAGCGGGAGACCCGGGGGGACACCGCGAACGCCGCGACGGTCGCCGCGGAGGACGCCGGGACGGACACCGCGCGGAGCGTGACGGACACCGACAAGACGGAGAAGAAGGAAGAAGAGGTCATCGCATGAGTTTCCTCGTGGTGCTGAACGATGAGGAGCAGTACTCCGTCTGGCCCGCGGGCCGGGAACTGCCCGACGGCTGGCGGGCCGAGGGGTTCGAGGGGCCGAGGGAGGACTGCCTCGCCCACATCGACCGGGTGTGGACGGACATGCGCCCGCTCAGCCTCCGGCGGTCGCGGGCATGACCGCCCGGGACACCGTCGCGGAGGACTCCACCGGGTACGCCGGGAGCCCGGCGGACGCCGGCCTCACGGATGTCGGCCCCGTGGACGCCGGTCTCGCGGCCCGGCTGGCCCAGATGATCTCCGACGCCTGCGACGGCCGTGTCACGACCGCGGAGATCCTCGCCACCGGCACGTCGTCCCCCGGCGTCCCCCTGTCCGCGCTCGGCGTCACCTCGCTCGCGCTGCTGCGCCTCATCGACGCGGTGGAGGAGGAGTTCGACGTCGTCCTCGACCTCGACGGCGGCGCCGCCTACCTCGACAGCTTCCCGCTGCTGGCCGCCCACGTGGCCGAGGGGACGCGGTGAGGACGGCGGGCGCGACGGGCGGGGCGGGCGCGCCGGCCGTACCCGTCCCGAGGACGGTGCCGGAGATGCTGCGCCTGCGCGCGGCCCAGGACCCGGACCGGGAGGCGCTGGTCGTCGAGGGCGGCGGGTCGATGACGTTCGCCGACTGGGACCGCCGCGCGGACGCCGTGGCGCACGGCCTCCTCGACCGGGGGATACGGCACGGCGACCGGGTCGGGCTGCTGTTCGGCGGCTGGGACTGGGTGGACTTCGCCGTCGCCTACTGCGCGGTCCAGCGGGCCGGGGCCGTCGCCGTGCCGCTGTCGGAGCGCCTCGCGCCCGCCGAGGTCCGGCACATGCTCGGGCACTGCGCCGCCTCGGCCGTCGTGGCCGGCCGCGACCTCACCCCGCCGCCGGGCGACCATTCCGTCCTGCGGCCCGCGGAACTGGAGGGGGACGCGGCCGGGCCGGTGGACGTGCGGGTCGGGCCGGGGGACCTCGCCCAGATCCTCTACACCTCCGGCACGACCGGCGTGCCCAAGGGCGTGGCCGCCAGCCACGCCAACCTGGCCCACGGCTGCGAGACCCGGCCCAACCGCCGCAGGTTCGGGCACTCGCGCCACCTGCTGCACGCCTTCCCGATCGGCACCAACGCCGGGCAGACCATGCTGCTCAACGCCCTCGACGCCCGCCCGGCGGTGCTCACCCTCGGCCGGTTCACCCCGGGCCGGTTCACCCGGCTGATCGAGACCCACCGGGTCGGCACCGTGTTCGTCGTCCCGGCGATGGCGATCGAGCTGCTCAACGCCGGCCTGCACACCCGCCGCGACCTGTCGAGCGTCGTGCTGCTGGGGTCGGCCGCCTCGGCCCTGCCCCCGGCGGTCGCGGCGCGGCTGGCGGAGGCGTTCCCCAACGCCACGATCACGAACTACTACACCTCCACCGAGGCCGCGCCCGCCCAGACCATCATGATCTACGACCCGTCCCGGCCCGGGGCGCTGGGCAGGCCCGCGTTCGGCGGCTCGCTGCGGATCGCCGGCCCGGACGGCGAGCCGCTGCCGCCGGGGGAAGCCGGCGAGGTCTGGATGCGCTCGCCCACCGCGCCCCGCTCCTACTACCGCGACGAGCGGGCCGACGCCGAGGCGTTCCGCGACGGCTGGGTCCGGATGGGCGACCTCGGCCGCCTCGACGCCGACGGCTACCTCCACCTCCTGGACCGGGAGAGCGACGTGGTCAAGTCGGGCGCGTTCAAGGTCTCGACCCTCCAGGTGGAGGCGGCTCTCTACGAGCACCCGGACGTCGCGGAGGCCGCGGTGGTCGGCCTGCCGCACCCGGTGCTCGGCACCGCGATCGCCGCGGCCGTCGTCCCGCGCTCCGGCGGGGTCACCGGCAGCGGGCTGCGCGCCTTCCTGACGGAACGCCTGGCCGGACACGAGATCCCCGAACGGGTGCTCGTCGTCGACACCCTGCCCAGGAACCAGTCAGGAAAAGTCATCAAAAGGGAGTTGCGGGGGCTGTTCGACGCCGCCGCGACCGCTCGCACGGAAGGCACGACGACATGACGGCATCCCTGGTCGACGAGTGGGACCGGGCGTCCCTGGCACAGCACGGCATGTGGGTCACCGAGCGCGCGGGCGCGGGCGGCCGGGTCTACGCCATGCCCCTCGCAGTCCGGCTGGACGGCCCGCTGGACGTGGACGCGATGCTCGCCGCCTGCGCCGCGGTCGCGGTCCGTCACCCCGTGCTGGCCGCGGCGATGACCGAGCGGGACGGGCTGCTGCGCCTGCTCCCCGGCCGGACGCCCCCGCAGGTCCGCTTCACGGACCTGACCGGCGACGCGGACGGCGGTGTGAACGGCGGCCCCGCCGATGACGAGGCCGGGGCCGTCGAGGCCGCCGCGGCGGAGCTGGTCGAGGCCGAGATCGCCCGGCCCTTCGACCTGGAGACCGGCCCGCCGGCCCGGTTCACCCTGGCCCGCCTCGCACCCGGACGGCACCTGCTGCTGCTCGTCGTCCACCACGCCGTCTTCGACGGCATGTCCAAGGACGTCGTGCTGGCCGACCTGGCCGCCGCCTACGGCGGGCGCGCCCTCGCGCCCCTGGCCGTGCCGTACGGCGAGGCCGCCCGCGCCGAGCAGGACCGGGTGGACGCGGGGATCGCCGCGGCCGCGGAGTTCTGGCGGGAACGGTGGCACGACGACCGGGAGATCCTGCTGCCCGGCCTGACGGCCCCGTCGCTGCGCGCCGCCCCCGGCGAGACGGCCGGACTCGACGCCGCCGCGCTCGGCTCCGGGCTCGCCGCGGTCGCCGAACGGCTGGGCGTCACCCGCTTCGAGGCCCTGATGGCCGCCCTTCACGTGCTGCTGCACGCCTACGGCAACGAGCGGGTCGCGGTCGCCGCGGACCTGTCCACCCGGACGGAGGAGACCCGCGACCACGTGGGGCCGTTCGTCAACGAGCTTCCCGTGGTGTCCGCGCCGCACGGCACGTCCGCCGGGTCCACCGGTGAGAGCGGCTCGCCCGCCGGATCCGCCGGCGAGGGCGGCGCGTTCACCGGGTCCCCCCGCGAGAGCGGCGCGTCCGCCGAGGCCGTCTGGAAGAGCGGCACGTTCGCCGAGTTCGCCCGGAGGACGCGTGAGGAGCTGCGGACCGTCTACCGGCACCGCGAGGTGCCGCTGGCCCGCGCCCTGGGCGGGATCAGCCCGCGCAGCGCCCTCACCCCCGTCTCGGTCAGCTACCGCCGCCGCACCGGCCCGGCCCCCGCCTTCGACGGACTGGACGCCTCGGTGGACTGGGCGATGTTCAACGGCGCGGTCCGCAACACCCTGCACCTGCAGGTGGTGGACGCCCCCGAGGGGCCGGAGGCGCGGCTGCTGTTCAACCCCCGGGCCATCGGCCGGGCCGGATGCGAGAGCGTCGCCGCCGACCTCGTCGCGCTGCTGCGCGGCGCCGCGGCCCGGCCCGACGCCCCGCTCGGCGAGCTGCCGCTGCCGCCCCGTGCGCAGGGTCCCGCCGTCGCGGCCCCGGCGGACGCGGCCCCGGAGGCCGGCACAGGCCTCGCCGCGGGCTCCGGCGTCGCCGGCTCCGGGAGCGGCACGGACGTCGGCCCGGATGCCGGCACGGGCGCCGACGCCGAGATCATCGCCGAGGTCACCGCGATCTGGCGCGAGCTGCTGGACGTGGACGAGATCGAGCCGGACGACGACCTGTTCGACCTCGGCGGCCACTCACTGACCATCACGCAGATCATCGCCCGGGTCCGCGACCGGTTCGGCGTAGAGCTGTCCTTCGAGCTGTTCATCGACACCCCGACCGTCGCCGGCGTGACCGGTGAGATCGCCGGGTCCCGGTGACGGGCGACCCCGCCGCCCGGCGGGCGTCCGTGACGGTCGAGTTCGCCGGCGCACGCGGCGGGGAGGCCCCGCTCACCTGGGGCCAGCAGGCGTTCTGGCGGCTGACCCGGTGGCTGGACGACGGCGACCCGTACTTCAACATGCCCTGGACGGTGCCCGTCCCCGGCCGGCACGACCTCGACGCGGTCCTCGCCGCGCTGCGCGGGCTCGTCGAGCGGCACGAGACGCTCCGCACGACCTGCGCGCAGACGCCCGAAGGGCCCGTGCAGCGGGTGGCCCGGCAGGGTCGGCTGGCGGTCGGGGTGGCCGAGGCCGGGCAGGCCAGGCCGCTCGCCGTGGCCGCGGAGATCGCCGCCGGACTGGCCTCCACCGGGTTCGACTACGCCGCCGAGCCGCCGCTGCGCTGCGTCGTCGTGACCGGTGACGGGCGGCCCAGGGCGATCGCCTTCGCCCTGTCCCACCTCGCGGTGGACGCCTGGACGCTGGACATCCTCGCCGCAGACTGGAAGGCGCTGCTCGCCGGGCGGGAACTGCCCGCCCCCGCCTGGCAGCCGCTCGACCAGGCCGGATTCGAACGCGAGGGGGCCGGCGCCGCACGCGGGGCCAGGGCGTTGCGGCACTGGCGGGCGGAGCTGGAGACGACGCCCCTCACCCTGTTCGACTTCCCCGGCGTCACCCCGGAGGAGCCGCGGTTCGTCCGGATCGGCATGGAGTCGGCCGCCGTCGCCGCGGCGGCCGAGACGCTGGCGGAACGCTGGTCGGTCAGCACCGCCAGCGTGCTGACCACCGCGAGCGCCGTGCTGCTTTCCGCGCTGACCGGGCACCGCCGGGTGGCCATGCAGCTCATCGTCGCCAACCGGCACGACCCCAGGACCGGCGCGATGGCGGGCACCGCCGTACAGGACGGGCTGTTCGTCCTCGACCTGTCCGGCGGGACCTTCGCCGACGCGGCGCGGACCGGGCACGGGCGGGCGCTGACCGCCTACCGCAACGCGCACTACGACCCGTTCGCGATGATGGCGCTGCGCGAGGAGGTCGGCCGGGAACGCGGCGGGACCGTGGACCTGTCGGCCTACTTCAACGACGCGCGGTCCGTCGGCCACTGGCCCAACCTGCCCCGTGTCGAGCCGCCCGGCGATCCCGCCGCGATCGCCGCGCTCACCGGGCGGACCCGGACGTTCCTCGTCGGCGCGTGGCCCGAGGTGGACGCGACGGTGTTCTTCTCCACCACCCCCGCCACCCACACCTGCGGCCTCCACCTGCTGGTGGACACCGCCCGCCTGCCCCGTTCCACCGCCCACGAGCTGCTGCTGGGGATGGAGACCCTGCTGGTGAGCAGTGTGGCCGGGGAGGTGCCGCTCGGCGCGGTCGCGGAACTGTGCGGGATCACCCCGGTCACCCGGCCCCACGGGAGCGGTCCGGGAACGCCCGGAGCGGCGGGTGGGGACGCGGGGACGGATCCCATGGAGCCCAAGGAGGCCGTGCCCGTGGAGGCCGCGCGCGTGGAAACCGTTCCCGCGGTGGCCGTGCCCACGGAGGCCGTGTCCGTGGCGGCCGCGCGCGCCGTCGGGGCCGCCGAGGACGTGGCCGCCGGGGGAGGCGTCCGATGAGCGCCGACCGGCGGGCCGCGCTGCTCGGCCGCCTGGCCGCGCTGCCGCCGGGGGAGCGCCGCGCACTGCTCGCCCGCGCCCGTGAGCGGGCCGCCGGCTCAGGGACGGCCGGCGACGTCGCGGGTACGGCGGACACGGCGGACACGTCGGGGACCGGTTCCGGGAGCGACGCAGGGACAGCCGGGACGGAGGAGTGGCCGCTGTCGTTCGGGCAGGAGCGGCTGTGGTTCCTCAGCCGCTTCGACCCGGCCGACACCGCCTACCACACCCCCTGGTGCGTGACGCTACGCGGCCCGGTGGACGCCGAGGGGCTCGCCGCCGCCTTCACCCGGGTGACCGAGCGGCACGACGTGCTGCGTGCCCGCTTCCGCCTGGCCGGGGACCGCCCCGTGCAGGTCATCGTGCCCGCCGCGCCCGTCACCGTGGAACGCGCCGACGTCACCGGCGACCCCGCGCCCGCCGTCGTGGAGTTCGTCAACCGGCCCTTCGACCTGGAGAACGACCCGCCGCTGCGGGTGGCGCTGCTGCGCCTGGCCGCCGGGGAGTTCGTGCTCTGCATCGTCCTGCACCACATCGTGGTGGACGGATGGTCGCTGGACGTCCTCATGCGGGAGCTCGCCGAGTGCTACGCCGCGTACCGTGAGGGACGCGAGCCGGTCCTGGCCGAGCTGCCCGTGCGGTACACCGAGGTCGCGGCCGAGGAGCGGCGCCGGGCCGGACACGACGACGGCGCCCACCTGGCCCACTGGACGCGGACGCTCGCCGGCGTGCCCGTCCTCGACCTGCCCGCGGACCGTCCCCGCCCCCCGCGCTGGACCGGCCGGGGCGGGCGGGTGGAGCTGGCCGTACCCGACGAGGTGGTCTCCCGGCTGGAGGAGACCGCAAAGAAACGGCGCTGCACCCTGTTCATGGCCCTGCTCGCCGCCTACCAGGCGGTCCTCGGGCTGGCCGCCGGGCAGGAGGACCTGTGCGTCGGGGTGCCGGTCGCCGGGCGGAGCCGGACCGAGCTGCAGCCGCTGATCGGCTACTTCGCCACGACCATGGTGCTGCGCGCCGACCTGTCGGGCGACCCGACCTTCGAAGAGCTGCTCGGCCGGACCCGCAGGGCGGTGTTCACCGGCATGCAGCACGCCGAGGTGCCCTTCGAGCGGATCCTCGGCGCGCTGCGCCTGCCCCGCGACCTGAGCCGCCCGCCGCTCTTCCAGGTGATGTTCAACCTGCACAACCTGCCCAAGGACGACCTGCTGCGGACCTCCATGGCCGACCTCGAGACCGAGGTCTACCCGGTCCCGGCGGCGGGCCGTACCAAGGCCGAGGTGTCGGTGGACGCCTGGCGCGCGCCCGAGGGACTGGGCGGCGTCCTCGACTACAACAGCGACGTCTTCTCCGCCGGGACCGCGCGGCGGCTGGCCGGGGCCTTCACCGAACTGGTGGAGCGCGCCGGGGCCGACCCCGGACTCCGGCTGTCCGACCTGAAAGGCATCCGACCGTGACGACGACGGCGATGACAACGACGACCGTACGACCGACGGCACGACCGGCGGCGCAGACGGGAACGGAACCGGTGACCCTGCCGGGGCTGGTCCGGCGCCGGCTGGAGGCGGCCCCCGAGGCGGTGGCGGTCACCGGGAGCGGGGGCGAGCTGACCTACCGCGAGCTGTGCCGGCGGGTGGACGACCTGGCGGCGGTGCTGCGCGGGTACGGCGTCGGCCCGGAGTCCCTCGTCGGGCTGTGCATGGAGCGCACCCCCGGGATGGTGGTCGCGCTCCTGGCGGTCTGGGCGGCCGGCGGCGCGTACGTCCCGCTCGACCCGGCCTTCCCCGCCGACCGGCTCCGGATGGTGCGCGAGGACGCCGGGATCGACCTGGTGCTGACCCAGGACGGGGTGGACGGCGACCTGCTGCGCGGCGTGTCCCGGGTGCTGCGGCTCGGGTGGGACGGCGCCGCCCCGGCGGACGCCCGCCGCGCCGCCATCCCCGGCGCACCCGGCGCGGATCCGGCGTACGGCGAGGCCCCGGCGTACGGCGACGTCCTGGCGTACGGCGACGCCTCGGGGTACGGCGACGTCCTAGCCCCCTGCTTCCCGGCCGGAGGAGACGGCGCCGCCCCGGCCACGGCGGCTCCCGCCGGGGACGATCCCGCGCCGCCGGGCGCGCTGGCCTACATGATCTACACCTCCGGCTCCACCGGACGTCCCAAGGGCGTGGCGGTCCCGCGTGAGGCGGTGACGAACCTGCTCGTCTCGTTCGCCGGTCTGCTCGGCCTCACCCCGGCCGACCGGTGGCTGGCCGTCACCACCCTGTCGTTCGACATCTCGGTGCTGGAGCTGCTGCTGCCGCTGTCCGTCGGAGCCCGGGTGGTGCTGGCGGACGCCCGCGAGGCGTCCGACGGCCGGGCGCTGCGGGAACTGGCCCTCGCCGAGGGGGTCACGGTCATGCAGGCCACCCCCGCGACGTGGCGGATCCTGCTGGAGGCCGGCGGCGTCCCGGAGGCCGTGCGGACCCGGCTGTGCGGCGGCGAGGCCCTGCCCCGCGACCTGGCCGACGAACTGCTGGCCGGCGGCGCCCGCCTGTGGAACGTCTACGGCCCCACGGAGACCACCGTGTGGTCCGCCGCCGGAGGGGTCCTGCCCTCCCCGGCCCCGATCGACCTGGGGGAGGCGATCGCCGAGACGTCGCTGTACGTCCTGGACGACACCGGGCTGCCGGTGCCCGGCGGCGAGGTCGGCGAGCTGCACATCGGCGGGACGGGCGTGACGCGCGGCTACCACGGCATGCCCGCCAGGACCGCGGACCGCTTCCTGCCCGACCCCTGGTCCGGCCGGCCCGGGGCGCGCATGTACGCCACCGGCGACCTCGTCCGCCTCGGCCCCGGGGGGCGCCTGGAGTACCTCGGCCGGGCCGACCAGCAGGTCAAGATCCGCGGCTTCCGGATCGAGCTGGGGGAGATCGAGACCGCGCTGCGCGCCGCCCCGGAGGTACGGCAGGCCGCGGCGGGCGTGTGGACCGGACCCGACGGCTCGCCCCGGCTGGTGGCCTACGTGGTCCCCGCGGGGGACGAGCCCCCGGCGGGCCCCGGCACGGTGGCGGGCGAGCCCCCCGGGGGGCCGGCGCCGTCCGGGGGCGCGACGCCGCCCGCGGGCGCGGACCTGTGGCCGGGGCTGCGTGAGCGGCTCCGCCGGAGCCTGCCGGAGTACATGGTCCCCGCCTGCCTCGTGACGCTCCCGGCGCTGCCGCTAACCCCCAACGGCAAGCTCGACCGCGCGGCGCTGCCGCCGCCGGAGGCCGCGCCCGCCAGGATCACCGCCTACCGGGCCCCGGGAACGGCCGTGGAGGACGAGCTGGCCTCGATGTGGGCCGAGGTGCTGGGTCTCGGCGAGCCCGTCGGCGTGGACGACGACTTCTTCGACCTCGGCGGGCACTCGCTGACCGCGGCCCAGATCATCGCCCGCGTCCAGGCCCGCTACGGCGCCGCCGTGCCGATCGTGGCGTTCTTCGAGAACCCCACGATCGCCGGGCTCGCCGGTGAGCTGGAACGCCTCGACGACGACCTCGACCTGTCCGAGATCGCCGCGCTGCGCGACGAGCTCGACGGCCTCGACGCCGACGAGCTGGCCGCCGTCCTCGACGAGATGGCCCCGGGCGCATGAGGGCCCCGCTGTCCCCGGCGCAGGAGCGGCTCTGGCTCCTGCAGCGTTTCGATCCGGGAAACGCCGCCTACACCATGTACCTGGCGCGCCGCCTGCGCGGCCCGCTCGACGAGGACGCCCTCACCCGGGCGCTCACCGACGTGCTGACCAGGCACGAGAGCCTGCGCACCCGGTTCGCCGAGGAGGACGGCGTGCCGTGGGCCGTCCTCGAACCCGCCCCGCCGCCCGTCGAGTGGGTCGGCCCGGTGGACGACGGGGAGGCACACCGCCTGGCGGCGGAGTGGATCGACACGCCGTTCGACCTCGCGGCCGGGCCGCCGGTGCGGGCCGCGGTGATCCGCGTAACCGGCGGTGAGCACCTGCTGTGCGTCACGATGCACCACATCGTCGCCGACGGGTGGTCGCTGAACGTCGTCCTCGACGACCTCGCCGAGTGCTACACGGCGCGGGTCCGCGGCGCAGAGCCGTCCCTGCGCCCGCTGCCGGTCCAGGCCGGCGACTACGGGCGCTGGCAGCGCCGCCGGGCCGGGCGGGCCGAGCCGTACTGGCTGGAACGGCTGGCCGGCCCGCCCGTGACCGAGCTGCCGTTCCGCCGCGACGGCGGCGCGACCGGGGAGGGGAGGCTGCACCGCGTCGCGGTCGCGCCCGCGACGGTCCGCGCGCTGGAGGAGCTGGCCAGGGCAGCGCGCACCACCCTGTTCACCGTGCTGACCGCGGCCTACCAGGTCCTGCTGTCCAGGCACAGCGGGCAGCGGGACGTCCTGGTCGGCAGCGTCGTCGCCGGACGGGAACGGGTCGAGCTGGAGCCGATGGTGGGGTACGTCGCCCAGACGGTGCTGCTCCGCGGCGACCTGAGCGGGGACCCCGCGTTCGCCGATCTCGTCGGCCGGGTCCGCGGCGACGTCCTGGGCGCGCTGGGCAACCCCGCCGTGCCGTTCGAGAAGCTCAGCCACCCGGCGGAAACGCTGCTGCGCACGATGCTCATCCTGCACAGCCAGGACAACGGCCCGCGCCGGTCGTTCGGCGGCCTGGAGGTGTCCCACGTCGACGTCGGGCTGCAGCGCGTCAAGACCGACCTGATGGTCGAGGCGTGGCGGAGCGACGACGGCTCCGGCGGGCTCTCCGTGGCCTTCTTCTACGACACCGGGCTGTTCGGGGCCGAGGAGATCGGCCGCCTCGCCGGGCGGTTCACGCGGCTGCTGGAGTCGGCCGCCGCCGGGCCGGGCACCCCGGTCTCCGCGCTGCGGATCTGGACGGACGACGACGAGGCCGAACTGAGCCTCCCCGACGCCGGCCCGGCCCTCCCCGAAGGGGACGGTCCGCGGACGGTGCCGGAGATGATCGCCGAGACCGCGCGGCGGACGCCCGGCGCCGTCGCGGTGGTCTGCGGCGGCGAGCGGGTCACCTACGGCGAGCTGCTGGCCCGCGCCGACGCGCTCGCCGCCGCACTCCGCGACGGCGGGGTGCGGCCGGGTGACGTCGTCGGCGTCTGCCTGCCCCGCTCACCGGAGGCCGTCGCCGCGCTGCTCGCCGTGTGGCGGGCTGGAGCCGCCTATCTCCCGTTCGACCCCGACGTGCCGGACGAGCGGCTGGCCTTCGCGCTGGCGGACGCCTCGGCCACCCACGTGGTCACCCGGCGCGCCGCGCCCGTGGGTCTCACCGCCGTCGACCCGTCACCGGCGGGCCCCGGGACGGCCGGCCCTCCGGCGGGGGTGACGCCCGGGGACGCCGCCTACGTCATCACCACCTCCGGCTCCACCGGCGTGCCCAAGGGCGTGCTGGTCGAGCACGGCGCCCTCGCCGCGCGGGTGCGGTGGATGCGCGCGGACTACGGGCTCACCCCCGCCGACCGCGTCGTCCAGTTCGCCTCGCTCAGCTTCGACGCGCACGTCGAGGAGGTCTTCCCGGCCCTGGCCGCCGGGGCCACGCTGCTGCTCCTGCCCGACGGCGCGGCGACCCTGCCCGACGTGCTGGCCTCCCCCGAGGGCGGCCGGGTCACCGTACTGGACCTGCCGACCGCCTACTGGCACTCGCTGACCGAGGACCTCGCGGAGATCGCCTGGCCGGCCGCGCTGCGGCTGGTGATCCTGGGCGGCGAGCAGGTCTCGGCGGCGGCCGTGGCGCGCTGGCGTGACCGGTTCGGCGACGCCGTACGGCTCGTCAACACCTACGGCCCGACCGAGGCGACGGTGATCGCCACCGCCTGCGACCTCGGGGCGGATGCCGCGACGGGCCGCCCGCCGATCGGCCGCCCGATCGGCGCGACCACGGCGTACGTGCTCGGCGACGGGGGAGAGCCGCTGCCCTCCGGGGCGGCCGGGGAACTGGTCGTCGGCGGGGCCGGGGTGGCGCGCGGCTACCTGGGCCGGCCCGCCCTCACCGCCGCCGCCTTCGTGCCCGATCCCGGTGGACGGCCCGGGGCACGCCGCTACCGCACCGGCGACCGGGTGCGCCGCCGCCTGGACGGGCGGCTGGAGTTCCTCGGGCGGCTGGACGGCCAGCTGAAGGTGCGGGGCTTCCGGATCGAGCCGGGCGAGGTGGAGAGCCGCCTGCTGGCCTGCCCCGGCGTGGGGCAGGCGTTCGTCACCGCGCGGGGCGGGGAGCTCGTCGCCTACGTCACCGGCAACGCCGACCCGGCGGACCTCCGCGCCCGCCTGGAGCGGGCGCTCCCGCGCCAGCTCGTCCCGACGGCCTGGGTACGGCTCGACGCCCTGCCGCTCACCCCGGGCGGCAAGGTGGATCGGGCCGCGCTCCCCGAGCCGCAGGCCGCCCCGGCGGCGGCGCGGGTCCTCCCGCGGACCGACGGCGAGCGGCTGGTGGCCTCGATCTGGGAGGAGCTGCTCGGCACGGGCCCGGTCGGCGTCTTCGACGACTTCTTCGACCTCGGCGGCCACTCGCTGCTGGCCACCCGGGTGGCCGCCCGGATCAGGCGGGCCACCGGCGTCGAGGTGCCGATCAAGACGATCTTCGCCGCGAGCACGGTGGCGGCCCTGGCCGAGGAGGCGGAACGGCTGCTGATCGAGGAGCTGACCGCGCTGAGCGATGAGGAGGCCGAGGCCCTGCTCGCCGGGGCCGAGGAGCCCTGACCGTCCCCGGTGTCGGGGCGGGGCAGATAAATGGCCGATGACCTGCGCTTACTCCTTTCCGGAAGGGGGAATTGAGCCCGTGATCCGGCGTGTCCGGCCGGATCACGGGACGGGCGTCACCGAAGAGGCGCGCACCGTCCGGTTCGGTGAGAGGGGGCGCGCCGGTGAACGGTCCCGACGGTGTCTACAACGCCCGTGAGTACGGGCTGACGGGCGACGGCGTCACCAACGACCAGCCGGCGCTGGCCGCGCTGGTCGACCGGGTCGGGGCGGCCTGCGCGGCCGACGGCCGGGCGCGCACCATCCACTGCCCGCCCGGCGTGTACTCGATCAGGGACGCCGGCACCGTGTGGCGCAGCGGGGTGTCCCTCGTCGGCGCCGGCGCGGGCGCGACCCGCTTCACGCTGTCCAACCCCGGCAATCCGGGCACCGCGGTTCCGTTGGCCTTCTTCACCGAGCTCCAGCACGGCGCGGGTCCCGGCAACCACCTCGCCGACTGCACCTTCGCCGACTTCGAGATCGACGGCTCCGGCGTGAGCGCGGACCCGTACGACGTGCTGGCCAAGGGGCTGGGCCTGCAGTACGTGCTCCGCGGCCGCTTCCGCGACCTGTACATCCACGACACCGCCGCCTCCGGGCTGGGCTGCGACTTCCTACAGGACACGGTGGTGCAGGGCGTCATCGCGCTGCGCTGCGGGCGGCTGGACACCGGCACGCAGATCGGCGGCGCGGGACTGGGCATCGGGATCGGCGGCTGGGGCGGGGTGGAACGGCTGACCATCAGCGGCTGCACCGCCGTCGGCAACGGCACCAACGGCATCTTCCTGGAGCTGCAGAACGCGGCGTGGACCCCGCCGCGCGGCATCCGCATCACCAACTGCCACACCGAGGACAACCGCTACGGCATCTCCGACTGGGGCGCCGAGGGACTCGTGGTCGCCGCCTGCGTCATGATCGGCAACCACGAGGCCGGGTTCGACATCTCGGGCCTGGGCACCACCGGCGTCCCCGGCCGGGGCGGGATCCTCACCGGATGCGTCATCGACGCCAACGTCCGCGACGGCGTCAGCGTCGGCAACACCCCCGGCCGCTACACCGTCACCGGCAACCGGATCAGCCGCAACGGCCGCTACGGCTACCGCGAGTACAACACCCCGGGCACCTCGCCCTTCGCCTCCGCCTCCACCGCCGGGTCGGCCTCGGTCGGGATGGTCCTCGACGGCAACGACATCTGGGGCAACGCCCTCGACGGTATCCGGATCGACAGTCCCATCGTCGACGCCACCGTCCTCGGTAACCGGATCCACGACAACGGCGCGCGGCGGGCCCCGGCGGCGGAGGGAGGAGGCCCGTCCGTCACCTACACGGCCACGGCCATGACCGACGCCTCGGCCCGCTGGGAGCCCGGCGGTCACCTCGGCAAGACCCTCACGGCCGGCGACGGCACGGCGGCCGTGACGGCGGTCGTGACGGGCAACACCGCCACCGAGCTAACGCTGGCCCCCTGGCGTCCCGGCACGGCCTCGGCGTGGCGGGACGAGCCGCCCATGGCGGGCACGCCGTACCGGCTGCCGGAGGCCCCGGAGATCCGGGCGGGCATCACGCTGAACGCCGAGGCCCGCGACTACACCCTCCGCGCCAACCGGATCTGGGACGGTGAGCGGCCGGGGACCCAGACCCACGGCCTGTGGATCACCGGCGCCGGCGGATGCGTGTACGGCCGGGTGGTGGACAACGACATGGAGGGCAACGCGGTCGCCGCGGTCCGTTTCGACACCGGCCCCGAGGGCGGGGAGTGGGCCCGCAACCGCGACGCCTCCCGGCCCGCCTGACCTCCCGGCCCGTTCGCCCGGCGGCCTCGCCCGAACGGTTCCGGAGCCGTCCGTCTCCGCCCCGGCCCGGGTCTCCGCCGCCCTCCGGTCCCGCCCTCCGTGATCTCGCGGCGGGGGCTGTCGCACGGGATGAGAGGGGCGTAACATCCGAGCACCCCTCATGTTGTCGGGTGCCCGGTCGTGATCGCGAGGTGCGAGCCGTATGAGCGCTGTCCAACCCGTCCCGGAGGTCCCGGCCGCGCTCGCCGAGCCGGTGCGCAGGGTCGGGCCGTGGTGGATCACCGGCATCTCGCTGGCCAACCTCGCCCTCTGGATCGGCTACTCCGGGCCGCTCCAGATGCTGCTGCCCCTGCAGATGGCGCGGATCGCACCGGACGGCAAGGAGACGGCGCTGGCGCTGGTCACCGGTGCGGGGGCCGCGGTGGCGATGCTGTCCAACCCGGTCGCCGGGGCGCTGTCCGACCGCACGGCCGGCCGGTTCGGCCGCCGGCACCCCTGGACGCTGGCCGGCGCGCTGGCCGGGGCCGCGGCGCTGGCGCTGCTGGCCGGGCAGGACACCGTCGCCGGCGTGATGATCTGCTGGTGCCTGGCCCAGGCCGGGCTCAACGCGATGCAGGCGGCGCTCAGCGCCGGGGTGCCCGACCACGTGCCGGTGCGCCAGCGGGGCGAGGTGTCGGGCTGGGTCGGCATGCCGCAGGCGCTGGGCGTGGTGCTGGGGGTGGTGCTCGTCACCGCCGTGGCCACCACCGTCGGGTCCGGTTATCTGTTGATCGCCGCACTGGTCCCCCTCGGGGTGCTGCCCTTCGTGCTCACCACCGCCGACCCTCCGCTGGCCGCCGCGCCCCGGTTCGACGCGCGGGCCTTCCTGAGGAGCTTCCGGATCAGCCCCCGCACCCACCCCGACTTCTTCTGGGCCTGGCTGACCCGCTTCCTGATGCAGCTCGGCAACGCGATCGCCACGCTCTACCTGCTGTACTTCCTCGCCGACGCGGTCGGCTACGAGCGGATCTTCCCGGGCGAGAAGTCCGAGGACGGCCTGCTCGTGCTGATCCTCATCTACACCGCCGCCGTGGTCGTCACCACCATCGTCTCGGGCGTCGTCTCCGACCGGCTCGGCCGCCGCCGGCTCCTGGTCGTGGTCTCCGGCCTGATCAGCGCGGTCCCGGCGGTCCTGCTCGCGTTCCGCCCGACCTGGCAGGCGGCCCTGGTCGCCGCGGTGATCCTCGGAGTCGGCTTCGGCGTCTTCCTGTCGGTCGACAACGCCCTGGTCACCCAGGTGCTGCCCGCCGCCGACGGGCGGGCCAGGGACCTCGGCGTCATCAACATCGCCAACTCGGGCCCGCAGGTCCTCGGGCCGGTCATCGCCGGCCCGATCGTGGCGGGCGCCGGCGGCTACCCGGCCCTCTACCTGGCCTCCGCGGCGCTGACGCTCCTCGGCGCGGTCCTGGTCGGGAAGATCCGCTCCGTCCCCTGATCCTCGCCGCCCTCCGAACCGCTCCGCCCGGACCTCCGCTGTCTTGAACCGCTCCGCCCCGAACCGCTCCGCCCCGGCCGGCCTCGCTCCCCGGTCCGCCCGCTCGCCCGCCGGGGCGTCAGGCCAGCCAGCGACCGTCGCGCATCAGCTCGCGGCCGGGCAGCTCGTCCACCTCGCGCCACGCCTGGACGCGGCGCGGGGTGATGCGGAACCAGCGGTACGGCGTGGCCGACACGCGCGGGTCGAACCCGGTGCGTTCGGCGAACCGGTCGCCCCGCTCCCGCGGCAGCTCGCCGATCTCCAGGACCTCGACCTCGCCGTCGATCACGGACACGTCGCGGGTGAGGCCGAGCCCCAGCCGGACGGACCGGGTGGCGGCCAGGTTCCTGCCGGTCGGGCTGTCCGCCGGGGTGGCCGCCAGCAGCGCCTCCCCGTCCCAGTCGAAGGACAGCGGCACCAGGTACGGAGCGCCGTCGGCCGAGGCGCTGGCCACCCAGACGTCGACGTCGTGGGTGAGCCGGTGCTCGGTGTCGCGGCGGCGCCGGGAGCGGGAGCGGGGTCCGGTGTCCGCCGGACGACGGTCGTGCGCGTCGTGCGCGGTCTCACCGGCCGTAGCCGGGCCGGGCGCCGGATGCGGCCCGGGTGCGGCGTGCGATGCCGTACCGGTCATCCGGATGAGAGAGCCGGCCATGGTCACTCCTGTCGTCGCGGGTCACGATCGGCCCGGAACGCTCCGCCGGGCCGATCGACGTGGTGACAGCCTCGACCGGTGGCACCCGGTACCAGGCGCTGGAGACCATCCGCCAGTACGGGGTGGAGCGGCTCACCGGCGCCGGCGAGCTGACGGACGTCCGGTCCCGGCACCTGGGCTGGTGCCTGGCCGGGGCGGACGCCCTCGCGGGAGCCGGCGGCGCGGACCGGCGCGCCGGTTTCGACGCCGTGGCCGAGGACATGCGGGCCGCCCTCGCCTGGGCCTCCGGGCAGCCGGAACGGCGCGCGGACGCCCATCGGCTCGCCCTGTCCCTGGCCGATCTGGCCTTCGCCCGCAACCTGCTCGGCGAGGCCCAGCAGCGGCTGGAACAGGCGGCCCGGCTCGCCGCCGGGACCGCCGGGACCGCCGCCCTCGTCCCCGCCGACGCCCCTGCCCCCGACGTCCCCGCCGCCCCCGGCGACGCAGAGGCGGCCACGGCGCTGCGGCGCGCCGCAGCGGTGGCCGGATGCCGCGGGCTCGGCGACGACATGTTCCGCCTGCACCGCGCCGCCGCGGAGGCCACCCGCCGGGCCGGTGACACCACCGGCGCGGGCCGCGACCTGGCCGCCGCCGCCACCGTCGCGTACCGCTTCTCCAGCCTGTTCACGCGGGTTCCCTCGGCGGAGGAGGCTGCCGCCCTCCTCGAGGAGGCGCGGGAGCTGGCAGGCGACGCCCCGGCCGCCGAGGCGGCCGTCGCGCTGGCCGAGGCGGCGGTGGTCGCCGACGCGTTCGGCGCGGTCCAGGGGGACACCGGCAACACCGCGTGGCAGACGGTCGGGTTCGCCGAGCGAGCGGTCGAGCTCGCCCGGCACGCGGGCGACCCGGTGGCGGAGTCCGCCGCGCTCGACGCGCTCTCCGGCGCCCGGAGCTGGGCCGGAGAGCCCTTCGCCGCCGCGGCCGCCGCCCGGCGCCGGATCGACGTCCTGGCGTCCGCGCCGCCCTCACCCGCCGGAACGCACGAGCTGGTCGACGCCCTGGCCATGGCCGCCGGAACCGCCCTCGGCGTCGGCGATCTGCGGGGGGCCCGCCGGTGGGGCAGGCGGCTCGCCGATCACCCACTGCTGGCCGAGGCGGGTCATCACGCCATGTCATGGCTCCTGGTCGCCGACGCGTTCACCGGCGACGCCGCCGAGGTGCTCGCCGGCGGCGCGCGGCTCCTCGACGCCTGGGAGCGAAGCGGCCGGGGACGGTCGTTCTCCCTCGGCCCCGCCGCCGCGTCGGTCGCGATGGTCCACGGCCTGCGCGGCGACCACGGCGCCCGGAGGACCTGGCTCGGGATCGTCGACGAGGCGGGCACCGGGCCGGAGCACCGCTGGGGCTACGGCGCGGTCTTCGACGCCACGGTCCTGCTTCACCACGGGGACGCGGACGCGGCGCTGGAACGGATCGCGCCGGAGCCGGACGAGGTGTGGAAGTGGGTCTCCTGGATCTGGCTTCACTGGTATACGGCGCTCAGGGCGGAGGCGGCAGTGCTCGCCGGGCACCCGGACGCCCGGGACCGGATCGCCTCCGCCCGGGCCGTGGTCACCGGCAACCCCGTCGCCTCCGCCCAGGTGGACCGGGCGGAGGCGCTGCTCGACGGCGACCTGCCCCGGCAGCTCGCCGTCGCGGCGGCGTTCGACGCGGCCGGCTGCCGCCACCAGGCGGCGCGCACGCTGGTGCTCGCCGGGGGCGGGCACGCCGCCGCCGGGCAGGCCGCGCTCGTCGGCCTCGGCCTCGCGCCCGCGGCCGTCCGGTAGCCGCCCCGCCGTACGCCCGTCACGGCGGCTGAGGGCCGGAAAAAGCCCGGACCGCCCGGACCGCCCCGCCCGCCCGGACCGCCCAGAGCGCCCGGACCGCCCCGCCCGCCCGGATCGGGCGAGCCGGGCGAGCCGATCGGCGCACTCGGTCTCCCGCCGGGGGCGGACCTCAGCTCACCGCCTGCTTCACCAGCGCGGCGATCCGCTCCTCCACCTCGGGCGTCACCTCGGTCAGGGCGAAGGCGACAGGCCACATCGCGCCCTCGTCCAGCTTCGCCACGTCGCTGAACCCGAGCGTCGCGTAGCGCGTCTTGAACTTCCCCGCGTTCTGGAAGTGGCAGACGACCTTGCCGTCCAGCGCGTATGCGGGCATGCCGTACCAGAGCCTCGGTTCGAGCTCCGGGCCGGTGGCCCTGATGACGGCGTGGACGCGCTCGGCCATGATCCGGTCGGTGTCCTCCATCTCGGCGATCTTCGCGAGGACGTCCCGCTCCGCCTCCGCCGCCTTCTCCTCCCGCGAGGCGCGGCGCGCCGCCTTCTTCCGCTCCTGGGCGTGGTCCTTCATCGCGGCGCGCTCCTCGGCCGTGAATCCCTCGTAGGTGCCGCTCTCGTCGCCGGCCATCGTCATCACTCCTGTCGGTATGGGTGGGCGATCGTCAAGAATCTCCTGCTTGTCCGATCGCCGTGGTCACAGCATTCCGCAGCGGGGGTGCCGGCCGCCTCCGTGGTGGCCACGGATAGCGGGTCGGTAGCGGCTCCGTGACCACGTCCACGTCCACGTCCATGTCCACGTCCGCGGCGGCGGCGTGACGGGTACGGGGCCGAAGCGCCGGAGCCCCGCGTCGGCCCGGCGTGACCGCGGCCTGGCGGAGGCGGGACCGCGGGCCGGCCTTTGAAACTTTCATGCCCCTCCCGGGATTTTCGGACCCCGCCGCCGGGGCCGTCCTCCCGGGGCGCCGCCATGGGACGCCCTGAGCTGGGACACCGTACGGCGCCGCGAATCCACCCCCCGGAGGTGCGGAGACCGCCCCATAACGTCTCTACAACGACCGTTGATCCGGCCGTCACGCCGATGTAACGTCGGCGCCACCCAGAAAATATCGGGTATCTGTCGAAACTTTCAGCAACAGTGGTGCGGCGGCGGAGCCGGGCGCGTCCGCCCGACGTCGGCCAGGGCCTGAGCCCCCGCACGACCCCCGAGAGATGAGGAAGGGAACCACTGTGATGTCGTTGGGACGGCGAAGCGCGGCGGCCCTGGTCGCAGCCACGCTCCTCCTCGGAGGATGCGGCGGCGGAGGCGGCGAGGAGCCGAAGGCCGCCTCCGGGAGTGGAGGGAGCGGAGGGAAGGTCACGGTCGAGTGGTGGAACATCGGGACCACCGAACCGCTGAAGTCCTTCCTCGCACGCATGGCCACCGAGTACCAGAAGCAGCACCCGAACGTCGTCATCAAGAACCTCCCCATCGAGAACGAGGCCTTCAAGGCCCGGATGACGACGCTGAACCAGTCGGGCAAGACGCCCGACCTCTTCACCACCTGGGGCGGCGGCGTCCTGAAGCAGCAGGTGGACGCCGGGCTGGTCAAGGACCTGACCGATGACAGCGCGGCCTGGAGCGGCTCGTTCACCCCGGCCTCGCTGCAGCCGTACCAGGTCGACGGGAAGACCTACGCGATCCCGGCCGACATCGGCATGGTCGGCTTCTGGTACAACAAGGCGCTGTTCGCCAAGGCGGGCGTCACCGAGCCGCCGGCCACCTGGTCGGCCTACATCGACGCCGTCAAGAAGCTCAAGGCGGCCGGCATCACCCCGATCGCCCTGGCCGGCAAGGAGAAGTGGCCCGGCCACTACTACTGGGCCTACCTCGCCATGCGGATCGGCGGCCTGCAGGCCCTGCAGCAGGCGGCGACCGACCACGACTTCACCAAGCCCCCCTTCGTGGAGGCCGGGCGGCGCCTGAAGGAGCTCGCCGACCTCGACCCGTTCCAGAAGGGCTTCCTCGGCGCCGCCTACAACACCCCCGACGGCCAGGCCGCGCTCGTCGGCAACGGCAAGGCGGCGATGGAGCTGATGGGCCAGTGGGCGCCGTCGGTGGAGAAGGAGGCGGGCAAGGGCATCGGCGACGACCTCGGTTTCTTCCCCTTCCCGGCCGTCGAGGGCGGGACGGGCAAGGTGACGGACGCCTTCGGCGGCGGCGGCGGGTACGCCGTCGGCGCGGACGCCCCCGCCGAGGCGCTCGACTTCCTGAAGTTCATCTCCGAGGAGAAGAACCACCGCGACGTGGTGGCGTCCGGGGCGGTCCTGCCGGTGCTGAAGGGCACCGAGGACGCCGTCAAGGACCCGAACCTGGCGACGGTGGCCAAGGCGCTGTCGACGGCGAGCGGCTTCCAGCTCTACCTCGACCAGGCCTACCCCCCGGCGGTCGGGCAGGAGGTCAACGACAGCGTCGCCGAGCTGATCGTGGGCAAGAAGACGCCCGAGCAGGTCGCGCAGGCCATCACCGAGACGGCGAAGTCCGAGTAGATGAGGGCTGCGGAAGGCACCTCCCGGCTCGCGCCCCCCACGGGGGAGCGGCGGGCGCCGTCCCCGGCCGCCGACACGGCGGCCGGGGCACCGGCGCCCCGGCCGCCGCGCGGGCACCGGTTCCGGGGCAGGCTGACGATAGCGGCGTTCCTGCTCCCGGCCCTGCTGCTGTTCGGCCTGCTGGTCCTGGCCCCGATCCTCGTGGCGATCTACACCAGCGTCTTCAAGTGGAACGGCCTGCGCGGCCTCCCGGACGACTTCATCGGGACGGCCAACTTCGAGCGGATGTTCGGCGACGAGGTCTTCCTCGGCGACCTGTGGCGCGGCGTGGTGCTGATCGTCCTGTCGCTGGTGGTCCAGCTCCCGTTCGCCCTCGGCGTCGCCATGCTGCTCAACCAGCGCATGCGCGGCCGGGCCGTCTACCGGATGATCTTCTTCGCCCCGTACATCCTCTCCGAGGTGATCACCGGGGTGCTGTTCTCGATGATCCTGTCCCCGGACGGCGGCCTGGCGAACCTCGTGCTGGGGACGGTGGGGCTGGAGTCGGACTGGCTCTCCGACCCGTCCACCGTCATGCCGTCCCTCTTCCTGGTGATGACCTGGAAGTACTTCGGCTTCCACATGATCCTCTACCTGACCGGCCGTCAGGGCATCCCGCACGAGGTGACCGAGGCGGCGCAGATCGACGGCGCGGGGAGCTGGCAGGTGTTCCGGTACGTCACGCTGCCGCTGCTCGGCCCGACGATCCGGATCAGCGTCTTCCTGTCCGTCATCGGGGCGATCCAGCTGTTCGACCTGGTCTGGGTCCTCACCGGCGGAGGCCCGGCCCACTCCTCCGAGACCATGGCCGTCACGATGTTCCAGTTCGGCTTCAAGCGCTACCAGGTCGGCTACGCCAACGCGATCAGCGTCGTGATGTTCGCGATCAGCCTCGTCTTCGCACTCTTCTACCAGCGGTACGTCATGCGCCGCGACACCGAGGGAGCCCTCACCGCCATGCGGAGCCAGCGTTGAACCGGCGGAGTGCCCCCTCCCGCGCCGGAGTCCGGCCGCGGTCCCTGGGGCTGCACGTCATCGCCGTGACGGTCGGGGCGTTCGTCATCGTGCCGATCCTCTTCGGCCTGCTCGGCGGGTTCAAGGACACCGTCCAGCTGTCCACCAACCCGGTCGGCCTGCCGTCGCCGTGGGTGTTCACCAACTACGCCGACGTGCTGACCGCCCCGACGTTCTGGCGACAGCTCGGCAACAGCGTCCTCATCGCGGCGGCCACGACGCTCGTCGTCGTCGGCGTGTCCGCGCTGGCCGCCTTCGTCTTCGCCCGCTTCGCCTTCCGGGGGCGGGAGCTGTTCTTCACGCTCTTCACGGTCGGGCTGATGTTCCCGTTCGCGGTGGCGATCCTCCCGCTGTTCGTCCTGCTGCGGGCCGCCGGCCTGCTGGACAACCCGCTGGGGGTCGTGCTGCCGCAGGCCGCCTTCGGCCTGCCGATGACGATCATCATCCTGCGGGGCTTCTTCCGGAGCATCCCGGGGGAGATCGAGGAGGCGGCGACGCTCGACGGGTGCGGCGCGTTCGGCTTCTTCTGGAAGATCCTGCTGCCGATGGCCCGCCCGGCGCTGGCGACCGTCTCGGTGCTCGCGGTCGTGGGGAGCTGGAACAACTTCATGCTCCCCCTGGTCGTCTTCAACGACCCCTCCTGGTGGACCCTCCCCCTCGGCGTCCAGCAGTTCCAGGGGCAGTACGCCACCGAGTGGGCGCGCGTCCTCGCCTACGTCACCGTCGCGATGGTGCCGGCGCTGGCGTTCTACGCCCTGGCCGAGCGCCGGCTCGTCAGCGGCCTGACCGCCGGCGCGATGAAGGGCTGACGGCCGGTGGATCTGGGACGCGGCGCCCCCGCGGGCGCCCCGGGACACGGCACCCCGGCGGGCGCCCCGGGGCGGACGGGGCCGGAGTACGGCGCGGCCCCGCCGGCCCAGGGGTACGGTGTCCCCTCGGACGCCTCAGCCCCGCGCGGCCCGGGGCGGCGCGGTGCTCTCCCGGACGACGAGGTCGGTGGCCAGCTCGACGCGCCGGGCCTGCGCCGGCTCGCCCCGCCCCATGCCCAGGACCATCCTGGTGGCCGTGGCCGCCATGTCCTGCAGGGGCTGGCGGACGGTGGTCAGCGGCGGCCAGGCCGAGCGCGCCAGCGGCAGGTCGTCGAAGCCGACGACGCTGAGGTCGTCCGGGACGAGCAGGCCGCGCCGCCGGGCGGCCTCGAACACCCCGAACGCCTGCATGTCGCTGCCGGCGAAGATGGCGGTGGGCGGGTCGTCCAGGGAGAGCAGCGCGTGGCCGTGGTCGCGACCGGAGTCGACCAGGAAGTCGCCGTGGCAGATCAGCTCCGGCGCGACGGTCACGCCCGCGGTCTCCAGCGCCGCGCGGTAGCCGTCGATCCTGGCCCGGCTGCACAGCATGTCGGCCGGTCCGCCGATCATCCCGATCCTGCGGTGCCCCATCTCCAGCAGGTGCCGGGTGGCGGCCAGCCCACCGTTCCAGTTGGTCGCGCCGACCGAGGTGACGCCCGGCGCGGGCTCGCCCTCCGGGTCGACGACGGCGAACGGCATCGCGCGGGCGTTGAGCTGCCCCTGCAGCGTGGCGGACAGCTTCGAGGCGACGACGACCACGCCGTCGGTACGGCGGGCCGCGATGCGCTCCAGCCAGTCGCGGCCGGGGCCTGCGTGCGTGTGCAGCACGGACACCACGATGCCGGCGTCGGCCTCGCGGGCGGCCGTCTCGGCGCCGCGCACTATCTCCATCGCCCACGGGCTCTCTATCTCCGAGAAGACCAGGTCGATCAGCCCGACCGGCCCGTCGCTCTGGCTGACGCGCCGCCGGTAGCCGTGCTTGTGCAGCAACCGCTCGACCCGCCGCCGGGTCTCGGCGGCGACCTCCGGACGCCCGTTGATGACCTTGGACACCGTGGGGACGGAAACCCCCGCCTCCTCGGCGATGAGGGCGATCGTCACCCGCCTCTTCGCTGGCATGCCCAGGAGTGTAGCCGAAACTTTCGGCTCTCCGCCCGCCCGGCGCGGCATGCCGGTCATTCCATCCGAACGGATCATTCGAGTGATATGCGCGTTCCGCGTATCGCTCGGCTCTGAAAAGTTCAATTTCCTGATGAAAGTTTCAAAGAACCGCTTTCGGCGCCCGCTCGGCGGACGGCGATCGTCGCACAAGGAGAATCCATGACCCTGCGTGTCTCCGGATCCCGGCTCGTCGACCCGGAGGGCGCCGCGGTACGGCTGCGCGGCGTCGGCCTCGGGGGCTGGCTGAACATGGAGAACTTCATCACCGGCTACCCCTCCACCGAGTCGGAGATGCGGCGCTCGGTGGGCGAGGTGCTGGGTGAGGACCGGGCCGAGCTGTTCTTCGACCGGCTGCTGACCTCCTTCTTCGGCCCCGGCGACGCGGCGCTGCTGGCCTCCCTCGGCGTCAACTGCGTGCGCATCCCGGTGAACTACCGTCACCTGGAGTCCGACGACCGCCCCATGGAGATCGTCGAACGGGGTTTCCGGCACCTCGACCGCGTCGTCGGCCTGCTCGGCGAGCACGGCATCTACAGCGTCATCGACCTGCACGCGCTGCCCGGGGCGCAGAACCAGCACTGGCACTCCGACAACCCCACCCACGTCGCCTCGTTCTGGCGGCACCGGCACTTCCAGGACCGGGTGGTGCACCTGTGGGAGGCGATCGCCGACCGCTACCGCGACCACCGGTGGGTGGCCGGCTACAACCCGGTCAACGAGCCCGCCGACCCCACCGGCACGGTCGTCGGGCCGTTCTACGACCGCCTGGTCAAGGCGGTCCGCGCGGCCGACCCCGGCCACGTGCTGTTCCTCGACGGCAACACCTACTCCACCGACTTCTCCGTCTTCCGCGAGGTCTACGAGAACACCGTCTTCGTCTGCCACGACTACGCCCTGGCCGGGTTCGCGCACGGCGGGCCGTACCCCGGTCACACCCGGGGCGAGTGGGTGGACCGCGAGCAGCTGGAGCTGACCTTCGAGCGGCGCACCGCCTTCCAGCGCCAGACGGGCACACCGCTGTGGGTGGGGGAGTTCGGCCCCGTCTACACCGGCGACCCCGGCGTGGACGGGCAGCGCTACCAGATCCTCCGCGACCAGCTCGACATCTACGACGCCCACGAGGCGGGCTGGTCCCTGTGGACCTACAAGGACGTCGGGCTCCAGGGGCTGGTGTACGCCGCGGGCCCCTACATGGAGCGCTTCGGGCCGTTCATCGCGAAGAAGTCGCGGCTCGGCGCCGACCGGTGGGGCTCCACCATGGAGGAGTCCGCGGACGTCCTCGCGCCGCTGCACCGGCTCCTGGAGACCGAGTTCCCCGGCTGGGACCCCTACCCGTGGGGCGCCCGGTACCAGGCCGACGACCTCATCCGGCACATCCTCATCGCCCAGGCCATGCTGCCGGAGTACGCCTCGCTGTTCCGCGGCCTGTCCGACGAGCAGCTGATCGCGCTGGCCGACTCCTTCGCCCTGACGGCCTGCGTCCGCCGCGAGCCCCTGCTCGAACTCCTCGCCGGCAACCTGGCGGCCCGGTGACGGCGGGCGTCCCGGAGACGACGGGCACGGCGGACGTCTCCGGCACGGTGAACCCGGTGGGCACGGCCGGCGGTCCGGGCGCGACGGGTACGGCGGGCGGTGCGGGTACGGCGGGCGTTCTCGGCGCGGCGGGCGCGGCGAGGACGTTCACCAACCCGATCCTCCCCGGCTTCCACCCCGACCCCTCGATCTGCCGGGTCGGCGACGACTACTACCTGGTCACGTCGAGCTTCGAGTGGTTCCCCGGCGTGCCGATCTTCCACAGCCTCGACCTGGTGCACTGGCGGCCGCTGGGCCACGTCCTGGACCGTCCCTCCCAGCTCCCGCTCGACGGGACCAAGCCCAGCGGCGGGATCTACGCCCCGACGCTCCGGCACCACGAGGGCGTCTTCTACATGATCACCACGCTGGTCGACGGGCGGCCGGAGGCCGGCCTGGAGAACTTCGTGGTCACCGCGACCGACCCGGCGGGCCCGTGGAGCGAGCCGTACCCGCTGGACCTGCCCCGCGCCTTCGACCCGTCGCTGTTCTTCGACGACGACGGGACCGCCTGGGTCACCGCGACCCGCCCCACGAACGACCTCGGCCACACGGAGATCTTCCTGCGCCGGCTCGACCTCGGCACGATGACCCTCACCGGCGAGGAGACCGTGCTGTGGGACGGCGCGCTCAAGGACGCCGTCTGGGCCGAGGGCCCGCACCTCTACAAGGTCGACGGCCGCTACCACCTGCTGATCGCCGAGGGCGGCACCGCGCACGACCACGCCGTGACCGTCGCCCGCTCGGACGACGTCGCCGGGCCGTACCACGGCAACCCCCGCAACCCGGTCCTCACCCACCGCCATCTGGGCCTCGACCACCCGATCGTCGGGACCGGCCACGGCGACCTCGTGCGGACCGCCGCTGGCGAGTGGTGGATGGTGCTGCTGGCGATGCGCCCCTACGGCGGATACCACTACAACCTGGGCCGGGAGACCTTCCTGACCCGGGTGCGCTGGGAGGACGGCTGGCCGCTCGCCGAGCAGGTCCGGCCAGAGGCGGCCGCGCCGGGCCTGCCCGAGCACCGCTGGCCCGCCGAACCCGTATGCGACAACTTCGACGCGGAACGGCTCGCGCCGTGCTGGAACCACCTGCGCACCCCGCGCGAGCCGTACTGGAGCCTGACCGAGCGGCCCGGCCACCTGAGGCTGCGGCCGGGCCCGCGGACCCTCGCCGAGCGGGCCGCGCCGAGCCTGGTGGCGCGCAGGCAGTGCCACCGCGACTTCGCCGCGCACACCGCCCTCGACTTCACCCCGGCGGGGGACGGGTGCGCGGGCCTGGTGCTGGTGCAGAACGACGACTTCCACATCCGCTACGTCCTGTCGGCGCGCGGCCTGGAGGTGGTTCGCCGGCACGCCGGCGCCGACGAGGTGCTCGCCACGGCCCCGGTGCCCGGCGGCAGGCTGTTCCTCGGGGTGGAGGCGAGAGGCCAGGAGTACCGGATGCGCTACGCCACGACCCCCGGGCGGTGGCTGCCCCTCGGGGCCGCGGTGGACGGGCGCGTGCTCAGCACGACCGTCGCGGGCGGCTTCACCGGCGCCTACATCGGCATGTACGCCGCGGGCGGCCCGGAGGCGGCCCGGAGTCCGGCGGACTTCGACTGGTTCGAGTATTTCCCCCTGGGTGAGCCCGTGAGCCCGTGAGCCCGTGAGCCCGTGAGCCCGTGAGCCCGTGAGCCCGTGAGCCCGTGAGTTCATGAACCCGTGGGGCCGTGGGCCCGTGGGCCCGTGGGGCCGTGGGCCCGTGGGGCCGTGGACCCGTGGACCCGCGGTGTCTTGAACCCGTGGACCCCGGACCCGGGCCAGGAGCGATCCAAGGGGCCCGGCCCGGTGCCGGGCCGCCGGGCGGACCGTCCGGTCGTCAGCCGCGGAGCAGGCGGCGGACTCCCAGTGAGGCCGCCCGGACCGCGAGCGCGGGCGAGAGCCGGGTCAGGAGCCAGGCCGCCCGGCCCGACGCCGGGACCACGATGAGCGCCCGGTCGCGGGCGACGCCCCGCATGACGTCGCGGGCCAGCGTCTCCGCCGGGTAGAGGAAGGGCGCCGCCAGCTCCGCCGAGCGCCGGGCGTTCGCGCTGACCGCGGTCTGCGGCAGACCCGGGTTGACGCGGTCGAACAGCGGGGTGTCGACGAAACCCGGGCAGACCGCGTGCACCCTCACCCCGTGCGCCGCCGCCTCGGCGCGCAGCGCGAGCGACAGCCCGACCACCCCGTGCTTGGCCGTGGTGTAGGGCAGCATCAACGGGGCGGGGAACACCCCCGCCACGGACGCGGTGTTGACGATGCGGCCGAACCCCTGCTCGATCATGACCGGGTAGGCGGCGTGGACGCCGTGGACCACCCCGCGCAGGTTCACGTCGATCACCCGGTTCCAGTGCTCCAGGCCGAACTCCTCGGCGGCGCCGCCGACCGCGATCCCGGCGTTGTTGAACATGAAGTCCAGCCGGCCGTGGTCGGCCCGGACCTTCGCCACCAGCTCCCGGACCGCGTCCGCGTCGGTGACGTCCAGCGCCGCCCCGGCGCAGCCGAGCTCGGCGGCGGCGCGCCCGGCTCCGTCGCCGTCGGAGTCCGCGACCACCACGTGGACGCCGTGCCCGCGCAGCTCGCGGGCGAGGGCCAGGCCGATGCCCGAGGCGCCCCCGGTCACGATCGCCGTCTTCATCAGCAGCCTCCCGCGTCTCCTGTGCCGTCCGGTGGCCCCTACCCGGTGACCGGCGGAACACCCGCGGGCGGCCTCCCGGCGTCTCCCGGCGCCCCTACCCGGCAACCGGACGGGACACCCGTAAGCGGTCTCCCGGTGTCACCACTCGGGAACCGGGCGGAACATCCGCAAGTGCCCTCCCGATGCCCCCGTCCCGGGGACTGGATGGAACACCCGCAAGTGGTCTCCCGGTGCCCCGTCCCGAAACCGGACGGAACGCTTGTAAGCCTCAAAAACCGCTGTCTGGGGTGTGAGGTGTCACACGCCGGTGGAACGGACTTCCTCAGAGGCGTATTAGGACCACTCCGATTCATTCGGTGACGTCAACGTCGCCGAACGTGATGCAATCCTTCCGGGTATGACAGCGGCGTCCGCCCCCCGTCCCCTCCTGGGAACCGTCCTCCTGTTGTTCGTCAGCGCGGCCTGGGGCTCGGCCTTTCCGCTGATGAAGGACCTCATCGCCCGCGTGCCCGTGGCCGACCTGCTCACCGAGCGGTACGGCATCGCCACGCTCGTCCTGGTCGCGATCCGCCCCCGCTGCCTGCGGGGACTGTCGGAGCGGACGTGGCTGACCGGAGCCCTGCTCGGCCTGGTGTTCGGCGTCGGCCAGACCGCCCAGGCGGTCGCCCTGAGCGACCTCCCCTCCTCGGTCTCGGGCTTCGCCGTCGGCTCCTACGTGGTGATCACCCCGCTCCTCGGGCTGATCCTGACCGGCGCCCGGATCTCCGGCCGCACCTGGGTCGCGGTGGCGCTCGCGACGACCGCGATGGCGGCCTTCACGCTGCTGAAGGAGGCCGAGGGCGGCGACGTGTCACTGCCCGCGCTGGCCGTAACGCTGCTGTCGGCGGTGCTGTACGCGGCGCACACGCTGGTGCTGGGCGGCTACGACGGCGCCCGCCGCGACGCCTACCCGATCGCGGTGATCCAGCTCGGCACCATCGCGCTCATGACCGGCGTCCTCGCCGTGCCCGGCGGCCTCACGCTGCCCGCCACCCCGGCCGACTGGGCGGTCCTGGGTCACCTGTCGGTCGTCGCCTGCGCCCTCGGCTTCCTGGCCCGCTCCTTCGGGCAGCTCCACGTGCCGCCGGTGCCCGCCGCGGTGATCCTGTCGGCCCAGCCACTCTGGGTCACCGCCCTGGCCGTCGCGGCGTACGGTGAGCCGCTCACCGGCACCTTCCTCGTCGGCGGCGGGCTCATCGCCCTGGCCATGCTCATGGTCGTGCTGCCCGGCGGCCGGTGGCGGCCCGGTGGACGCCGGTCGCCCGGCGGGAGCCCACCGTCCGGCGGGAGGAGGTCACGCGGCGCACGGCGGTCGCCGGGCGGGCGGTGGTGGCCCGGCGGGCGGTGGTGGCCCGGCGGGCGGCGGTCGCCCGGAGGCCGCTGGTGGCCCGGCGGTCGGCTCAGGACAACGCGCCACGCGGCAGACCCAGCTCCAGCTCGGCGGACGCGCGGACGAGCTCTGCCAGCCGGGCCCGGGTCAGCAGCCGCCGGTGCGCGGTCGCCTGGACGGCCAGGCCGTCGACGAGCGCGATGATCCGCCAGACCGAGCCCTCGGGGTCGGCGCAGGCGAAGGCGCCGGTCCCGACCCCCTCGTCGACGACGGAGCGCAGCGCCCGCCGCCAGCGCAGGCCGGTCTCCCGGCAGATCGCCTTCAGGTCGGCGTCGCGCACCGACTCGGCGCGGGCGTCGATCCACAGCGTCCACGAGGTGGGACGCCCGCCGGGGGAGTAGAGGGCGAGCAGGGCGCGCAGCCGCTCCGGCGGGGAGCCGCCCGACGCCTCCAGTCTCTCCAGGGCCGCCAGGTCACGCTCGGCCGCGTAGGCGAGGGCATGCGCGAGCATCTTCTCCCTCGTCTCGAAGTGATAGAACAGCAGCGCCTGGCTGACCCCGCGGCCCGCGCGATGTCGGTCGTGCGCGTGCGCCCGAACCCCCGTGCGGCGATCACGCCGCAGGCCGCGCGGAGCAGGTCGTCACGCCGCAGACGCCCGAATCCCCGTGCCACATCGGAACCCTAGCCGCTCCCCGTCCCGCCTTTCCGGTTTCGCCGGACACCGCCGCGCGCATCTCTACTACAAAAGGGATGAAAAGGGGAGTCCGCCGTACTCCGCGGTCCCGTTCGCGTCCCGTCGGCCGACGGCACCGGGAGGACCCATGCCCGACATCACCGCTCTCCCCGGCTTCTACCGGATCGCACACGCCGACCCGGGACGCCGCGCGGTGATCGACGCCGACGGCACGACCACCTCGTACGGCGAGCTGCTCGCCCTGGTGAACCGGGTCTCGCACGGCCTGCGCGCCCGCGGGCTCACCCGGGGCGACGTGGTCGCCGGGGTGCTGCCCAACGGCCTGGACCAGGTGGTCATGCTGATGGCCACCGGCCAGATCGGCCTGTACTACGTGCCGGTCAACTGGCACCTGACGGACGCGGAGATCGCCTACATCCTCGCCGACTGCGACGCCCGGGTCGTGGTCGCCGGACCGGACCGCCCCGTGGCCGGGGCGCTCACCGCCGCCGGCCTGGCCGCCGGGCAGCCGGCGACCGACCCCGGGGACCGGACCGCCGGATCGGTCATGTGGTACACCTCCGGCACCACCGGCTTCCCCAAGGGCGTCCAGCGGCGGCTGTCCGGCGCCGAGCCGGAGGCCGCCGTCCCGGCCGTCACCTGGTTCCTCGGCGAGGTCTGCGACCTGCGGCCGGGCGACGGGATCCACCTGGTGACCTCGCCGATGTACCACTCCGCGCCGTGCGCGCACACCATGTTCGCCCTGCACCTGGGCCACACCCTCGTGATCGCCCCCGGCTTCGACCCGGCCGGGGTGCTGGAGCTGGTGGACCGCCACCGGGTGACCAACTCCATGATGGTGCCGACGATGTTCCACCGGATGCTGCGGCTGCCCGAGGAGGTCCGCCGCTCCTACGACCTGTCGTCGCTGCGGCAGGTGATGCACACCGGCGCGGCCTGCCCGCCGGCGGTGAAGAAGGCCGTCATGGACTGGTGGGGCCCGGTCCTGTACGAGTACTACGGCTCCACCGAGGCGGCCATCGCCTTCGCCGTCAAGCCGCACGAGTGGCTGGAGCGCCCCGGCACGGTCGGCCGTCCCGTCCCCGGGTTCGAGGCGAGGATCCTCGGCCCCGAGGGCGAGGAGCTGCCGCCGGGAGAGCCCGGCATGGTGTACGTCAAGTCGGGTCTTAGCCGCTTCACCTACCGCAAGGACCCGGCCAAGACCGCCGCCGGCATGCGCGGCGAGTGGTACGCGCCCGGCGACATCGGGTTCCTGGACAAGGACGGGTACCTGTTCCTGTGCGACCGCCGTACCGACCTGATCGTCTCCGGCGGGGTGAACATCTACCCGGCGGAGGTCGAGGCCGCGCTGCTGGAGCACCCGGCGGTCGCCGACGTCGCGGTGATCGGCGTGCCCGACGAGGAGTGGGGCCACCGCGTCGCCGCGCTCGTCCAGCCCGCGCCGGGCGCCCGGCCCACCCCGCAGGAGCTGCTGGACCACCTCGGCCCGCGCCTGGCCCGGTTCAAGCACCCCCGGATCATCGAGTTCCGCGACGAGCTGCCGCGCACCCCCACCGGCAAGCTCTCCCGTTCCCGGCTGCGCGAGGACTACCTGACGGACCGCGCCCCCGGAGCCGCGGCGGGCCCCGCCTGAGCGGGGTCCTGTCCGAGCGGGGTCCTGCCCGAGCGGGGTCCTGCCCGAGCCGGGTCCTGCCCGAGCCGGGTCCTGAGAGCACGGAACCGTCTCGGGGCCGGGCGGGCCGCCTTCCGGACCGGCCCGGCCCGAGCCCGGGAACTCCCGTGATCAGGCCGGGCGGCCCAGCTCCTCGCGGAACAGCCGCAGGACGTTACCGCCGACGATCTTGACGACCTCCTCGTCGGAGAACCCGTGCTTGAGCAGCGCGTCGGTGACCAGCGGCAGGCCGCTCGGCCCGGCCAGCCCCGGGACGGCCGCCCAGGCGTCCACGCCGCTGTAGCTGAACCCCTCACAGCACGGGGGAGTGAGGTCGGTCATGACCTCACGCATGAAGTCGGGGCCCAGGCCCACGTGGTCGAGCCCGCCGACGCTCACCACGTGCTCGATGTGGTCCACCAGCCGGTCCATCGTGTGGTCGGCCGCGTCCTCCGCCAGGAAGGCCGCCAGGAAGTTGACGCACACCACGCCGCCCGTCGCGGCCACGCCGCGGATCTGTTCGTCGGTGAGGTTGCGGTGGTGGTCGCGCAGCGCCCGCGCCGCGGAGTGGGTCGCCATCACCGGCCGGGTGGCCAGCTCCAGCACGTGCGCGACCCCGGAGGCGCTCAGGTGCGAGATGTCGAAGATCATGCCCAGCCGCTCCATCTCCCGGACGGCCTCCACCCCGGCCGCGGTGAGCCGGCCGCCGGTGGCGTCCTCGCCGCTGCCGTCGGCCAGCGCCGTACGGCCCACGTGCGCGATCGAGGCGACCCGCACGCCCAGCCGGTGCACGGTGGACAGCAGCTCGACGTTCGCGTCCAGGCCGGGGGCGCTCTCCAGCGCCAGCACCAGGGCGATCCGGTCCTCGGCGAGCGCGGCATCGATCTGTGCGCCGTCGGCGCACAGCCGTACCGCGTCGGCGTTGCCCTCGGCGATGACGTGCGCGCACTCGATCATGCGCAGCGTCTGCCGGAGCGCGCCTTCGGGCCGGAACCCGTCGTCCACGAACACCGGCAGCACCTGCACGTTCACCCCGCCCTCGCGGAGCTGGGGCAGCCAGCGCTCGCGGAAGAACGCCGCCCACCGCTTCGGCGGCCGGGCGGTGACGGCCATCAGCAGGTCGTTGTGGGTGTCGGCGACCACGGCGGCACGGTGGAGGTCAACGGACACGGGCGGGCCCTTCTTCGCGGGTGGCGGTTCGGCCCCCGCGACGTTACCGGCAACCGGCCCTCCGCGCCGCACGGCCCGCCACGCACGGCCCAGCGACCCGCCACGCACGGCCACCGGCCCATCGCGTACGGGGCGGCCCGCCGCCCGTGCCGCGGCCGTACGGCCGTCAGTAGGCGTACGGCCGTCAGCGGGCGAAGCGGAACGCCGACGGCCGGGGCGCCCTGGTGAGCCGCCGATAGAGGGTGGTCGGGCCCGGCCAGTTCGTGGTGATCCGGCCCGCCGCGTCCTTGTACCAGCTCGTGCAGCCCGCCTGCCACACCGTCGAGCCCATGGCCTCCGCGAGACGCCGCCGCCAGGCGTCCATCGCCGCGGGATCCACCTCCATCGGCCCCCGCTCCACCAGGTACGGCAGGCAGCCCATGACGTACCGGACCTGGCACTCGATCATGAAGACGATCGAGGTGTGGCCCAGGTTGGTGTTGGGACCGTACAGCAGGAACAGGTTCGGGAAGCGCGGTACCGCGATCCCGAGGTACGCCTCGGCGCCGTCCTTCCACTCCTCGGCCAGGCGGCGCCCGCCGCGGCCCACCACCTCGACGGGCGACAGGAAGCCGGTGGCGTCGAAACCGGTCGCGTAGACGATCGCATCGGCCTCGCGGAGCCCGCCGGTCGTCTCCACGCCGCCCGGCGTGACGCGGACGATCGGCTCGGTGACGACGTCCACGTCCGGCCGCGTCAGCGCGGGATAGAACCCGCTGTCGATGACGATCCGCCGGCAGCCGACCGGGTAGTCCGGGGTCAGCCTCGCCCGCAGCGCCGGGTCCGGCACCTGTGCCCGCAGGTGGGCCAGGGCCCGCTCGCGCACCATCCCGGCGCTCCACCCGCCGGACAGGGCGGGATAGAGGGTGCCCTCGGTGTACCGGTAGAACCACTCCCGGTACCCGCGCTGCAGGAACGGCACCCGGCGCAGGGCCGTCCGGGCGACGGGACCGAAGACGCCGCCGGGCTTGGGGAGCACCCAGTTGGGGGTGCGCTGGAAGACGTCCAGGTGGGCCGCGGCCTCGGCCACCGGCGGGATGAGCTGCGCCGCCGACGACCCGCTCCCGATCACCGCGACCCGCCGCCCGGTCAGGTCCGCCGAGTGGTCCCAGCGGGCCGAGTGGAAGGAGACGCCCCGGAAGTCCTCCATGCCGGGGATGTCCGGCAGGTGGGGACGGCTGAGCTGCCCCACCGCCGACACCACCACGTCGAACAGCTCCTCCCCGGCATCGGTCCGCACCCGCCAGCGGCCCAGCGACTCGTCGTAGACGGCGGCCGTGACCTCGGTGTCCAGCCGGACGTGCGGCCGCACGCCGTACCTGTCGGCGCACATCTCCAGGTAGGAGAGGATCTCCGGCTGCCCGGGATAGCGGCGGGTCCAGCTCGAATACCTCTCGAAGGAGAAGGAGTACAGGTGCGAGGGGATGTCGCACCCCGCCCCCGGGTAGGTGTTGTCCCGCCAGGTGCCTCCGATGCCCGGCCCCCGCTCGAAGACCGTGAACGAACCGATCCCGGCCTCCTTCAGCCGGATGGCCATGCACAGGCCGGCGAACCCGGCCCCGATGATCGCGACAGTCGGCCCCATGCGCCCGCCCTCCCGGATGCCCGTGCCCGCCCGCCGGGGAGACCCCGGCGGGCCGTGCGCTCCGCCGGAGATCAGCGTCCTGCAGACCGGGCGGCGAAGTAAAGACCGCGCGGAGGGGCCGGCTCCGGCCCGCGACGAGGGCGCGCCCCACCGGCAGGGTCTTCGCGCCGGCCGGCCCTCCGTGAGGGAGCCGTGGTGGTCGGAGAACGCCGGGAACGCCGTCCGTACCGGCCGCCGGGCCGGCCGGTAGTCTGCGCACGTGCCTACCCTTGCTGACGTCGTCACCGAGCTCGAATCGACCTACGACCCCCGCTGGGCCGAGTCCTGGGACGCGGTCGGGCTCGTCTGCGGAGACCCCGCCGCGCCGGTGCGGCGGATCCTGTTCGCCGTGGACCCGGTGCCGGTCGTGGCCGAGGAGGCCCGAGCCTGGAACGCCGACCTGATCGTCACCCACCACCCCCTCTACCTGCGCGGCACCACCAGCGTGGCTGCCACCACCTTCAAGGGCCGCCTGGTCCACACACTGATCAGAAACGACATCGCCCTGTTCGCCGCGCACACCAACGCCGACGTCGCCGACCCCGGCGTCTCCGACGCGCTGGCCCGCGCCGTCGGCCTCACCGGCCCGCTCACCCCCCTCGTCCCCGCCGCCGACGACCCACGCCGCGGCCTCGGCCGCGTCGGATCGCCGCCCGCCCCCGTCACCCTGCGCGAGTTCGCCCGGCAGGCGGCGCGGGGCCTGCCCGCCACCGCCGGCGGCCTGCGGATCGCCGGAGACCCCGACCGCGAGGTACGGCGCGTCGCGGTGAGCGGCGGCTCCGGCGACTCCCTCCTCGGCGCGGCCCGCGCCGCCGGGGTGGACGTGTTCCTCACCGCCGACCTGCGCCACCACCCGGCCAGCGAGTTCACCGAGGAGCCCGGGGGGCCGGCGCTGATCGACGCCGCCCACTGGGCGACCGAGTGGCCCTGGCTCGCCGACGCGGCGCGCCGCCTGGCATCCGGACTGGCCGCGAAGGGGAATACTGTGGAGACGCGCGTATCCGAGACGGTCACGGACGCCTGGACGACAACAGCAGAGTGCGAGGATCTGAAGTGAAAGCAGCCCCGGCGGCGCAGAAGCGCCTACTCGACCTGGCCGAACTCGACTCCGTCATCGACCGGCTGGCCCATCGCCGCCGCACCCTGCCCGAGCTGGCCGAGATCGACGACCTGTCGGCCCGCGTGGCCCGGCTCGCCACGCAGGTCATCGCCGCCGAGACCGAGGCGGGCGACCTCGCCCGCGAGCAGACCAAGGCCGAGTCCGACGTCGACTCGGTCCGCGTCCGCGCCGACCGCGACCAGAAGCGCCTCGACTCCGGCCAGGTGACCTCTCCGAAGGACCTCGCGAGCCTCCAGTCCGAGATCGCCTCCCTGCACCGCCGCCAGAGCGACCTGGAGGAGGTCGTCCTGGAGATCATGGAGCGCCGCGAGGCGGCCGACGAGCAGGTCACCAAGCTCTCCGCCGAGCGGGACCGGCTCGCCGGGCTCCGCGCCGACGCCGAGGACCGCAGGGACGCCGCCTTCGCCGAGATCGACAAGGAGAACGGCGAGGTCAAGGGCAAGCGCGGCGACGTCGCCACCGAGATCCCCGCCGACCTGCTCTCCCTCTACGAGAAGCTGCGCGAGCAGTTCGGGGTGGGCGCCGCCATGCTCCAGGGCGCCCGCTGTCTCGGCTGCCGCACGAGCCTGTCCATCGCGGAGATCAACCGCATCAAGGCCACCTCCCACGACGAGGTGATCCGCTGCGAGGAGTGCCGCCGCATCCTGGTCCGCACCGCGGAATCGGGCCTGTGACCTCCTTCGTCATCGAGGCCGACGGCGGCTCCCGGGGCAACCCGGGGCCCGCCGGGTACGGCGCCGTCGTCAAGGACGCCTCGGACGGTCAGGTGCTGGCCGAGACCGCCGAGGCGATCGGAACCCAGACCAACAACGTCGCCGAGTACCGCGGGCTGATCGCCGGCCTGCGGTCCCTCCTGGCCATCGCCGGCGACGGCGCGGCCGTCGAGGTCCGGATGGACTCCAAACTGGTCATCGAGCAGATGGCCGGCCGCTGGAAGATCAAGAACGAGGGGCTGCGGCCGCTCGCCTCCGAGGCCGCCGGGCTGGCTCGGCGGCTGCGGGTCACCTGGCGGTGGATCCCCCGGGAGAAGAACAAGGACGCCGACCGGCTGGCGAACGAGGCGATGGACGCCGCGGCCAAGGGCCGCCCCTGGCGCCTCGCCGGCGAGGCGGCCGCTGCTTCGTCCGCCTCCGCCCCGTCCGCCTCCGGCCCGCCGACCGGTCCGGCCGCCTCCGGTGGGCCTGCCGCCGGGTTCCGCGAGACCGTCTCCCGTGAAGCCGCTTCCCGGGCTTCCGGCCCGGTCGTCTCCGGTGGGCCCGCGGCGGGGGTCCGCGAGCCCGGCCCGGCCGGTCACCGGGCCGCGACCACCATCCAGGACTCCCTGCTGGACCTCATCGGCGGGGAGGAGACCGCGACACCGGCCCCGTACGGCCCGGCGAACGGGACGGACCCCGAGACGACCGCGGCGACCGGATCCGGCGTCGGCACCGGCTGGCGTCCGCCCACCACCGTGGCGACCTCGCTGCTGCTGCTCCGGCACGGTGAGACCCCGTTCTCCGCCGAGCGTCGCTTCTCCGGCGTCGGCGACCCCGAGCTCACCTCCGTCGGCATCGCCCAGGCCGAGGCCGCCGCCGCCAGGCTGTCGCGCCCGCCGTACGGCATCCAGGTCGTCGTCAGCTCGCCGCTCAAGCGAGCCCGCGTCACCGCCGAGATCGTCGCGGCGAGGCTGGGGCTGGAGGTCGAGGTCGAGGAAGGGCTCAAGGAGGTCGACTTCGGCGACTGGGAGGGCCACACCTTCACCGAGATCCAGCGTCGCTGGCCGGACGAGCTCGCCGCGTGGCTGGCGGATCCGTCCGCCGCGCCGCCGGGTGGGGAGAGTTTCGAGACGGCGGCGCGGCGGGTCCGGACGACCGGGGACCGGCTGGTCGAGCGCTACGAGGGCAGGACGGTCCTCGCCGTCTCCCACGTCACGCCGATCAAGACGCTGCTGCGGCTCGCGCTGGAGGCTCCCCCCTCCGCGCTGTACCGCATGCATCTCGACCTCGCCGCGCTGTCCCTGATCGAGTACTACGCCGACGGGCCCGCGGTGGTGAAGGCGGTCAACGACACCTCCCACCTCCGCTGAGGCCCTCCGGTCCGTGGACGTCCGTTCTCCGGGCGCCCACCGGGCGGGCGTCCGTCCGCGCTGAGGCCCCGCGCTCTGAACGTTCACCGAGTGGGCGTCCGTCCGCGCTGAGATCCGCGCGCCGGACGTCCGCCCGTCCCTGAAGCCTGCTGAAGCCTGCGCTCCGGACGTCCGTACAGGCTGGGGGCCGTGACGTGCCGCACGTCCGTCCGGAGCGCGGGCGGCTCCCTCCTCGGCGCCGCCCGCGTTCCACATTCGACCGGAGACGACTTGTCGTCCGGTTGGAGATCGGTTGGGAGCCGATAAGCTTGGAGTACGGCGGACGAGCCGGCCGGGCGGCCGCGTCGGGTCCCTTCCGGGCCCGCCGAGGAAGGTCCGGGCTCCACAGGGCAGGGTGGTCGGTAACGCCGACCCGGGGTGACCCGCGGGACAGTGCCACAGAAAACAGACCGCCCCTCCTTCGCGGGAGGGGTAAGGGTGAAACGGTGGTGTAAGAGACCACCAGCGCCCACGGTGACGTGGGCGGCTCGGTAAACCCCACCTGGAGCAAGGTCAAGAAGGGACGCTCTCCGGAGCGTTCCGCGCGCGACGTTCGAGGGCTGCCCGCCCGAGCCGCGCGGGTAGACCGCTTGAGGCCGCCGGCAACGACGGCCCTAGATGGATGGTCGCCCCTTCACGTCAGTGAAGGACAAAACCCGGCCTACAGGCCGACTCGTCCGCCTTCTCCGTCTCTGACCTGCGGCGGAACCCTCGCTCAGGAAGATCGAATCCTTGAGAGGGCACATCGGGGGCACATTACGCGGACCCGAGGGCCGAGGCGAAGGCGTTGTCCAGCGCCGTCCGCGCCCGCTCGGAGGCCTCCGGGACGAGATGCCCGTACAGGTCCACGGTCGTGGTGATGGACTCGTGTCCGAGCCACCGCGACACCTCGGAGATCGGCACGCCCTCGGCGAGTGCCGTGCTGGCGAAGGTGTGCCGCAGATCGTGGAATGTCATGTCCACCGGCACACCGGCCGCGAGGATCGCGGGCTTGAGGATGTCGGCGTTGAAGTAGTCGCGCCGGATCAGGTTGCCGCGCGTTGTCCGGAACAACGCGTCCTCGGGTTTGTGCCGGTCGATGTGCCCGGCCAGCGCGTCGGCGAGGACGGCCGGTATCGGGACGTCACGGATGGACGCCCGTGTCTTAGGCGGGGCCGGCATCGGACGCCGATCGATCACCACGACCTGCTGGTCCACCGTCAGCATGCCCTCGGCGAAGTCGATCCGGTCGATGGCCAGCCCGAGCGCCTCCCCCTGCCGAAGCCCGGCCATGGCGCCTAGAAGGACCAACGGCGCGTACTCGGGCCGCATGGCCCGGTAGAGCGCGATCACTTCGGCGGGGGAGAGGAGCCGGATCGTGGTCTTGTCGGGCTCAGGCAAACGGATATCGACGCAGGGAGAACGGCGGATCATGCCGTCCCGTACGGCACCGCGCATGATGCTGGAGAAGATCACATAGACGGTCTCGACCGTACGCGGAGCCAAGCCTTTCGCGTGCAGGTCCTTGACCCACCTCTGTACGGAGGTGGGACGTATGGAGACCAGAGGCGTCAGACCGAACACCGGGTTGATGTGGTTTCTCAGGTGCCCCTCGTAGGTCGTGGCGGTCCCGGGCTTGTGCAGCCGTGACGCCATCCACGTTCCCGCGTACACCTGGAACCTGGTCTGTCCGAGCTTGGGATCGATCCACTCACCACGCGGCTCGTCGGCCCGGCGCGTCACGTCGAAGCGGTCGGCGTCGGCCTTTCGATCGAAGTTGCGCTTGACCTGCTGCCCCTTCTCATTTCGGTAGCGGACCTGCCAGCGCGTCCCCTGGCCGTGCTCGGTGGTCGGCACCCGCTTGTGCTCGGAGCACTTCGCCTCTCCGGGATCAGGGTGGGACTTATGCCAACGGTCATAGACGGTCATACCTGCTCCCGGACCCAGGCGTGCACATCCTCGGGGAGGTAGCGCAGGTGCTTGCCGATCCGCCGACCGGGCGGACCGATCCTCCTGCACCGCCACTGGTAGAGGGTTCCGACCGGTACTCCGAGGTAGGCGGCGACCTCATCCACCGTCCAGAGACGATCCATTATCTTCATCGCTGCCCTCCGGGATCAGCCAGAGGGACGCCGGTTAACGCGGCGGCGAGGAGGGCGTCGCCGAGGGAGTGGCCCTTTCCGGCGTACTGCCATTCGGCGATGACGAGGACGGTGTCCTCGTCGAAGAGGGGGAGCCGGCCGGTGGTGATCTCCTCGTTTCGGGCGTAGGTGGTGCGGTCGGCGCGGATGTCGCCGAGGGTGGTGGAGTAGCCGCGGGAGCGGGTGGAGAAGTGGCCGCGGAAGCCGAGCATGTGCGCCCACTGGACGAGGCGGAGGTCGGCCAGCTCATCGAGGGTGCCCAGGCGGAAGCATTCGGTGATGAGCCGTCGGGCGTGCTGCCGTAGGGGCAGGGCGGCCAGGTCGTCGAGGGGGTTGATGCGCCGGTCGAGGGTGCCGACGCATTCGGCGGCCTTGGTGGCGTACTTGGCGATGTAGCCGGCCACGGCCTGGTCGGTGAGGTCGCCGTTCAGGGTGATCGGGCGGACGTCGAGCTGGGCGCCCCAGCGCAGGACGTGGGCGGGTTCGTCGCCCGCGGCCGGGGTGGCGACGGAGACGGCGGAGGCGGCGTGCCGTACGGCGTCGGCCAGGACGTCGGCGCTCGCCCAGGCTGGGGGCGGGGAGGTGGGTCCGGTGGGGCCGTCGAGGCGGATGACGGCGTGGAAGTGGACGACGCCGCGCCGCTGGTATTCGGCGACCTTGGCGAAGGCGATCGTGGCCTGCGCGCGGAGCTCCCGGAGGGTCAGGCCAGCGGCTTTGGCGACGCGGCGGCGCAGGGCGTCGGTGAAGTAGCGCCACAGTTGCGGGGCCAGGGCGTTGAACAGGACCGAGCCGGTGTAGTCGTAGCAGTCGGCGCACAGGGGTTCGCCAAGGCGGGTCTCTTCGGCGCCGTGCCGGGCGGTGCAGGACATGACCCGTCCGTGCGGGCATGTAGGGGCGTCGCGCCGGGCGTGGCAGGGCAGGATCTTCCCGTTCTTCTCCCGCTGGGTGTGGACGGTGCCGAAGGAGGGGGCGGTGAGGGTGATGAACAGGCACGGGTGCGCGGTGACGGTCTCCGGGACGCCCTTGCCGCCGGTCAGGCCGGCGCGGATGAGCTGGTAGGTGTCGGCCCGGTAGGTCTCGGCGCAGGCCGGGCAGCGGGAGGCGCGGCGAGTTTTGCACGGGACGCGCAGGACGCCGTCGGGTTCGGTGCGGGTGGTGTAGCGGTGGAGCAGTTCGCCGGTGGCCCGGTCGATGTGGTCGACGCGGCCGCGCAGGTGGATCGGCTGGCGGCAGCCGTTCGTGGCGCGGATCTGGGCGGCCCAGCGGGAGTAGTCCGCATCGTGCAGGCGGGTGATCATGCCGCGGATCGCGTGCGGGTTGAGCGTGGATACGGGCAAGATGGAGACCTCCTTTCACTCGTCGGGGTGCGAAGGGGATGGCCCCCGACCTGGCGGGCGTCTTGGCGGATATGCGGCCAGGCCGGGGGCGCCGACGACGCTCAGCAGAAGCCGAGGCCATCGCAGGAGGAGCAGGTCAAACCGTCGCCGGTAATGCCGCCTCCGCCGCAGGAGCAGCAGCGCCAGCGCTGAGGGGTCAGCACGACGAACGGCATCTGGTCCCCGGGGTCGTCGGGGACGGGCACGGCGGGCGTCTCCTCTCGGGTCAAGAGGCCGGAGGGTCGAGGGTGATGCAGTCCTCGTAAGAGGTCTGCGCCTGGTAGCGGGTGCGAGCGGCGGCGAGGATGCCCACCGCCTGGTAGGTGACCGGGCCGAAGCTGACGGCGGTCGTGTAGTGGCCGTGCTCTGCGTCGCCGGGACTGGTCTCGGTGCCGAGCAGGGCGGCGATCCGGTCGATCTCGGCGCGGATCTCCTCGTCACTTCCCTTGGCGTAGTGGGTGACGGTGACGTGGGAGGGGACGGGGACGTCCTGGTGGGTCAGCGTGAACACGGCGAGGCTGACGAGTCCGCGGGCCAGGTTGGCACGGTGATCGTTGGTGGTTGCCATGGTGGTTCTCCTCTCTGCTGTCAGGCGGTTTCAGGAACGGCGTGCAGGGTGCGGAGCAGATCGGCAGCGAGCTGGTCGGACACGCCCAGCCGGGCGCGCAGCGTCTCGGCGGTGATGGGGGCGCCGTGTGTGGCGTGGTGCTCGTCGGCCACGCGGCGGGCGAAGGTGACCAGGGCTGGGGGCAGCCCGGCCGCGGACCCGGGAGCGTCTGCGTCGACCGGGGTGAGCTCGGGCATCGGCGGTGCGGGAACGGGCGCGGCCGAGGCGGTGACGGTCGCCGGGACCGGCGCAGGCCGGGAGGCGGTGGCGCGGCGCTCCAGCATCGAGACCGCGATGAGAAACGCCCCGGCGGGCGTGGCGGCGACCAGCCAGCCCCATACCGACGCTTCAGCCTGGTGCAGGTTGGCCGCCAGAGACAGCACGACACCACCGGCCAGTACCAGCGCCGGCCAGGAGACCGGCCCGGACCGCTGACGGCCCGTCGCGGCGTCGCGTTGGCGTTCGCGGGCGGCCATGACGCAGGTCAGATCGACGCAGACGGCCACGGCCCAGGCCATCCAGCCGTCTTGGCCGTGTTCGGTGGCGGTGTCGTGGATGTGGGTGAACGATCCGGCACCCGCGATGGCGGCCAGGACGACGACCGGGCCGGAGTCGAGCAGCCGGCGGGCAAGGCGTCGCATCGTGTCCCCCTTTCTGATCGAGTCGAGTTGGTGGGTTCAGGCGTCGAGGAGTTCGGTCAGGTCAAGGTCGCTGGTGTCGGTGTCGTGGACGTGGGAGGTGATGTCGGCCCAGGCCGGGGTGAGGTCGGCGTACATCCGGGCGGCGTGTTCGGCCGCCTGCTCGGTGACGAGGAAGGAGCGGGCGCGGTACCACTGGCCGTCCTGGCCGGCGATGATGGCGACACCGGGCGTTTCGGCGGGGATCGCGCGGGCGGAGACGAGGGCGGCCGGGTCGAGGTCGCCGAGGGTCATGGTGGCGGTTTCGGGGTCGTTGACCCGGTGGCAGATCCGGCCCGAGCACTGGGCGCGCAGGGCGGTGACGCCGGGTCCGAGGTCGGAGCCGATGCGCTGGCCGCAGCAGAACAGGTAGATGCCGAAGGCCCGGCCGAGCTGGGCGACGCGCAGCAGGGCCGTGGAGGTGCGGGCGATCTCGTCTTTCTCGCTCTTGTCGGCCATCAGGTACAGCTCGGCCAGTTCGTCGATGAGAACCACGAGCGGAGTCGGCCGCACGCCGGGCGGGAGTTGCCAGATGTTGCGGGCGCCGGCCGTACGGCAGACGCCCATCCGGTCGGTCATCAGCGCCACCAGGTCATCGAGCAGGGCCGCGCATTCGGCGCGGGTGGTGGCCAGCGCTGAGAGCCGGGGCGCGTACGGGGTGAACTCCACGCCGCCCTTGAGGTCGAAGCCGACCAGGGCGACCGGCTGCGGTGCTAGGCCGACGATGAGGGCGTTGGCGAGGTTCGACTTGCCCGACTGGGTGGCTCCGGCGTTGAGCCAGTGCGGCACCGTACGGAAGTCGATCTCCCAGGGTTTGCCGGTCTCCAGCCGTCCGACGACCACCTTCAGCAGCGCATCGGACGGCGGGAGCCGGTCGATGCGCACCAGCGGATCGTGCATGGTCGCGGCCAGCACGACCCGGCCCGGCTGCGGGGAGGAGACCCGAACGGCGTGGACCCGCCAGGAGTGCGCGAGCCGTTCGGCGGCCTGGCTGTAGTCGTCGGGGATCTGCCCTTCCAGCAGATGGAGGGTGACGCGCCAGCCGTGCCGGGTCGGCAGCGGCAGCCACATCCAGGGCTTGGTGTCGACGGCGATGCGCTGGAAGCGGCGGCGGACCTTGACCAGGCCGGTGGAGGCGACCGCGCCGGGGGTGAGGGTGAACCACCAGCGCTGCCGCTTCTTGGTCAGGCCGCAGCCGAGGGCGACCTTGCGCCAGGTGGCCCGGACCGTGAGGGCCATGAGCGGGTAGCCGGCCACCAGCCAGAAGGAGCGGTAGTGCCAGCGCCGCCAAGCCCACAGCCCGACCGCCACGGCGGCCAGAACGGTGAGAAGAGTCAGTAGGTCATCGCGCAAGAGCGTTCACCTCCGCCGGGAGGATCGAGGCGGCGCGGTAGCTGATGCCCCAGCGGACCTCGCCGCCTCGGGTCTGCTCCCACACGAAGCCGACCAGGTCCACGGGGTGGACGGGCATGCCGAGGGTGACGGGCGGCTCGCCGGAGACGTTGACGCGGAGCAGTTCGATCCGGCCGGTCGCGTCGATGGCCGACAGGGCGACCTCGTAGACGGGGTTGCCGCTCTTGTCGGTCTTGATCTCGCCGGTGTCTTTGTTGACCAGGCGGGGGCGGGGTGCGGCGACGCAGACGAACTGCAGTTTGGTGGTGTCGACGGGGATCGGGATGTTGCGCATGGTCAATGACCTCCTATTCGTCGTAGCCAACATAGTTAACCTAGTTGGCTCGGTTGTCAACGTTCTCATGGTTGGCTTGGTCGCGCGTCTGTGGTGAAGTAAGAGGTTGGTAGACCAACAAGAGGTTGGTAGACCGAGCTGGACTACCAGGCATGCAGCGGGCGGAAGAGAGACGCGGGATGGTCAAGAACACCGGGCGGCCCGGCTACCTGCAGATCGCCGACGATCTGCGCGAGCAGATCCGCACCGGCGCCCTCACCCCCGGCGCCCCGCTGCCGTCCACCACCCGCCTGGCCGAGCGCTACGAGGCGTCGTTGAGCGTGGTGAAGCTCGCCGTCGGCGTTCTGCGCAATGAGGGCCTGGTCATCGGCCAGCAGGGCAAGGGCGTCTTCGTCCGGGAGGGCGCCGTGCCGGCCCCGCCCGAGGCTTCATCGGACGAACTGACCGAGATCCGCGCCACCCTGCGGGACCTGTCGGAACGGCTCGCCCGGGTCGAGTCGGCACTGACCGACCGCCAGTAGATCGAGCAGGCCGCTTTCGCGGTCATCCGCGGACGTGGCAGCCGGTCACCCGCCGTGCCAGGCCCGCCGTACGGGTCGGCGGAACCTTGCCCAGGCTCATGCACCGGTCCTCCTGACGCATCCCGATCAGGACGAGCGCGTAGCCGATAGCCGTGGCGGCCCCGAGCACCAGGGCGACGATGAGGGGAAGCGCGCTCACGTCCAGATCACCCCCGCCTCCACGGTGCCGCGCGGGTAGCCGGCCGGACGCTGGACCTCACCACGCCGCCTGCTCGCCTTACGGCGGCGCTGAGCCGTACGGCGCAGCCACCGCGCCGAGGCGCGGCACTTACGGCAGAGCGTCTGCCCTTCCTCCACGGCCGCGCCGCAGGCGCAGACCGGTCCCTCGTCCAGCGAGGCCATCAAGTCGATCATGGTCGCATCTCCCTTCGCCGAGTCGGTGTCGTGCGGTGTGACACGAGAATCCGGCCAAAGGGCAGGACGGGATCACTACAGGACGGGACATGTTCAAGACGTCCGGCATACGATTGCCCCGTCCCTGGACGTCCCCTGGTGGCAGGTGAAATGCCGAACGAGCGACTGCGCGCGGCCCTGTTAGAGCGCGGGGCGACGGTGGCCGACCTCGCCGAGTCGATTGCGGTCGATCCGAAAACCGTCGAGCGGTGGATCACCAAAGACCGCACCCCGTACCGCAAGCACCGCTACGCGGTGGCGTCGTTCCTGCGTATGGACGAGGCATACCTGTGGCCGGCGGCGCTAACGCCCGAGCAGGCCGCGGCCGTGTCCGAAAGTGAGATCGTCACCGTCTACCCGCACCGCTGGGCCGTCCCCCGGGACGCCTGGGGACGTCTGTTCACCGCCGCCAAGCAGGAGATCGGTGTGCTGGTCTACAGCGGCCTGTTCCTGGCCGAGGACACCGGCATCGTCCGCCTGTTCGCCGACAAGGCCGCTGCCGGCACCCGGGTCCGCATCCTGCTCGGTGACCCCGAGTGCGCCGAGGTCGCCCAGCGCGGCGCCGACGAGGGCATCGACGACGGCATGGCCGCCAAGATCCGCAACGTGATGGTGCTCTACCGGCCGCTGCGGCAGATCGAGGGCGTGGAGATCCGGCTGCACCGCACGGTGCTGTACAACTCGATCTACCGCGGAGACGACCAGTTGCTCGTCAACACCCACGTCTACGGCCAGCCCGCCGCCAACGCCCCCGTCTTCCACCTGCGCAAGGTCACCGGCGGCGACATGGTCTCCACCTACACCGGCAGCTTCGACGCCATCTGGGCCGGCGCCACCCCGCTAGAGTCCTGAGCCATGGCCCGCCGCATCGACTTCTACGACGACCCCGACGCACCCAAGCCCAACAGCCTGGTCCCGTCGGTCAACGTCGTGGTCACCAACGACGCCGGCGAGATCCTCATGATCCGCCGATCCGACAACGGCAACTGGGCTGTGCCCGGCGGTGCGATCGACCTGGGCGAGTCCCTGCCCGAGGCCGCGATTCGCGAGACGCTGGAGGAGACCGGCATCACGTGTGAGATCACCGGCCTGGTCGGCACCTACACCGACCCCAAGCACGTCATCCTCTACACCTCCAACGGCGAGGCCCGCCAGGAGTTCTCCATCGTGCTGCACGGCCGGCCGATCGCCGGGGAGCCGACGCCGAGTGATGAGTCCCGTGAGGTGCGGTGGGTTCCTCGCGAAGAGGTCGGCGCGCTGTCGATGGACCGGTCAATGCGACTGCGGATCGGCCACTTCCTCGATGGCCGGGCGGCGCCGTACATCGGATAAGAGGCCTGCGGGCTGTACCGAGGCCGACCCCTCACGGAAGACAGGTCGAGGTCGGCAGGCCGTACCAACGGGCCTGGGGGAGAAGGTCGGTGAGGTCGAATACGGTGCGACCCATGGCTACTGCACGAATCGGCACTGCGTTCATCCCCGTCACGGACGTCGAAGAGTCCGCGCGTTGGTACAGCGACATGTTCGGGTTCCAGATCAGTTCTGTGGACGGGTGGAGCGCGGTGCTCTCATCCGAGACGAGCGGCGGAGCGTCCCGGACGTTGCTCGGGCCCGCCAGCGGCATCCAGGCGGACCCTGGCCTTTCCTGGGCGACATGCAACCTGGTGGTGGACGACCTCCCGCAGACTCATCTCCTTCTGAGGCACCATGGTTGCGAAACCGGAGAGATCGCTGGATCGCCGGACGTATGCGTCTTCTTCACCACCCGCGACCCTGACGGGAACACAGTGCTGGTGTGCGACCGGTAGGGCCTCAGCTTTGCTGCAACGCGGCTTGTACGGCACGAACTGCGGCCAGAATGCAGGGCGTAGACGCCGTGATCGATCGCGAGACGAGATGCTCGGGACCGTAGCGCGAGTGGATCTCAGCCAGGCGCTCTGTGACATCGAGCGGTACGCCGTCCGGGCCGGTGGTCATGTCACAGTAGGTCAGCGCCTCGACCAGCTCGGGACGTTCCTGATCGAACTCGCTCGTGAGGGCATCGAAGAGGTCGCGGTTGCGCGCCTCGTTGACCGCGCAGGAGTGATGCGCGACCAGGCGGCAGAGCCGGGCGTCGGCCTGGTGGACATCGCGCAGGTACCGGGCGCCGTCGAGCGGATGAAAGCCGGTGTCGACGAGATCGGGTGCGTAGCCGATGTCGTGCAGCCAGGCCGCGGCGGTCAGCAGGTCGGCTTCCTGCCCGAGGATCGATGCCAGGGACTCGGCACGCGCGGCCACTCCTTGGGTGTGCGCCCAGCGGCGCGGCAGCGGTTTTCGCAGGAGGTTTTCGGCCAGGTCGCGTGCCCATTCAGCATGTCCCATACGGCTCACGATAGACGTCAACCTTAGGGAGGTTTCCAGGGTCAGTGCCGGGACGTCCTCAGACGTCTCAATCCGGGGCAGGCCGGATGAATCGGCCCTTGCCGTGTGCGGTGGTGATCAGTCCTTCGCGTTCCAGTTCGGCCAGGGCGTGGCGGACGGTGTTGCGCGAGGCCCGGTGCCGGCGGCACAGCGCGTGCTCGCTGGGCAGCACGGCCCCGGCGGGCAACGCCCCGGTGCGGATCTGCTCGCGCAGGCCGCGGGCGATCGCCTGGTAGCGGTAGGCCGCCTGCCGGTCCGGGTCATCGCATCTGACGACGCGGCCCTTGCCGGGCAGGGTGACGATGAGACCCTCGTCTTCCAGGACCGCCAGGCCGCGCCGGGCCGTGGAGCGGGCGATGCGGAACCGGTCGGCGAGAGCCGTTTCTGAGGGCAGGGTGCTGCCCGGCGGGTAGGTTCCCGCGGTGATCTGCGCGCGGAGCCGATCGGCGAGCTGGTGGTAGATGCGCCCGCCGGTCAGCCACCTGCTCTCAGCAACCGACATCGAAGGCCGAGTTCAGGAGCGGTAGGCCTGGCGGATCTGGCTGAGGTCCAGGCCGAGCTCTTCCTGCTCGCCGTCGCGCCAGCCGGCCCGCGCCGCCTCGGCGATCCGGTCGGCCGCGGGGAACAGCTTCAGGCACGAGACGCGCTCGTCGTGCTCGGCGCCCCAGTAGTACCACTGGAACGCCAGGTGGGCGTAGACGCGGCGGGGGCGGAAGGCACTGTCGGTGACGTCCAGGCACGGCCGGTTCTTGCTGTCGGTGATCAGGACCGCGATGATCTCCCGGTTGATCAGCTCATTGCGGAGCGCGGTGAGCAGCTCCACCTGGTAGGCGTGCTGGCTTTCTTTCACGGTGCCCATGACTGTTTCGGCTCCCATCGGATGGTGGAGGGCGAAGACCCCGGGATCAGGCGGGGTCGTATGCCGATGAGCTTCGTCGCCGGGGAGGGACTCGGGCACCGCAAGTTAGGGACGTCTAGGGACGTCTTATGTTAGCGTCGCAGGCACCGGCCCTCCTGCTCCGGAAGGTACGTCTCCTGCGATGAACGAAAACCTCCGGCACGCCCTCATCCGGGCGCGACTGCAGCCCGTCGACATCGCCGCCCGCCTGGCGGTCGACCCCAAGACCGTCGCCCGCTGGATCAGCGGCCGAATCCCGCATCCCCGCCACCGCCTCGCGGTTGCCGACCTCCTCGGAGCCGAGGAGAGCGACCTGTGGCCCGACGCCGCCCGCGGCCGACGCGTCCCCGAGGAGATAAAAGCGATCTATCCCCACCGCTGGGCCGTACCCGCCGACGTCTGGCGCACCTTCTTCGAGGCCGCAGAGGAAGAGATCGGCATCCTCGTCTACAGCGGCCTGTTCCTCGCCGAAGACGCCGGCCTCCTGCGCATCCTGACCCAGCGAGCACGGGCAGGGGTACGGGTCCGCATCCTCCTGGGCGACCCCGACAGCCCCGAGATTGCCGCCCGGGGCATCGAGGAGGGCATCGGCGGCGACGTCATGGCCGCCCGCGTCCGCAACACCCTGACCCTCTACCGGCCCCTGCAAGACGTTGAGGGCATCGAGATCCGCCTGCACCGCACGGTGCTGTACAACTCGATCTACCGCGCCGACGACAGCCTGTTGGTCAACCTCCACGCCTACGGCACCCGAGCCTCCGAAGCACCCGTCATCTACCTGACCGGCACCGAGAACGGCAACGCCGCAACGACCTACCTCAACAGCTTCGAACGAGTCTGGACCAGCACCGAAACGGCAGATCAGACGGCCTAACACCTCTTCACCCCGAGATCGAACGTAACTTATCTGTTCGCTTTCAAGGCAGTCCGCCTGCGGCGGCCTGCGCGTCGGGCGGCCGCTGGCCGCGCTGCGGCTCTTCGGCCGGTCGCGGCCAGCACCGCCCCACGCAACCCGAACATTCGGATGACCGCCATCGCTTGTTTCGGTCTGGCGGAATGCTGGTATGCACGCGTGGCTTCATAGGGTTAATCTATGATGCTGTGGGTTGCATTGTGGAACACGTGAAAGCGCAATCGAATTCATGTGTAGTTTGAGGCAAAAGCTTAGGGCAGGCGCCCAAGAATGACGAGATCATGTAATTGCCCAATTGGAGGTCGGGTCGACCATGAATAGTCGCTGCAGCTTATCGTAAGTATGGAATTCGCGAGTTGAATAGATTCGTCCCGTCATCGTCTGATATCCCCTCGCTGTATCGAGCTGCACATGCAGCTTCGAGTGATGGCCAAAAGCGATTCCTTCGATCCACCCGCTCTCGATTAATTCTTTTGGCCGCCGCTGCTACGTGCGCTGTTACGAGCTGGCGAATCGGCAGCATCGAGGTTTTGGCAATACTCTCCGCCGCCTCCTTTGGAGGTGCCTTAGTTATAGATACCTATCTTGCAATAACCAGACCTGAAAAATCTTGGTATGAAGGGCGTGCGGTCGCCGAGTCTGTCAAGTCTCTAATGTGGCGATTCATGGTGGGCGGACAAACTTTCGGCATTGGTAGTGCGTCCGATGGTCACTCAAAAGAAAAGCTATTCATTCGGAGATGTCAAGAAATAGTACAGGGCTTCCCTGATTTACACCTTCCTCCAGGGGAGGGGAATTCGGATGAGATAACAGAGCACATGCTCTATGTTAGATCTCTGTCATTTAAAGAACGTCGAGAGCGCTATATTAAAGGACGCCTAGAGGAACAAATAGAATGGTATGGTCAGCGTTCTCGTTTCAACAAGAGGAACGCGCTGATCTGGATGATGGTGCTGCTAGGGCTAGAGTTTACCGGGCTGGTCGCAGCTATTCTTAGAGCTTCCGGAGTCCTTGCAGTAGACGTTTTGGGCATTCTCTCTGCGGTGGCAGCTGGATGCATAGCTTGGACGCAGGCAAAGCGGTATCATTCGCTATCGGCCGCATATGCAGTCGCCTATCATGAGCTGGCTATGATTAGGACAAGCGCATCTGTGGCGGTTAACGAGGGAGCCTGGGAGAGTTATGTAGATGCAGTCGAGGATGCCATCCTGCGAGAGAATAATCTTTGGGGTGCATCCAGGCCTGCATCTTGATGAAATTCAATAACTCTAATGTCAGATCAGCCATTCCGCTATGTTTAGGATTGGTGAAACCTATGGTGAGTGAGGTACTAGTGGCCGAGGACAGCGGACCAGACCCGCGAAAGGTATTCGTCATCCACGGTAGGGACGATCGTGCCCGCAAAGCGATGTTTAGCTTCCTCCGTGCCATCGGCCTTGATCCGATCGAATGGTCTCAAGCCATAAGCATGACGGGGAAAGCGTCACCCTACATCGGCGAGGTTTTGGACGCAGTGTTCGGCGCAGCACAGGCAGTTGTGGTACTGCAGACCCCCGATGATATCGCTTACCTGCATCCAAGCCTTACTCACCCGGATGATCCTGAGTGTGAGGCACAGCCACAAGCTCGACCTAACGTCCTCTTCGAGGCAGGTATGGCGATGGGACGGAGCCCCGACAGGACCGTGATCGTAGAGCTTGGAAAGGTCAAGGTGTTTAGCGACATTCACGGACGGCACGCTGTGCGACTAAACGACTCGATCGCGAAGCGCCAAGATCTCGCGCATAGGCTTCAAAGCGCTGGCTGTGCGGTGAATCTTACTGGGAGAGACTGGCATGAAGCGGGAGATCTTACGCCGCCATCTCCTCCAGGCGGAGGGCTTCCCTTGGGCAGGAAGCTCCCGTCGACGAAAGCGGCGGGGGAACCGCACCTCGATGCCAAGTACATCAACCGCGGAGGCAATAAAATTAACCTGATCGAGGTGACCAACTATGGCCCAGGTGATGTATATGAACTTAACATCGAATCCGACGAACAGCTGGCGGCCAATAACGACAAAGAATTCCCAGTTCCGAAGCTTCCTCATGGAAAGTCGGTTCGTATCATGCACATGAGCTCAGGAGGGCTCGGGTCACGCAATAACTCCTACTTCAATATCACCGTAACAGGCAAGACTGTTGATGGGATGGCCATCAATAAAGAGATATTTATGAATGAGCACTGATATGGAGATATCTGTCAAATTCCCCTTAGACTCAGACGGTTTTCTGCGCCGTGAATGCCCTAACTGTGAACAGCAGTTTAAGTGGCACTACGGGCCTGCGAACGAAGAAGCAGAGAAACAGACGCCTCCCGTCGTCTACTATTGTCCGCTGTGTGGGAGGCCTGCCGGGCTCGACGAGTGGTGGACTCAGGAGCAGCTTGACTACTCTCACGGCTTCGCGGAACCAGCAGCGATACGTTTCGCCCTTGATGAATTGACGTCAGTGTTCAAGCGGAACAAATACATTAAAATCAAGCCCAACAATGTCGGACTTCCTGAGGTACCTGTCTCTCTTGTCGAGCCAGACGACATGCAGATAGTCGCATCACCGTGTCATTCCTATGAGCCGGTCAAAGTACCCAACGGCTTGACAGAGCCTATCTACTGCCTGTTGTGTGGCGCACCCTTCGGGGTATAGGGCATGGGTCGGGAGCGACAGCTTGTCATCATTACGATGCTGCCGCACCGCTTCCGGTGCTCGGGCCTTGGCGGCCCTGCGCTCCGGGTCGGCTTGCCACCGAATGAACTATGGCTAGTGTCTGTGACCTGGACCCGCGCCGGATATTACTTCGTGAGCGCTGCGGCTTCGTGGTGGAAGCGCGTTAGCCTTGAGTCCTATCGCCGTTGTTTGCGGTTCGCAGGGCCGGCTTGATTTGAAGCGACATCGGCTTTCCCTCCAGATGGGCGCGCCCGTTGCTCAAGAAGATTCCACGAGCCCGGGACGCCTCATTCATGGCGGTCTCCAGCACCCCTCTGGCCTCTTCCAAGCTAGATTTGCTGACTACCCCGTATTTCGCGAGAGCCCTCTCAGTATGTTGACAAGCGGTGTAGACGTCCCAAGCCATATCGACAAGCTCGACCGGTCCATGTAGTTGAACGCTGATGGCAGTATGTGCCACCTCGTCCAGGCAGGCATCCAGCGCGGCATACTCCTCGGTCGGCACAGCTACATGAGTAGGACGCGATCCGGTCCAGCGCTTGTCCATGATCTGTTGGATGTCAACGACCTTGCGCCCGAACCGAAACGCGGCCGTGCCGAGCGCAGCATAAGCTTGGCGGCGGGCTGCATGGCGCGCCAACTCGTGGTTGGAATCGCTCGTCACCGAAGCCACCCTGACCGCACCCTGTCTGCCGACAAGCGCGCCTCCGAGTGTGCCTGCTACTCCGACGATTCCAGTGAGGATCGCTACGATGCCGCCGTCCATATTGGCCCCAATGCGTGGAGGAAGTCAGATACCTGATCTCTTTCATACAGCACACGAACGACGGCTGTTGGAACACATCATGACTGGCTCCAATGTCACCCTGAGTTCCCCACAGGACGGACACTTCGTCTGAGTCGGCCTTGTGTCGGCTGGGAAGGAAGAGACTCCACTCTCAAGCTAAAGCTGAGACCAGCTAAGGGGTTGGCTGCTGGGACGATCGACGCCGAGCCCTCCTTCGTCGGGATTTACCACCCGGTGGTCATGGTCGAGGGTGACAGCAGCGCTGACAGCAACGTCCCCGCACACGGACTCACTTCGGCAACCGTCCACCACCCTCTGACCACGGTCTCCGCTACCCGAGCAGGGTGATTGGTCCGCCTGAAAAGCGGAAGGTCAGGCCTGCCGCATCACTCCGATGCTCGGGTCCGGGGTCCTGCGCTCCGGGTCGGCTTGCTACCAGATCACCTGGTGAACCCCCGTCGCCAAGCGGGGAAGGGACGATTCGGTCACCGAATCAGTATCTGCAGTGATCCGGTCATATCCGGTAATCGCCCGCTGGCTAGTGGACGGTGGTTCATTATGAAGAACATGAGAGGCGGGCGAATGGTGGTGTGGGTCGGCGCGGCGGTGGCAGGAGCCGGTTGCACCCTGGCCGGGGTGCTGTTGGTGCGGGCCGGGCTGGATGACGCCGACAAGTGGGCGAGCATCATCGGCATGTGTATCGCGGCGGCCGGGTTGCCGCTGGCGGTCTACAGCATCGTCCTGGCCCGCCGCTCCGCCACTGTCCTACCTTCTGCTACGGAGGAACTGCCGCAGACCCGGACCCAGCCCATAGCGCCCCATGAGAAGGCTGGAGGCGGTCCTGTCGTGTCCAACTCCACCATCGAAGGACCCAACATCCAGGTCGGCCATGCTGGCGGGGATGTGGACATCCGCTATGAGCGCTGAGGCTGCATCCCTCCCTGGCGGGTTACCCTCCGGCATCCCGTCGGTGTTCGGCTCACTGATCGGCGGGCCCAACATTCAGATCGGGCACGCTGCTGGGGATGTGCTGATCGCTCTCGATCGGCCCGGCTACCGGCTGGAGATGCTCGGGGTTGCTCCGCCGGTGCGTCTGCCGCGTTCTCGGCGCGGTCCCAGTTACTTGCTGGACGTGCAGCGCCAGGTAGTGCCCTACTGGTCTCGCCCCGCCGAGGAAGAGGCATTGACCGCTTGGCGGGATGACCCAGATGAACCCGTGTCGGTGATCTTGTTGCATGGGCCCGGAGGGCAGGGTAAGACTCGCCTGGCCGCCCACTTCGCCTCCATAAGCCACGCCGCAGGGTGGGCGGTGGCTCGGGCGGTGGAGAAAACCCCCCGCCTCCGCGACGGCAGCGGCGCGGTCGAGTTGGCCGACGGGCAACCGCTGCTGGTGGTGGCCGACTATGCCGAACGCTGGCACCCGTCCACGTTGGCCCAAATGATAGACGGCCTGGCTTGGGATCTGCTCGGCCGTACCGTCCGCCTGCTGCTGCTAGCTCGCCCGGGAGAAGACCTGTGGCAGAGCCTATGCGCGCAACTGGATCGCACTGGCGCCGACCTGGCCGACCCCATCGCCGTGGGCGACTTCACCCCGGCCGCCGACCGGCCGCAGGCCTATCGCCAGGCCGTCGCCGCGTTCGCTGCACAATTGGAGCACACCGACCCTGTGCCGGGGCCGCCAGCAGACCTGGACCATCCCGACTATGCCTCAGCGCTGACTTTGCACATGGCCGCCCTGGCCGCCCTCTACGCCGCACAGCAAGAGACCCCCGCCCCAGATCGGCCAGGTCTGTCGGACTATTTGCTCAAGCACGAGATGCGCTACTGGCAGGCGACGGCACCCGCCTTCACCTCCCCGGCCGTCATCGAGCGCATGGTGTTCCTAGCCACCCTGTTCGGTCCCCTGGAGGACATGGGCCAGGCACGTATCCTGCTGCACCGCGCCCACCTGGCCGACGGCCCCGCCCAAGCTGGGCTGCTCCTAGACGCCCACAACCGCCTCTACCCTCCTGCGACACCGGCCCGGCCCGGCTACGCCCCCAGTGAGCGGCTAGGCCACAATGGCCGCCCCGCTGGAGGCGGGTTTCTGCTGCCGCTGCGCCCGGACCGGTTCGGTGAGGACTTCATCGCCCACCACCTGCGCCACCACGCCGCCGAGGCGGCTCAGACCCTGAGCACCCTAACTGCTGTTGCTGCTGGTAACGGGGAAGTTGGCAGGCTGTCCGGGGTGGCGCTGCGGAGTTGCCTGATCGTGCTGACCGCCACCGCAGCCCGCCATCCTCAGGCCCGAACGCTGCTCCTGGAACTGCTGGACCAGCGGCCAGAGCTAGCCCGGTATGCCACCGCCGAACTGGTCGGATTCATCATCCACCACGCCGAGCACTCCCTAGCCACGCGCCTTCATGACGCCCTTCCTGACTACAGCACCGACCTGCTCCAAGCCGCCGGCAACCTCGCCCGCCACCTACTGCACACTCTGCCCGCCGATGCATCCCCCGCGTTGCGTGCCTCCCGACTTATAGCCCTGGGGATCCGTCTGTCGCACCTGGGGGACATCAGGGGAGCATTGGAGCCTTCACGGGAGGCGGTGGAGGTCTATCGTCGGTTGGCTGAGATGGAGCCGGAGGCCTACCTGCCCAGCCTCGCAAACAGTTTGAGCAACCTGGGGACCCGGTTGTCGGCGGTCGGGGACATCCGGGGGGCGTTGAAGGCCTCATGGGAGGCGGTGGAGATCTATCGTCGGCTGGATCAGGCGAATCCGGTGGCTCACCTACCCCGCTTCACGTTGAGCCTGAATAATCTGGCGACCCAGTTGTGGGAGGTGGGGGACAAGCGGAGGGCAGTGGAGCTCATACGGGAGGTGGTGGAGTCCTATCGTCAGTTGGCCGAGGCAGATCCAGCGGCCTACCTTCCCGGCCTCGCGATGAGCTTGAACAACCTGGGGACTTTCTCGTCGGAGGTAGGGGATATCCGGGGAGCGGTGGGATCGGTGCGGGAGTCGGTGGAGCTTTACCGTCGGTTGGCTGAGGTGGAACCAGAGGCCCATCTGCCTGGCCTCGCGATGAGCTTGAGCAACCTGGGGACCCAGTTATCAGAGGTGGGAGACATCCGCGGAGCGGTGGAGCCGGTACAAGAGGCGATGGAGATCCGGCGGCGGTTGGCCGAGGCGGAACCGACAGCCTACCTGGGCGACCTGGCGAAAAGCCTGACCAATCTGGGAGCTCGGTTGTGGGAGGCGGGGGACAAACAGGGAGCAGTGGTACCAGCACGGGAGGCGGTGGAGGTCTATCGCCGGTTGGCCGAGGCGGAACCGGAGGTCTACCTGTCCGACCTCGCGCTGAGCTCGAACAACCTGGGGGGTTGCTTGTCAGGGGTGGGGGACAAACGGGGAGCGGTGGAGCTGGTACGGGAGGCGGTGGAGGTCTATCGCCGGTTGGCTGAGGCGGAGCCGGAGGCCTATCTGTCCAACCTCGCTATCAGCTTGGCCAACCTGGGGGGTTGCTTGTCGGGGGTGGGGGACAAACGGGGGGCGGTGGAGCTGGTGCGGGAGGCGGCGGAGCTTCACCGTCGGTTGGCCGAGGCGGAGCCGGAGGCCTACCTGCCCGACCTCGCTATCAGCTTGGCCAACCTGGGGGGTTGCTTGTCGGGGGTGGGGGACAAACGGGGGGCGGTGGAGCTGGTGCGGGAGGCGGTGGAGGTCTATCGCCGGTTGGCTGAGGCGGAGCCGGAGGCCTACCTGCCCGGCCTCGCGCTGAGCCTATTGAGGTATGCACGGGTATGCAGCGAGACTGAAACAGACCTCCCGGCAGGACTTTCGGCAGCGGAGGAAACCATCGGCTACTATCGCCGGTTGGCCGGGGAACTCCCTGAGGCCTTCCACAACCTGCTGAGCGCTGCCCAGGGCACGGCCGCGGATATCCGGGCCCGGCTTACGCCCGTCATCCGCCGCGACGGCATCGGTGACCTCTACCGTAACGCCCCGTGCCCGTGCGGATCGGGCAAGAAGTACAAGCGCTGTCACGGCACGACCGGCGGTGCCACTATGGCGCCGGACAGTGGAACGGAATCGTGAGATCCACCCAGCAACCCGGCAGTTCGCACCGTCAGACGATCACCATGGACCGTTTTGCTGAGTGAGCGCAAACACCGCCACTGGACGACGGTGGACGGCGACAGAAGATGATCAGGCCTGAACCTCTTCGCGTAAACGCTCGATGTACCCGAGTAAGTTCGAGGTGATCTTGTCCAGCACGAGCGGAGCATACGCGGCCCCAGTCGATGAGGCGCGGTGTTCCGTCGCTGTTCCGTGGGAGCGCCGAAAGTAGTGAGAAGCGATGCGAGACGGTCATAGGCGTAGTCCCTGCTCAACACGGTAATCGGGTCGTTTCCGCAGATGGACGTAACCAGTTTCGGAGATCATCCAGATCTGCGAGGGCAGGGCACACTGAGAGTGTGAGACGGCCGGAAGCATCGAGAACTGATGAGAGACCGAACTGCAGGTTGGACGCTACCCCGCGATGCCGGCCCAGGTCTCACCCGCCGCCCTTGCTGAATGAAGTGCCGGTAGTCCCTAGGCCTGGGGAAAGGACGCGCCGGGAGGATGTCACCGGCATCCGGTTGGATGAGGCTCATGACCGCTCATGACGTGGCCCGACTGCTGCCCAATATCCCAGTGCTTCGTGACCTGTGCCGGTCCATGGCGGTGCTGGAGGCCGTCCTGAGCCCGGAATGGTCCAGTCGCTACCACTCCTTCGACGCGGGCTGGAGCCCCGGGGAGGAGATGGCCTCGATGCGGAACGGTTCGGGAGACGAGTACTCCATCATCTTTTCGGCGGCGGGCGCCTATATCCGCGGCTTTGACCACGAGGCGGTGATGAGCCCGTATGGCAACGACGGGCCGTGGCCGGGGGTGCTCGACTCCGTTCCCGAGGTCTTCCGCCATTGCGTGGCTGAGCCTGCGTTCTGCGACGAGGACGGTATGCCGGTCGTGACCGCCTGCCTGTGGCGCGAGAGCGGCGACGACCGCTGGTGGGTCGGTGAGATCGACTATCCGGATGGCTCCGACGATCCCGACGGTGCGACGCACCTGTTCGGGCGGCTCGTCGATCCGTCTGCGGAGGCGTTTCAGCGGTTCGCCGAGGACTACTACGAGGTTCCCGTGAACCTCGATGCGGTGCGGCACGTCTACGCCCTCCGCCCGCTGACGCATGCGGTGGTCACCGCGCTGAACGCCGACCTCACCATGACCGACCTCGCCGACGACCTCATGGCGGCCCGGTACCCATCGGCCGCCGGTTGAGAAGACGGTTCGCCCGTAGGGTTGGTGATTGTGCAACGGCTCGCGCTCTTCGATCTGGACAACACGCTCGTGAACCTGGACGAGGCGTTCCAAACGTGGGCCGCGGAGTTCGCCGACGGGTACGGCCTCGGTCGCGAGGCGATCGACTGGCTACTCGCTCTCGATCAGGCGGGTTATCCGCATCGTGAGGTCTTCTTCGCCAAAGTCCGTGAGCGCTTCGCCCTCACCGAGTCGGTCGAGAAGCTGTGGGGCCGCTACCGCAAGCGCATGCCGTACCTGGTGCGCTGTCGGCCCGACGTGATGGACGGCCTGGCTCGACTCCGTACGTCAGGGTGGAAGGTGGCCATCGTCACCAACGGGACGGCGGACAACCAGCTCGGCAAGATTCAGCGGACGGGACTGGCTGAGGCGGTCGACGCCTACGCGCTGTCTGGGCTCGAAGGCATCCGCAAGCCCGATGTCGGCCTGTTCGAGATCGCCGTCCGGCGGTGCGGCATGACTCTTGCCGATGGAGGATGGATGGTCGGGGACCATCTGGTCGCCGACATCGGTGGAGGACGAGCCGCCGGCCTCCGGACGGTCTGGATCGACCGAGGGACCTGGCCGGACCAGGAGCATGAGGCGGACCATGTCGTCACGGATGTGCTGCAGGCGATGGAGATCCTGCACGCGGTTCGGTGACCGATTCGAAAGCGGGGGAGACACAAACGTCGATCTTGCTAACGCGGTTGCTAACAACAGGTCTGGACGGACCTGGACGATTGTGGACTGAGGGAACTCATGAAGCCCGCCCGAGCAGGCCCGGAAGACGACTGTGGACGGTCCTGGACGATCGTGTTCTAACTCGTAATGAAGTGTTTAGAGCATAGGTCGGCGATCGCCGATGTCGGATCTCTTCGGGAGATCGGCTGCTACGTCCCCTCCTCCGTCCAACGTTGCCACTGGAAACTGCGGCGGGGTGACAGCAACATCGTGCAGGCTGAGCACATTGACATCGTATGCTGGGCCGACGGCTAGGCCTTACTCCTTGCCTACATCATGCCGCCAAGCCTCCGGATCTTGTCATCAAGGGACTGTAGGACGCTGGGGAGCGTCTCTGCTGCGTACGATAAGGACGCCGCAGCTTTGCCGAGATTGTTTCCGTCGAACACTTCCGCTGCATAGGCGAGGCGACTTGCTGTGAGATTGTCCACTCCTATGGGGGCGTCGTTCATCACTGAGATGATCTGTCTCAACTCCTGCAAGGCATCTATGTTGAGATTTCCCGTCCGTTCCAGTTGCTCAGCAATGCGCTCAAGGCGAGCTACGGGCGGCTCAAATGCCTCTACTAGCAAGGCTTCAATCAGGTCGTCAGTCATCGGATTGCTGATGCGCGCAAGGTGTTTGCCGTGCTCTCCTTCATGTCTGTGTTTCCATTCAAACAGAAGCTCGGGCGGGTAGAGATCCGAGCCTGTCTTTTTGTCATCCACCTCCGCATGATGGGCCAGGCATAGGAGTATTAGGTTCCGAAAGGAGTCCCTTTCTTGTTCCTCTTCGGGAGTGTGGCAGGGGCGATGACGTGCGGATCCAGGTTGCACGCCATAAATGTGAGCAATCTGGGCGTTCTTTTTGTAGACGCCAGGCCTGACTTCAAAAATCACCGGAAAGGGGCAATCTGGGGCGTAGCATCGTCCATTGCTAAGCGCCCAGAGCGCTGCTTGTATGGGGGCTGGAATGCTTTTCCGTTTGTCGCGCTTCTCAACCATGCCTAAAGACTAATCTGTCTAGCCGGCTTAGTGAAGACGGTGGACGGGTGGCAGAGCGCGTGCTTTTCACCCTCCACTGGCGATCTCGCTACAAGCGAGCCGCTCCAGGAAGTCAGCCTCGCTGATCATCTCTATATGGTGACCTTTCGCGAGGAGCTCTTCAGCCTTCCTGCTCTTACTGCTCTGGTCGTCGCCTGGCCGTAGTCTGGAGGGGTCCTGAGTACCGATTACCAAAACGTCAGTCTTGCGGGTCACGCCGGCCGCGGGCTGGCCACCAACCTCGGCAAGATGGGCATGAGCTTCCTTGCGGCTCATGCTGAGCAGTGTTCCGGTGAAGCAGACTGTTAGTCCGTAGAACAGTCCGTTGGGGTCTGCGTCGGGATTCGCGTCGGGTATGGAAGCGCGTGTGTTGCTGTCTGTGCTTTGGCATCCCGACCAGGAGCCCGCAGAAAGTCGCCCCATCCGGATCTTGCGGCCAGCAAGCAGATCATGAAGCGTAGCGGCCTCATGGATACGTAGAGCGTCAAGCATGATTTCGGCGGCGGCGCGGGCATCGGCACCGGCTTCGTGGTGACGGGGAGTCGTGCTGCCCGCAGCTTGGGCTACGTAGGGCAAGCTATACGAGGGGAGAACCCAAGTTTGTCTTGCGACGACTAGAGAGCAGGCATAGGTGATGTCTGGCCAAGGGATGTTTGATGCGATGCAGGCTTCCCGGAGAACTCCGAGGTCGAAGGCGGCGTTATGGGCAACAAGCGGTCGTCCGCCCACAAATGCAAGGATCTCCTGAAAGCTCTCCTCCCAAGTGGGTGCGTCCTCCACACTGCTCTCACTGATGCCGTGTAGGCCGACGTTGAAGGGAGCGAACCAGGAGTATTTCGCGGGTGGCTGAATCAAGGTAGTGAAGGATTTACTGATTCTCCCTGACTCGACGCTCACCATGCCAACCGCGCATGGACTACCACGGTGTGAGTTTGCGGTCTCGAAGTCGATCGCAACCCAAGAATCGTTCATCATGCTCCTCGGAACGGCGGTTCTTTGTTTGATCCAGGCGCTTCCGATTGTGTCGCTACTGCTTCTGATGCCCAGAGAGGCTGGTTAGGCCTATGAGAGTTGACGCCTCGCGGAGGGGTTTGGTTCACAAGCAGAGCCGAGTGCGTGCAAGGACAGGTGCAGTCTGGCATCCTCCGCCGTCGGCCAAGGAAGCCGGAATGCCGGGGTGATCGGGTAACAGCACCACAGCGCGTTGAGTAGAGCGCTGTACAGCAGCCGATACAGCAACACTGCCTTATGCGATCACACCCCACCGGCCCGCATCCACCGCTTCACCAGGACGGAAGGCCACTGACGAGGTGTCCGCCCTTCCCTTGTAAACAGATGGTCCCGCGACTGCCGATCAGGAGGTGATGGGGAGCTCACGGGCGCGAGTTCGCGCGGATGCCCGGAGATCGCTCAGGTATCGGTGAAAGACGTGGTCCCTGTTCTGATCCAGGTTGAGCGGCAGGTCCAGGGACGTGATGAGTTCGGACTCGGCAATCCACGGTTCAGGATGCGTGAGCCAGCAGACCCGGGCGTTTTCTGCCATCCACGCTGTCAGCTCCCGCTCTCCGGCTTGCCTGAAGGTGAGGCGCTTCCCGCTGCCTACACGGCGAAGTTCGAGGCCGAGTAAGCAGCCCAGGGTAAGCCGTAAGGTGGACCCTTCAGCGTTGCCGCGAAAGTGATAGCGGACTCGAGTGCGCAGGTTCTGCTTGCTGGTCCGAGTCGCCATCCGCCGGGGAGCGATCCCGACGTAGAGGAGGCGGCCGGCGGGCAGGCGGGGATGGGGCGATCGCTCAAAGTGCCAGCCGTACAGGCCTGGCACCGCCGGCACCGGGCAGGGCCGGGTCAGCACCTCGGCTGCTCGCCACAGCTTGTCGGGTTCCAGGAGGTCAGCAGCATGCATCACAATTCCGAACGATCAGGCAGATGGAGAGACATTAGGGCACGCCACTGACAACATCTAGACGGAACGCTGCGTCCTGCGCGTTAAGAGTCGCATCTCTCAGGATCTCAGGAACGTATGGACGCCCTCGGCCCGAGGCGAGATCCTTGCGTCGGAGGTGGGCCGTGAACGAGATGGAGCGCCGGTTTCACCGTGCGATGGTGGAGATCTACCAGACCGGCAAGCGGGAGCTCGGGTACAACGCGACGCGGTTCATCCAGATGGTCTCGGAGCACGGGGGCCTGGCCACGGCGAGGCAGCTCCTGTGGAGCGACCAGATCTCGGACGGCTTCGAGACGCTTCGGCGCCATGGCCGCCTGGACCTGACCGTCGAAGCGCACGTCTTGAAAGACGAGTTCGCGGATCTCTTCACGGACGAGGACAGGCAGCGTGCACGAGACAGGCTCGACCTGTTCCGGTGAGCAGACGGGGCTGTCGGCAGGGCACAGCCAGGGCACAGCGCTCCGAGAAGAGGCGGCAAGCACTGTCAAACGACGAGAGCGTTTTGCCAGGTAAAAGCAGGTGCCGCCTATTCCCCTGCAGGTCGTGGGCTTGCCGAATTAGAACCCGGCCTACAGGCCGACTCGTCCGCCTTTCCCGCCCTGACCTGGAGACAGGGATACGAACGGCCGGCACGGTGGCGTGCGCGAAGGACCACGGACCACCCGATCATCGACCTCGCCGGGGCCGGGCCCGAAGCTCGTCCCCGCCTCAACCCGCCGATGAAGCAGGAGCGTGATATACACCCCTTTATAGAATGAACGAGACTGATGTGTCGCAGGTGGCACAACCGGACGCGCTCACACCGGCGCTCATCGGCCGTGACGACGCCATGGCCACGATGGTCGCCGCGCTGTCGCGGCCCGCTCTCGTGCTCGTCGAAGGCGAGGCGGGCATCGGCAAATCCCGCCTGCTGGACGAGTGCCTGGCCGCCCCCGCCCTGCGCGGGCGCGTGGTCCTCATGGCCGCCTGCCCTCCCCTGGAGGAACCCTTCCCGCTCGGCGCGGTCGTCGACGGGCTGCGCGTCTTCCACGACCGCCTGGGCGAGCTGGAACTGAGCCCACTGGCCGGCGCGCTGCGCCCGCTGTTCCCGGAGTGGGCACCGTGGCTGCCGCCGGCGCTGGAGGCGCTGCCCGACCCGCAGGAGACCCGGCACCGGCTCTTTCGCGCGCTCAGCGAGCTGATCGACGCGCTCGGCGTGAACGTACTGGTGGTCGAGGACGCGCACTGGGCGGACACGGCCACGCTCGACTGGCTGCTCACCCTGGCCGCCTCCCGGGACGCCAAGCGCTCCATCGTGGTCACATACCGGCCACTGGACGTCGGCGAGGGCTCACCGCTGCTGCGCCTGACCTCGCGGCCGCCCAGGAACATGGCCTGGGAGCGCATCTCGCTGGAGCCGCTGGACGTGCCGCAGGCCCGCGCACTGGTGGAGTCGATGTTCGCCACCGCCGACGTGTCCGATCGCTTCGCGGCCTTCCTGCACGAGCACACCGGCGGCATCCCGCTCGCGCTGGAGGAGACCGTGCGCCTGCTGCGCGCCCGGCGTGACATCTTCCGGTCCGAGAGCGGCTGGCGCCGCCGCATCACCGAGGAGCTGCGCGTCCCGCCCACGATGCGCGACTCCGTCCTGGAACGCGTCGCCCGCCTCGCTCCGGACACCCGCGCCGTGCTGGAGGCCGCCGCGGTGCTGGAGGCGCCCGCCGACGAGGCGCTCATCGCGGCGGTCGCCGGCCTCGGCGAACCCGCCGCCCGCGACGGCCTGACCGGCGCGCTCGCCTCGGGCCTGCTGCGCGAGGCCGGGCGCGGAACGTTCGCCTTCCGCCACGTGCTGGCCTCGCGCGCGGTCGCCGAGGCCACCCCGATCCCCTCCAGCCGCAGGCTGCACCACCGCGCGGCCCTGGCCCTGCGCGAGGGCGAGCATCCGCCCGTGGTACGGCTGTGCCGCCACTTCCGGGAGTCCGGCGACGTCGAGGAGTGGTGCCGCTACGCCGAGGCGGCGGCCGAGCTCGCCCTGGAGGCGGGTGACGGCCACACCACGGTCGCCATGATGCTGGACCTGCTGACCACCGCCGACCATCCGGTGGAGCGCCGGGTCCGCCTGGCGCGGCGGCTCGGTGTTGCCGTCTCCGTCACCGCCGAGCCCCTGCTGGGATTGGGGGAGCGGGTCCGCACCGCGCTGGAGGAGACCCTCGCCCACCCCGGACTGCCGGCCCGGGCCAGGGGAGAGATCGGGCTGCGGCTGGGCCGGCTCCGCTTCCACCTGGGTGAGTTCGAGGCCGCGATGGTGGGCCTGGAGGCCGCCATGCCGGATCTGGAGGACCGGCCCGAGCTCGCCGTCCAGGCCATGCTGTTGCTGGCGAACCCGATGATCCGCGCCTGGCCCCGCACGCGGCACCTGGCCTGGGCCGGCCGGGCGGAGGAGCTCTTCCCACTGATCAGCGGGCCGGTCGAGCGGGCCGCCTTCCTCAGCAACCAGGTCGCCGCGCTGCTCAGCCTCGGCGAGGAGGACGGCTGGCGGGTGGCGCGCAGCCTCCCCGCCGACGGGGCGGGCCGGCTGGAACGTCAGGAGATCGCCCGCGGGCGCCTGATGGCGGGCCAGTTCTGCACGCTGTGGGGCAGGCACGACGACGCCCGCGCCTACCTGGACTCGGCGGCGGCGCTGGTGGAGCGAGTGGGGTATCGCCGGATCGAGGGCGCCCTGAGGCTGGCGCGGGCGCACCTGGCCTGGCACGACGGGCGGTGGGAGGGACTGGACGACGTGGCCGCCGAACTGGCCGGCTCGGAGGCGGCCGACGAGGCGACCCTCCTGGAGGCGCGCATGATCCAGGGCTTGCTGGACCTGGCACGCGGCGTCCCGCAGCGGGCCGAGCGTCGGCTGCGCGAGGTCCTGGCCGCCAGCCTCCCACGCGGACACGCCGATCCGTTCATCTTCCCCGACGCCGCGCTGGCGCGGATCCTGCTCTCGCGCGGCGAGCCGGAGGCCGCGCTGGAGATCACCGAGCCGGTGATGGACATGATCGCCGGAAAGGACGTGTGGCTGTGGGCCACGGAGGTCCTGCCGGTCCATCTGGACACCCTGCTGGCCGCCGGGCGGGCGGGAGAGCGTGACGGCCTGGTGGCGGCCTTCGCCGCCGGGGTGTCCGGCCGTAACGCCCCCGCCGCCGCGGCGGCCGTCCTGACCTGCCGTGCCATGGTCACCGCCGACCCGCGAGCGGCGGCCGGCCTGTTCGGCCGGGCCGCGGCGGCGTGGGCGGAGCTGCCACGCCCCTATGACCGGCTGCTCGCCACCGAACGCCAGGGGCGCCGCCTGCTCCAGGCGGGAGAGCGCGAGCGGGGCCTGACCGTGCTGGAGCAGAGCCAGCGGCTGCTGACGGAGCTGGGCGCACGCTGGGACGCGGACCGGGTGGCCCACCTGCTGCGCGAGCAGGGAGTCGAGGTGGCCCGCCCGTGGCGCGGCGGGCGCAGGGGCTACGGCGACCGCCTCTCCCCGCGCGAGGTGGAGATCGTCGCCCTGGCGGCGCGCGGGTGGACCAACAAGCGCATCGCCGAGATCCTGACGCTGTCGCCGCGCACGGTGGAACGCCACCTCAGCGCCGCCATGCGCAAGCTGTCGGTCACCACGCGCACCGCGCTGGTCACCGTGGCCGCCGCCGAGGGACTGCTGGACCAGACACCGACATAGAACGTCTTTTCCCCATTAATTGGGTGATTTGCCGACTCGCGATGTAGGTGGGTCCGCTCGATCCTGATCTCCATGCGCAACGATCAGCCGGACATCGAGCCGGACACAGCGTCGGGCACGGTGCCGGACACGTCACCCGATACCGAGCCGGACACCGCCGGGGGGCAGCAGCACCTCCTCGACGAGCCCCCGCCCGACGGCGCGCACGAGCCGCTGTGAACCACCACGTCGTCCGCCTGCCGTACCGGCGCGGGCAGAAAGCGGAACAGAGATGACGATGCACAGGTCGGGCCTCGCGCGCCTGGCCACGACCGGCCTGGCGCTGGCGCTGGCGGGAGCCGGTCTCGCCGGCCCCGCCGCGGCCGCCCCGCCGCGCGACCCCGCCGCGATCACCGTGAACCCCGTGAACCCCGCAGGCCCCACGACCCCGCCCGGCAAGGCGAGCACCTCCACGGTGACGCTGCTGACCGGCGACCGCTTCCAGGTCGAGATCGATGAGCACGGCGGCCAGCAGGTCAGCAGGCTCCCCGGCGGCTCCCCGGCCGGCGGCACGTTCTCGCAGTTCACCCTCCGCGGCGACACCTACGTCGTGCCGTCCGAGGCGGTGCCGTACCTCGGCAAGACCATCGACATGCGCCTGTTCAACATCGGTTACCTCGTGCGGGCCAAGCTGGACGACGAACGCAGCGCGACCCTCCCCGTCACCGTGCGGGCCGGCCGCGCCCAGGCCGAGGACCTGCCCGCCACCAGCGTCACCGCCGCCGACGACGGCGCGGCCACCGCGACGGTCACCAAGAAGGACGCCGCCGCGCTGGGCAGACTGCTGGCCGAGACCTGGCGCGACGCGAAGGGCGCCGCCGTCGGCACGCTGCCCGGCGTCGAGCGGATCGAGCTCGCCGTCCCCGAGGGCGCGCCCGAACCTCCGCCCTCGCCGCTGGCCGCCGACGCGTCCGCCGCCAAGGCCCCCGGCGGGGGCCTGCGCTACCACATGCTGACCGTCGACTCGATCGACCGCGACGGCACTCCCGGCACGATGATCGGCGCGGTGCAGAACGTTGACGACGGGGCCCTGGCCACCTTCGGCTTCGCCTTCCCCGGCGAGGACAAGAAGTCGTTCATGGTGCCCGAAGGCACCTACAGCATCATGGCCACCGTGCTCACCGCCCCGGGGACCGACCTCACGGCGAAGACCGCACTTGTGATCAAACCCGAGGTGCGGGTCACCTCCGACACCAGCGTGGTGCTGGACGCCCGGAGCGCGGTGCCGTATCGGCCGGTTCTGGCCACACCGCCGCAGGCGCCGCTGATCCGGTCCGACTCGCTGGCGTTCCTGCGCACCAGCGTCGCGGGCGACCAGACGGGCGTCAGCCCGTCCGGGATGGTGGCGGGCTTCCTGTGGAAGACCATCTCCGACCCGGTCACCGGCAGCCCCGACCTGTACGTCACCCCGACCAAGCCGGTCAAGCGGGGACACTTCAACTTCGCGGGCTTCACCATGCTGGCCGAGAACGCCGACTCCGGTCCGCAGATGGGCGCGACCTACAAACTGGTCTTCCCCTACGGCGACGCCGTCCCGGCCACGATGACGCAGGCCGTCAAGAAGTCGGAGCTGGCCGCGGTGCGGTCGACGCTGTACAACACCGCGTCCGACCACGTCTCGCCGGGCCCGCTCAACCGGCTGTCGTACGTGTTCCTGCCGTGGGGGTGGTCCGACGCCGGCCACGGCAACCTGCCGGCCACCGGAGAGCGCGTCGACTACGTCTACAGCACCAGGCCCGACCAGGTCTACTGGCAGCACGCCGTGGGCACCGACACCATGGAGCGCGTTTACGGCGTGCGCCGCAAGCTGCGTCCGGGCCAGGAGGTCCGCGAGGTGTGGAACCTCGGCCCCAGGACACCGTCGGCGGGCGCCACCTACGTGCAGGAGGCCCGCCCCGGGATGGGCGGAACCCCGGACATGCGGGTGGACGAACCGCTGCTGCAGGTCTGCCTGGCCTGCCGGCAGGGCTCCCTCGGCACGGTCTACCTGACGGGATTCGCCGACTCCGAGCCGCTGCACTCGGCGGAGGAGCAGTACGCCGCGTCACGGCTGACGTTCCACCGGGACGGCAAGCCCGCCTTCGACCTGGGCACCGGCGGCTACTCGCCCTACCTGCCCGCACCGGTGACGCTGCCGCTGCTGCCCCGCCCGGCGGACTACCGCCTGGTGTGGAACTTCGCCAGCCAGGCGAACGCCCAGTCGCAGAGCCGGACCGAGTGGACGTTCCGCTCCGGCCCCGGCGACGCGGCCGCCGCGCCGCCCGAAACCCTCCAGTGCGCCGACCCCACGCGGGGCTGCTCCTTCCTGCCGCTGTTGTTCGTGCACTGGAACCTGGCGCTCGACCTTGACTCCCGGGCCAAGGCCGGGCAGGCGTTCGACGTCGGCTTCCGGGTCTCACACCAGGAGCACCAGGCCCCGCCCACCCGCGTGAAGGCCACGGTCGAGGTGTCCTACGACGACGGCACGACCTGGTCGGAGCCGAAGGCCGCCACCGCCGGGCCCGGCGGCACGTTCTCCGCGCCGATCACGCACCCGGACTACTCCGAGCCGGTCCGCTGGGTGTCGCTGCGGGTCACGGCGCAGGCCGCCGACGGCGGCACCGTCACCCAGACCAACATCCGCGCCTACCGGCTCGCCGGCTGACCGGGAGACATGACATGCGCATCCATCGGATGACGACGCTCGGCGGAGTGGTGGCGATGCTGCTCACCGCGCTGACCCCGCTGACCTCGTTCGCCCCGGCCGCCTCCGCCGCCGCGCCGCCGGCCGCGAACGCCGCCTGCCCCGAGGACCCCGGGCAGGCGACGTGCCTGCTGCGCGCCGCCATCGGCGGCGACCGCCCGCTGCCGAACGGCGCCGACACCACCGGCGGCGGGCCGCTGACCGCCAAGGACCTGCAGGAGGCCTACCGGCTCCCCGCGGACTGGCTGGGCGGCGGCCAGATCGTGGCCATCGTGTCCCCGTACGACAACGTCGCGGCCGAGGACGAACTGGCCGAGTACCGCAAGGTCAACGGCATGCCTCCGTGCGACGCCGACTTCCCCTGCTTCAGGAAGGTCAACCAGCGCGGAGGCGACACCCCGCCGGCCCCGAGCCCCGCCTGGTCGCTGCACAGCACCATCGGGCTGGAAGTCGCCGCGGCCGCCTGCCCCAACTGCAAGCTCCTGCTGGTGCAGGCCGACGACGAGTCCCTGGCCAGCATGGCGGCGGCCGTGGACCAGGCCGCCGCCCAGGGAGCCACCGCGGTCGTGCCCATGTGGGGCGTGGCCGAGCACGAGGGCCAGGGCGCGCAGGCCGCTCACTTCGACCACGCCCGCACCGCCGTCGTCGCCCCCTCGGGCATGGGCTTCAACAGCGGCGGACGCCAGACCGTCCCAGCGGCCTATCCGTCGGTGATCGCCGCCGGCGGCACCCAGCTCTACCGGGACCCGGCCACCGCCCGCGGGTGGAACGAGTCCGTCTGGCGCGACACCGCCTCCGGCTGCTCGATGTACGAGCTCCGCCCGGCCTGGCAGCCGCGCGGAGCCTGCGGGACCCGGCGCACCGTGGCCGACGTCTCGGCGGTGGCCTCCGCCGACACCCCGGTCCAGGTCTACAGCTCCCACCTGGGCGGGTGGGGCACCGCCGCGGGCACCCCCGTCGCGGCGGCGTTCATCGCCGGCGTGTACGGCCTGGCCGGCACGGACTCGGCCATCCCGGCCGGCAAACGGCTCTACGCCGCCTCCCGGTACCTGAACGACGTCACCGCGGGAAGCAACGGCGCCTGCGGCGGCGGCGGCATCTGCACCGCGGTGCGCGGCTACGACGGGCCCAGCGGCATGGGCACCCCCAACGGCACCGGCGCCTTCTAGGAGACCCCTGATGCGAACACCACGATCCCCGCTCCGGCGGTTGCGGCGCGCCACCGTCGCGGCCGGCCTGACCGCCCTGTTCGGCACGGCCCTCACCGCGATCACCACCACCCCGGCCGGCGCCGGGGCGCCGGCGCCCTGCGTGCCCACCTGGAAGATGCTCGACGCTCCCGCGAGCCAGGGCGTCGTCGACGTCGACGTGGTCGCCCGCGGCGACGTGCGCTTCTCCGAGCAACTCGACGGGGGCGCCCGGTCGCTGCGCTGGAACGGCCGCTCCCTGGCCGAGAACGGCCCGCAGATCCCCGTGCCCGCGCGGACCGTGAACCGCTTCCAGGTGGGAAGCGGCTCGTTCGACGCCACCGGCGGCTGGTCACTCGTCAATCTGCACGGCGCCTACCAGCCGGACGGCACCGGTGTGCTGGCCCGCCTCGACCGCGGGCGCTGGACGCTCACCCCGGCCGCGGTGCCGAACAACCCCGAGACCGGCCCGTCGTGGCTGTCGGACGTCGCCACGGTGGACTCCGCCCAGGCGTGGGCGGTGGGCCGTACCGAGGGTACGGAGGGCGGCGCGCTCATCCAGCGCTGGGACGGCACGGAGTGGACGGCGGCCGACCACCCCGCCGCCCGCGAAGCCTGGGCGAGCCTGCAGTCGGTGAAGGCGGTGTCGGCCACCGACGTCTGGTCCGCCGGGTACCGCAGAAACGAGCAGACCGGCAAGTACCAGCCGCTGGTCCTGCACTACGACGGCAAGTCCTGGACCGGCACCGCGCTGCCCGACACCGGCCCGGAAGGGATGCTGTACGCGGTCACCGCGTCCGGCCCCGGCGATGTCTGGGCGGCGGGCATCTCCGGCAGCCAGAGCAACCCGGAGCCGCTCCTGCTCCACTGGGACGGGCGGAGCTGGACCACGATGACCCCGCCGCCGACGGGCCCCTACGGCAGCGAGATCCGCAACCTGTACGCGCCCGCCCCCGGCAAGCTGTGGGCCATCACCAACGACAGCAGCAAGGGCGTGTTCCACCTGCGACATTGGGACGGCGCCGCCTGGCAGGAGGCCAAGCCTCAGGGCGAGCAGCCGGAGGCGTACGGATTCGTCTTCTTCGACGTGGACGGCAGCGGCCCCGACGACGTGTGGCTGACGGGCTCCTCCTATCGGACGGAACCCTCCGAGATCGGTTACCCGCAGATGCTGTCCCGCCGCCTGATCGCCCACCTGAGCTGCGGGAGCAAGTGACGTGAGATTCCCCCGTACGGCGCCCGCGATGGCGTGCGCCCTGAGCATGCTGGGCGTCGTCCTGACCGGCGCCACCCCGGCGCGGGCCGCCGCGGACGAGCCGGTGATCACCCCGGCCGTGCTGGCGAGCTTCGCCGAGCACGCCACCACGGACCTCTGGGTGCGCATGTCGGGCAGGGCCGACCTCGCGCCCGCGGCGAAGGCCAAGAGCCGTACCGCCCGCGGTCAGGACGTCGTCGACCGCCTGCACACCAACGCCAGCCGCGCCCAGGAGCCGCTGCGCAGGCTGCTGAAGGCCGAGGGCGTGAAGTCCGAGGCGTTCTGGGTCACCAACGCCGTCTACGTGGAGAACGCCTCCGAGGCGCTCGCCAAGAAGATCGCGAAGTTGCCCGGCGTCGAGGAGATCCGCGCGCCCGCGACGTACACCGTCCCCGAGCCGATCCGGAGCAAGCCCTCCGGGGCCGTCGCCGCGACGGGTCTCACCTGGGGCTTGACCAACATCAACGCCGATGACGTGTGGGAGCGGACCGGCCGCCGCGGCGAGGACATCGTCATCGCCAACATCGACTCCGGCGTGCAGTACGACCACCCCGCGCTGGTCGGGAGCTACCGGGGCGACAACGGCGACGGCACCTTCACCCACGACTACAACTGGTTCGACCCGCTCAGCGAGTGCGGGAGCGGCGCGCCCTGCGACATGAACTCCCACGGCACCCACACCATGGGCACCATGGCGGGCGACGACGGCCAGGGCAACCGCATCGGCGTCGCCCCGGGTGTGCGCTGGATCGCCGGCAAGGGCTGCTCCAGCGACACCTGCTCGGAGCGGGCCCTCGTCGCGACCTCGCAGTGGATGCTCGCACCCACCGACCGGTCCGGGTCCCACCCGGATGTGTCCAAGCGGCCGCACATCGTCAACAACTCCTGGGGTTCGCCGCTGACCACCCAGCCGTTCATGGAGGACATCCAGCTCGCCTGGGCGGCCTCCGGCATCATGGGCATCTGGTCCAACGGCAACGACGGCCCCGGCTGCCAGACCTCCGGGACGCCCGGAGGCCGCATCATCAACTACGCGGTCGGCGCGTACGACGCCGACAACAAGATCGCGAGCTTCTCCAGCCGCGGCCCAGGCCAGGACGGCGAGATCAAGCCGAACATCTCGGCCCCCGGCGTGAGCATCCGCTCGTCGATCCCCGGCGGCGGCTACGCCTTCTACGACGGGACCTCGATGGCGGCGCCGCACGTCGCCGGAGCGGTCGCGCTGCTGTGGTCGGCCCGCCCCGAGTACGCCCGCGACGTCGAGGGCACCCGCCTGCTGCTGGACCTGTCGGCCATCGACACCGACGACACCACCTGCGGCGGCACGGCGGCCGACAACGCCGTCTACGGTGAGGGCCGCCTGGACGCCCTGGCCCTGGTCGACGCCGGCACGAACGGCACCGCCACGCTGGCGGGCACCGTCACCGACGCCGCCACCGGAAAGCCGGTCCAGGGCGCCACCGTCACCGTCACCGGCCCGCTGACCCGCACCTCCACCCTCGGCGCCGAAGGAGCCTACGACTACGCGCTCATCGCGGGCGAGTACCAGGTCAAAGCCGAGGCGTTCGGCTACCAGACCACGACCGCGACCGTCACGCTGAGCAAAGACGACTCCGCCACCCGGGACATCGCGCTACCGCCGACCGCCCGGATCGACCTGACCGGCACCGTCACCGACGGCTCCGGCCTCGGCCGCGGGCTCGCCGCGAAGGTCACCGCCGATGACGGCAAGGGCCACACCTGGAGCGCCGAGTCCGACCCCGGCACCGGCGCCTACCGGCTGCCCCTGCTCCCGTCGCTGGCCTACACCGTCACCATCCGCTCCACCGAACCCGGCTACGACCCGGCCGTCCGCCAGGTCACCATGGGCGAGACGGGCGGGCGGCTCGACGTCGGCCTGACCGTCTCCCTGGCCTGCGTCGCCCGAGGCTACAAGGTGGTCCGCGACGGCAGCACCCAGCCGTTCGACGGCACCGCCAAGCCCAAGGGCTGGACCGTCACCGACGTCGATCCCCGCATCCCCAACTACGCCTACCAGCCCGGCTGGGTCTTCACCGACGCAGGCAAGCGGGGCAACCACACCGGCGGCAAGGGCGGCTTCGCCATCGTCGACTCCCTGCACTCCGGCAAGGGCCATCTCCAGGACACCTACCTGACCAGCCCCTCCTACAACCTGACCGGCCGGACCACGGCCACCCTCGAGTTCGCCCACGACCTGAAACCCGCGGTCAACTCCACGACCGGCGTGGACCTCAGCGTGGACGGGGGACGCACCTGGAAGACCGTCTGGTCGGCCAAGGGCTTCCCCGGCGCCCCCGGCCCGGCCGTCCACGTCGTCCCGCTGGCCGCCGCCAACGGGCAGGCCGACGTCAAGGTCCGTCTCCACTACCGGGGGCAGCTGTCCGGTTGGTGGGCCGTCGACGACCTGTTCGTCGGCGACCGCGCCTGCCGGCCCGCGGCGAGCTGACCCTCCGCCGCTCAGTTGCTCAGCCGCTCCGCAGCTCTGAGCAGCTCTGAGCTGCTCAGCGCGACCCCCGGGCCCCGCCCGGGGGTCGCCCTGTGCGCACGACTTCCCGCGGGCGCCTGGTCGCCATCGCATCCCTGCTGCTCTGGCCATGTGATCCAAGCCCGCGCGCAGAGCCCGCGGGGTCGCGGTCAGGCCGGGATCTGCTTCTCGTACCAGGTGTAGTAGATGTAGGTGCTGTCAGGTCCGGTCAGCGTGCCGTAGACCTGCCAGAAGCTGTTGGCGTCGATCGAGTAGCGGAAGACCTTGTCCCCGGGCCGGTCGTCCGTGACAACCCGCATGGATCCGTTGGACCAGATCCGTATCTCGATCGCGAACGTCGAGGTGTCCGGGATGTCGAGGCAGATCTCGTACGAGTACGCCGATGGTCCGCCGATGTTGTAGCTACGACCGTCGATCGCCGGTCGCTGGATGTTGGTGGGAACGTAGCTGTTCAGAACCCGGGTGTACCCGCCCGCGGAGCAGTCGACTTCGGAGGTGGTCGCGGACGCGGGACCGGTGCCGGTGAGCGTGGCGCCGAGGACGCCGGTGACGACGGCGAGAGTGGAGATGGTGCGCTTCATGCCTCTCCTCATCCGTGCAGTGTCCCTCCAGCTAAGTAGTTGAAGGATAAACTGATTCTGGCTCGGTCACCGTATCCGGACAAGCCCGAGTGAGAATCCGTGTGCATTCGAGGCGGGCGAGTCATGTCCGGCCCTTATCGATGAACATGGCCTGTCTGTTCTCGGTGAGGGTGTGGTTCACGAGGGCGTGCCTCTTTCCCGTGCCTGCTTCCCGGCGTCGATCCTGATCCTCACTCCCGGGAGCGTCGGCGACGACATCGGCTGGAAACCGGAAGGCCGCAGAGGTGGTGTGCCGGCGAAAACCTGGCCGAGGACACTTCGCGGGCATACGTGCTCGGAAAACCCCGGCGGGCGATGACGGTGAACGGAAGCCTTCTCGCAGGCCGGTCGCAGCGCGGGGCTCCGGGCCGCAGGCGGAGGGCATGCAGAATCAGAACCCGGCCCGATGGCCGATTCGTCCGCCTTCCCTCCGCATGAGTCAGGTGATCTCTACCAGACGATCCCGGCTGATGCCGATGGGCTGGAGTTTTCCAGGCCATGTCGAACCGCCGCGATCGGCCTTCCACAGGTCGGATGCCGGGAGATGTCCGGGCCGGCGCGACGTGGCGCTGTCACCACCGGAATCAACGCGAACACCGCTCCCAGAACGAGGAGCATGAAACCGGCCAGCAGAATCCGGTTCCCCGAACCGCCGATGAGCGGAAGGACGGCACTCGGCGGGGGCCGACCTGGTGCAACCGGCATGCCGCCGTAAGGGACGGGCCCTATGATCAGTTCGTCCTGATCGTTGAGATTCGGAGAAGACGTCGATCTCATGCGCAGCGCCATGGTCCTTCTGGGCGGCCTCGCCCTCGCCGTCGGCGCGTTCGCCCTCTTCTACCGAGGGCCGGGACAACCGTTCGTCCGCGGTTACGTGAGCGACGTCGGCGCCACCATGCTGGTCTACGCGTTCCTGGGGCTGCTGTGGCGCACCACTGCCGCACGCCGCATCTTGGCCGCGGCCGCGATCGCCATCGCCGTCGAGTTCTACCAAATGGCCGGCGTGACCCCGCCGGGCGTCGGCGGTGTCCTGGTCGGCGCGTTCCCTGACCCATGGGACCTGGTCGCCTATGCCATCGGTTTGGTCGTGGCCCTGGCCTGGGAACGTCGATCGGTCCGATCCGGCGATCGGGCCGGCTGACTCTCGGACGCCGCCCCACCCGGACGCTGACGGTACGGATCCGGACGTCACGGTGAGGGCCGGTGGGTCCGCTGCAGGTGCAGGGCGAGCCGCGTGCGGTCGCGGAGGCCGTATTTGCGGAGCAGGTTCGTGACGTGGTTCTTCACCGTTCCCTCGGTGATGAGCAGCCGGTCGGCGATCTGCCGGTTCGTGGCCCCGGTCGAGATCAGCCGGGCCACCTGCGCCTCCCTGACCGACAGCCTCTCCTGGTCGGGTAGCGCCGGTGTGGTGGAGCGGCGAAGCTCGGCGACCAGCCGGGCGGCCACCGGGGAGGCCAGCACCGTCTCGCCCCGGCCGGCCCGCCGGATGGCGTCGACCAGTTCCGCCGGAGTGCAGTCCTTGAGCAGGTAGCCGACGGCGCCGGCCCGCAACGCGCCGAAGATGTAGTCGTCCTCGTCGAACGTGCTGAGCACGACCGAGGCCACCGCCGGATACCGGACCGACAGCAGGGTGATGAGCTCGACGCCGTTCATCCTCGGCATCCGGGCGTCCACCAGCGCCACGTCCGGACGGCACCGTCCGGCGGCTCGCAGGGCCTCCTCGCCGTCGGCGGCCTCGCCCACGACCTCGATGCCCTCCTCGATCTCCAGTATCTTGCGCAGCCCCTGGCGGATGAGCTCCTGGTCGTCGGCCAGCAGGACCCTGACGGCGCTCACACCGCCGCTCCCGGGCGGACGGGCAGCTCCGCGCGCATCTCGAAACCGCCGCCGGGGCGGTCGCCCGCGACCAGGGTGCCGCCCACGGCCCGGGCGCGTTCGGCGAGCGAGCGCAGGCCGAACCCGCCGTGCGCGTCGCGGGGGCGTCCACCGCCGTCGTCGGTGACCGTCAGCACGACCCGGTCACCGAGGAAGGCCAGGCCGCCCCTCACCCGGCGGGCGCCGGAGTGCCGGACGGCGTTGGCCAGACCCTCCTGCAGCATCCGGTAGAGCACGAGTTCCACGTCGGGCTCCATCGGCACCTCCTCACCGGTGACCTCGAAGGAGACCTTGAGCCCCGTGCCGTCGAACGAGGCCGCCAGCTGTTGCAGCGCCGCGCTGCCGACGTGCCCGTCGAGCGCGAGCGGGCGCAGCGCCCGGACCCAGCGGCGGGCGTCGGCGAGCGCCTGGCGCGTGAGGTCCTTCGCCTGGCTCACCTCGTCCCAGGCGGCGTCGGGACGCCGGTGCCGGAACCGTTCCGCGTTCTCCAGGCCCATTTTGATCACCGTCAGGTGGTGGCCGACGGAGTCGTGCATCTCCGCGCCCATCCGCGCCCGTTCCCGGGCGACCGTCAGCTCCCTGATCCGGGCCAGCAGCCGCTGCGCCTCCTCACGCCTGCGCCGCGCCTCCAGCACGGCCGACATCATGCCCAGCACGAAGGTGGCGAACACGACGAGGGGTACGGTCTGCGCGACGGCGTCCAGGATCCCGCGCCCGTACACCTTCACGACCGAGAGGAACAGGCCGCAGCACAGGCAGCCGACGATCACGGCGGCCGTCCGCATGCCGTAGACGAACGCCAGGTTGGCGATGGAGATGAGCGGGAGCAACTGGTGGATCTCATCGGAGCCGGCCGGCCCCAGCGTGAACGTCGCCACCAGGAACACCACGGCCGCCGGCCCCCGCCATCCCCGGATGCGCCGCCACGGCAGCACGAGCCACAGCGCGCCCACCAGCGCCACGTTGGCGCCGAACACCGCGATCCGCGCGATCGGGAGGCCGGACGTTCCGGCGTGCACGGCGTAGGTGAGCGCGGTGGCGGCGAGCACCACCCAGAACACGACGCTCAGCAGCGGCGGTGGACCGGCGTCACGCGGCTGGACCGGGGAAGGCGGCCCGGGGACACGGGGCATCCGACGACGCGGCACGACACGACCCTAGTTTCTCGCGCCGCCGGTGTGATCCCCCCAAAGATCCATGACGAACGTCATGGTCGGTTCCTCCCGCGGGCCGATGCCGCACGACGGCCCGCTCCCTAGCGTGGCGGTTCATGAGAGTCACCCATCCCGTCTGGGCCGTCCTGATCACCGCCGTCGCCATGCTCGCGCAGGTGATCATCGGAACCGCCCCCGTGACGCTGCTCCTCGAACGCGACAACGTCCTCTACCGGCCCCTCGGCATGATCGGCATCACGTTGGCCTCGCTCGGGCTGGTCTACCTCATCCGCCGCCTCGGCCGCCAGCCGTGGCGGGGCGTCGGCCTGACGGGATCCCGGCGGGCCCCGTTGCACCTGCTGCTGGGCGCACTGGCGGGTATGGCCGGGATGGCCGCGGCGAACGCCCTTTCGGTGGCGGTCGGCGTCGCCGCCTGGCAGCCCTGGGAGATGGTCACGGCCGGATTGCCGTACCTGCCGCTGGCGATCGCGTTCGCCCTGCTCAGCCAGGCTTTTCCCGAGGAGCTGCTGTGGCGGGGGCACCTGTTCGACACCCTGTCCGGCCGGTTGATCCCGCCGGTGGTGCTGGCCGTGGTGTCGATCGGCTTCGGCGCGATGCACCTGATCTCCCAGAGCGCGGCCGACACCCCCGTCGAGCGACTGCTCTACGTGGGCCAGGCGGCCGCGCTCGGCTTCGCCTGCGCGGCCGCGCGAGCCCGTACCGGGGCGCTGTGGGCGGCGGTCGGTGTGCACACCGGCTCCCACATCGCCAACATGCTGCTGCCCACCCGGGACATCACCTACAGTGTGCAAATCGTCATCATGATCGCCACGCTCTCCGCCACCGGCCTGCTCATCCTGGCCGGCCGCCGACGAGGCGGAGGCGACCGGCACGGAGACCGTGGTGACGCTCACACGGCGGGTCCCTCGGGGACGAGGGGCAGGAGGAGCTCGTAGAGGTCGCGAAGGCGGTCGGGGCCGACGGGAGGAAAGACGAGGGTTGCGCCGACGGCGAGGAGGTAGGGCAGGAGGGCCGCGGTCCGGGCCTCCTCGTCACCGGCGGCGGCCGGTCGCCACACCCGCTGGAGCGCGGCCAGCCGTGCCTCGTCGAGGCGGGTCTGCACGGCCCGCACGTCGGCGTCCCAGGTCGCCCACGCCCGCAGTGCGGTCTCGACCTCGGGCCGGTAGAGCCCCGCGCCGTCGGAGCCGACGAGATTCGTCAGTCGGGTGAGGACGGCTCGGGGACCGGCCGATTCGCCCACCTCGGAGATGGCGTTCTCCAGCGCTTCGATCGAAAGGCGCTCGAAGTGGGCGAGAAGCGCTTTCTTGTACCCGTCGGCGCCGTCGAAGTGATGGTGGAACGACCCCTTCGACAGGTTGAGCCGGGCGGCGATCCGGTCGATCCGGATCCCTGCCGCGCCTTCCTCCGCGAGGACCTTCAGGCCCTCGTCCAGCCACCGGGCCCGTGCCGTGCTCATCCGGCGAACGTACCACAGGGTATGGAATGGCCTGCGCTCGTCAGGACGCTCGCGAGCGTCATGCCAGGAAGCCGTAGACGCCGACGGCGACGCAGATCAGCAGCATGCCGACGGCGTTGAGGAGGAGGTTGCGGCCGAAGTCCCGGGCCGCGATGTGCATTCCGATGGCGACGACGAAGTAGAGCACGAGGGCGGCGCAGGTGACGGCGCCGAGATACGGCAGCCGGATGCCGAGGATCAGGCCGGCGGCCGCGGCGAACTTCAGCGGCGGCAGCATCCACCAGTGACGCCGCGGCCAGTTCACGTCCTCAAGGCACCGGGCGATGAACGGGACGGGTTTGATGCACATGACGGCGTCCCCGGCCTGAATGAGCGCCAGGAGGACCACCGGCCAGACGGGGTCGGGCAATGCGGACATGTCTCTCCTCGAATCGGGATCACCTGACCGTACCATACGGTATGGTACGGTCACCGGCCGGCCTTCCGCCGCTGGAGAGCCGATTCGTCTCATCACGGCCGGCGGGGTCGTCGCCTCGATGAGACGGGGGTTCCGCTGACCTGCCCCGAGATGGGGCCGATCGTCCTGAATCCAGAGCTGAGGACTAGCCCGGCCGGACCTCGTCGCCGACCCTCAGCTCGCCGAGGTTCCTGGGCACCAGGCGGATGCCGAACCAGGTGTTCCCGTCCCAGCGGCGATGCTTGGCCAGGGTTCTCAGGGGTTCCTTGCCGCGCTCCTGGGTGGCCGGGTCCCAGATGGTGGTGGCGCAGCGGTCGCACGCCACCGACACGCGGAAGTCGACCTCCCCGATGCGGACCGACGTCCAGGCGTCCTCCGCGAAGGGTTCCTCGCCGTCGATGACGACGTTGGGCCGGAAGCGGGCGATGTCGAGGGGGCCGGGGGGTTGCTCCTGGCGTTCCGCGGCGCCTTCGGTGATCCAGTCGTCCAGGAGCCGGAGCGAGTTCCTGGAGACGAGATGGAGGGGGCCGTCCCAGAGGCCGCCCTGCTTCTCGGTGATGGTCCGGCGTCCAGGATCGTCCAGCCAGACGAGGCGGGCGGGCTTGCCGAGCAGGCGGGTGAACCACTCGTGGGCGTCGGCGTGGGCGAGTACGGCCCGATCGAGGGTGGAGCAGTCCAGCGGGATCGTGTCACCGGTGGCGGGGGGAACCTTGATCTCGCCCAAGCCCTCCGCCGACAGGTGGAGACCGCCTTCGGGGGTCTCGACGGCCGAAACCGAGAGGAGCCGGGGGTACTCGCCCACCCAGATCAGCTCTCCCGACGGGTCCACCACGCCCCAGCGGCGGTCGCCCTCCAGGCCCCAGGGAAGGACCCGGGCGGATGGGCGGGAGATGCCTTTGGCGGACTTGAGGGGGTAGGTGCGGATCTCCGCTAGCTCCATTGGCCAAGAATAGAAGAAAGCGCTCTCTCGGGGTATGGGAGCGTGCCCACGAGGTGTCCGAAGCGGGGGCGCCGGGCCCCCGTTCGGCTCGTGGGCGGGTTTTCGTCAGTGGTTCTCTTCGCTCGTCTCGTGGAACAGGTCGTGGGTGGTCCGGGCGGTCGCCGCGCGGGCCGCCCAGGTCTCCAGGAGGGCGAGGTCGGTGCAGGAGGCGATCCGGGTGCGGATGTCGTCGGGGACGTCGAGGCCGCGGGCGTTCAGCACCAGCAGGACCAGCCTGGCGGCCTCCTCGGCCCTGCCTTCAGTTTTGCCTTCCGCCTTGCCTTCCGCCTTGCCCTCTGCTTTGCCGTCCTCCCGGCCGCGGCCGTAGTGCTCGCGGGCGAAGGGGCTGTAGACGGGCCAGGTGGCAGACTTCATGATCTCCTCCAGGAGACGCCGCGCCTCGGGCGCGGACATGTCGTAAGCGTATTCATAGTACTGCGGAGCGTGTTCGGCGGGGAGTTCGGCGAGTCCGGTGGCGAAGGCCTCGACGACTTTGCGGTCGTGGCCGTGGGCCATGACCGCCAGGGCCGCCAGTTCTGGGTGGGCGGCGGCCTGCCGGGGGTCGGTGATGGCCGGGATGGCGCCGGGCCCGAGCACCCGGGGGTGCGGGCGGTAGCCGGTCAGTCCGGAGTCGATGGGCCGGGAGTAGTGCTGGGCGGTGCGGGTGTCGGGGCAGACGACCAG
>NZ_JBIAMC010000012.1:0-268057 GCF_042873875.1 Streptosporangium sp. NPDC004379
TCTCAATCTTAGCAGTTCCGCCTGGTTTGTGTCAAACTGTCGCTTTCGCTTCAGCCGACCCGCACCCGCCGGATCCACCCGGATCTCGACCACCCCGTCTCCAGGGCAACCCCTCTAACTTACTCCAACATCCCGTCGTTGTCCAACCGGATGCCGTCGGGACGTGAACGTCCCAGCGAAGCTAGTTCGGAGGGGGTCGCGGAGACGTGCCCCGCGGGAAGAAACTCTAGCAGCCCCTCCGGGCTCTCATGACCAACTTCGTGGAACAGTCGGGTATTCCCTCCGCCACGGCCCCTAAACCCTGTGGGCCCGGAGTCCGATCGGACTCCGGGCCCACAGGGTGTGCGGGCTCAGCCGGCAGGAAGAGCGGCCAGCTGCGCGGTGAGCCGGTCGATGTCCTGGTCCGCCTGCGCCGCGCGGGCGCGGACCTTGGCGACCACCTCGTCAGGGGCCTTGGACATGAACTGCTCGTTGCCCAGCTTGGCGGCCACCTGCGCGGCCTCCTTCCGGGCGGCCGCGAGGTCCTTCTCCAGCCGCTTGCGCTCGGCGACCACGTCGATCGTCCCCGCGGTGTCGATCTCCACCACGATGCCGTTCACATCGAGACGAGCGGTGGCCGCGAACGACTCCGACGGTTCGTCGAGCCGGAGGAGCGCGCGGATGGCCCTCTCATGCGGGGCGAGAGCCGTACCGGTGAGCGACAGGCGCGCGGCGACGCGCTGACCGGGCTTGAGCCCCTGGTCGGAACGGAACCTGCGGACCTCGGTCACCAGGCCCTGAACGGCGAGGATCTCCTCCTCGGCGGAGGCGTCGCGAAGCGACTCCTGGACGGCCGGCCACGGCGCGACCACGATGGAGTCTTTTCCGGTGAGGGCCCGCCACAGTTCCTCGGTGACGAACGGCACCAGCGGGTGCAGCAGCCGGAGCAGCGCGTCGAAGACGTGGCCGAGCACCAGCCGGGTGTGCTCCTGCCCGGCGGCGAGCTGGATCTTGGCCAGCTCGACGTACCAGTCGCAGACCTCGTCCCACGCGAAGTGGTAGAGGATGTCGGAGATCTTGGCGAACTCGAAGTCCTCGAAGGCGGCGTCGACCTCCGCCACGACCTTCTGGAGCCGCGAGAGGATCCACCGGTCGGCGGCCGTCAGCTCGTCGACTGGAAGCTCGCCGACCGCGGCGCCGTTCATCAGGGCGAAACGGGTGGCGTTCCAGATCTTGTTGCAGAAGTTGCGGGAGCCGCCGGCCCACTCCTCGCTGATAGCCACGTCGGAGCCGGGGTTGGCGCCGCGCAGCAACGTGAAACGGGTGGCGTCGGCGCCGAAGCGCTCGACCCAGTCGAGCGGGTCGACCACGTTGCCGAACGACTTGGACATCTTCTTGCCGTACTGGTCCCGGACCATGCCGTGCAGGGCCACCGTGTGGAACGGCGGGCGGCCGTCCATCGCGTAGAGGCCGAACATCATCATCCGGGCCACCCAGAAGAACAGGATGTCGTAGCCGGTGACCAGGACGGAGGTCGGGTAGAACTTCTCCAGTTCGGGCGTGCGGTCCGGCCAGCCCAGGGTCGAGAACGGCCACAGGCCCGAGGAGAACCAGGTGTCGAGGACGTCGGGGTCCTGGACGTATCCGGCGGGCGGTTCCTCGTCGGGTCCGACGCAGACGACCTCGCCGGCCGGGCCGTACCAGACAGGGATCCGATGGCCCCACCAGAGCTGGCGCGAGATGCACCAGTCGTGCATGTCGTCGACCCAGTCGAAGTAGCGCTTGGCCAGCTCCGGCGGGTGGATCTTCGTCTGGCCGTCGCGGACTGCGTCACCGGCGGCCTTGGCCAGGGGTGAGACGTTGACGAACCACTGCAGGGACAGCCGCGGCTCCACCACGGTCTTGCAGCGGGAGCAGTGGCCGACCGAGTGGAGGTAGGGGCGCTTCTCCTCGACGATCCGGCCCTGCTCGCGCAGCGCGGCCACCACGGCCGGACGGGCCTCGAAACGGTCGAGCCCCTGGAAGGGGCCGTGCGTGGTGATCACTCCGCGCTCGTCCATCACCGCCAGGGACGGCAGCGAATGGCGGCGGCCGATCTCGAAGTCGTTTGGGTCGTGCGCCGGGGTGACCTTGACGGCGCCGGTGCCGAAGGCCGGATCGACGTGCTCGTCGGCCACCACCGGGATGCGGCGTCCGGTGAGGGGGAGTTCGACCTCGCGGCCGACCAGGTGGGCGTAGCGCTCGTCGGACGGGTGGACGGCCACCGCGGTGTCGCCGAGCATGGTCTCGGCCCGGGTCGTGGCCACGACGATGGAGTCCTCGCCGTCGCCGTACCGGATCGAGACGAGCTCGCCCTCGTCGTCGCTGTGCTCCACCTCGATGTCCGACAGCGCGGTCAGGCAGCGCGGGCACCAGTTGATGATGCGTTCGGCGCGGTAGATGAGCCCGTCGTCGAACAGCCTCTTGAAGATCGTCTGAACCGCGCGGGAGAGACCGGGGTCCATCGTGAAACGCTCACGCGTCCAGTCGACGCCGTCGCCGAGCTTGCGCATCTGACCGAGGATCCGGCCGCCGGACTCTTCCTTCCACTGCCAGACACGCTCGACGAAGGCCTCGCGACCGAGGTCGTGGCGGGACAGGCCCTCCTTGGCGAGTTCCCGCTCGACGACGTTCTGGGTGGCGATGCCCGCGTGGTCCATGCCCGGCAGCCAGAGCGTCTCCTGGCCGCGCATGCGGGCGCGACGGGTCAGCGCGTCCTGGATCGAGTGGTCGAGGGCGTGACCGATGTGCAGGACGCCGGTCACGTTGGGCGGCGGCAGGACGATGCTGTACGGCTCGCGCCCGCTGCTCGCGTCCGCGGTGAAGTGTCCCTCCGATACCCAGCGCTCGTAGCTCCGGGTCTCCACGTCGGCGGGGGTGTACTGGGTGGGCAGATCTGGCATCGTCACGGTGTCCAATTCTAGGGACGTCCGGGTGGTCGATGCTCCAGGCTTCTCCGGAGTCGTCTCCCACCCGGCCGGATCGCCCCGAGCGGACCGGCTCCGGAACGAAAGGACGCCCCCGCGGGATTCCTCCCCCGGTATCGCCGGCCGCCGTGCCGTACAGGCGACCGCGGGTTACGCGGACTTCTCGCGCGGCGTGCGCTGCTGCTTGTTGAGCTGGTCGCGGGGCACGAGGGTCGGGTTGACGTGCTCGAGGACCGACTCTCGGGTGATGACGACCCGCGCCACGTCCTGGCGGGAGGGCACCTCGTACATCACCGACTGGAGGACCTCCTCCAGGATGGCCCGCAGGCCGCGGGCGCCGGTGCCGCGCAGGATCGCCTGGTCGGCGATGGCGCCCAGGGCGTCGTCGCTGAACTCCAGCTCGACGTTGTCCAGCTCGAAGAGCCGGCGGTACTGCTTCACCAGGGCGTTGCGCGGCTCGGTGAGGATCTGGATCAGGGCGTCGCGGTCGAGGTTGTGCACGCTGGTGATGACCGGGAGGCGGCCGACGAACTCGGGGATCATGCCGAACTTCAGCAGGTCCTCCGGCATGACGTCCTTGAAGATGTCGGAGGCGTCGATGTCGTCCTTGGAGTGGATGATCGCGTTGAACCCGATGCCCTTGCGGCCGATGCGGGACTCGATGATCTTCTCCAGGCCGGCGAAGGCGCCGCCGCAGATGAACAGCACGTTGGTGGTGTCGATCTGGATGAACTCCTGGTGCGGGTGCTTGCGCCCGCCCTGGGGCGGCACGCTCGCCGTGGTGCCTTCCAGGATCTTCAGGAGTGCCTGTTGGACGCCTTCCCCGGAGACGTCCCTGGTGATCGACGGGTTCTCGCTCTTGCGGGCGATCTTGTCGACCTCGTCGATGTAGATGATGCCGGTCTCGGCCTTCTTGACGTCGTAGTCGGCGGCCTGGATCAGCTTGAGGAGGATGTTCTCGACGTCCTCGCCGACGTAGCCCGCCTCGGTCAGCGCGGTGGCGTCGGCGATGGCGAAGGGCACGTTGAGCATCTTCGCCAGCGTCTGGGCGAGCAGCGTCTTGCCCGAGCCGGTCGGGCCCAGGAGCAGGATGTTGGACTTGGCCAGCTCCAGGCCGTCGTCGCGGCCGCGGTCGCCGGACTGCACCCGCTTGTAGTGGTTGTAGACCGCCACCGACAGGGCCTTCTTCGACTGGTCCTGGCCGATGACGTAGGCGTCGAGGAACTCGTAGATCTCCCGCGGCTTGGGGAGACTGTCCCACTTGAGCTCGGAGGACTCGCTGAGCTCCTCTTCGATGATCTCGTTGCAGAGATCGATGCACTCATCGCAGATGTATACGCCGGGTCCGGCGATGAGCTTCTTGACTTGCTTCTGGCTCTTCCCACAGAAAGAGCACTTCAGCAGGTCTCCCCCGTCGCCGATGCGTGCCACCCCAGATACTCCTTTGCGTGGGACCGCCCTGGCTTCCGCGGTCCGTTTCTTCCGACCGGCCCGATACCCGGTGCGAAAAGTCATCCCGCTCAGGTTTCGACGTTACCGTCTTCTGGGCCCTCAGTGAGCCCCCTGGCGGCGAGTCGCACCGGAACGTGCCCAATTAGGCACCGTTCCGGTGCGGTGGACCCCGCTAGGAAGCTACGGCCTTGGCCAGCTTCTTGCGGGACGGGATGATGTCGTCGATCAGCCCGTACGCCTTCGCCTCCTCGGAATCGAGGATCTTGTCGCGCTCGATGTCCTTGCGGATCTGCTCGGCCGACCGACCGGTGTGCCGCGACAGGATCTCCTCCATCTGCGTGCGCATACGGAGGATCTCACGCGCCTGGATCTCGATGTCGCTGCCCTGGCCGCCGCCCTCGGTGGAGGGCTGGTGGATCAGCATCCGGGCGTTCGGCAGGCCGAACCGCTTGCCGGGCGTGCCGCCGGCCAGCAGGATCGCCGCCGCCGAGGCCGCCTGGCCGAGGCAGACCGTCTGGATCTCCGGCCGGACGAACTGCATCGTGTCGTAGATCGCCATCATGGCGGTGAACGACCCGCCGGGCGAGTTGATGTACATGCTGATGTCGCGGTCGGGATCGAGCGACTCCAGCGTCAGCAACTGCGCCATGACGTCATTGGCCGAGGCGTCGTCCACCTGCACGCCGAGGAAGATGATGCGGTCCTCGAACAGCTTGTTGTAGGGGTTCATCTCCTTCATGCCGTACGAGGTGCGCTCGACGAAGGAGGGAAGGACATAACGGCCGTTGATGTCTCCCGGCCGGATCAACTCACTCACCTTGTTCCCCTTCAGGAGACGGGGCCCGTGGAGGGCACCTGCCGGGCGCTGCGGACGACGTGGTCGATGAAGCCGTAGTCCTTGGCCTCCTCGGCCGTGAACCAGCGGTCGCGGTCGGAGTCGGCCTCGATCTGGTCGATCGGCTGTCCGGTGTGGAAGGCGATCCGCTCGGCGAGGGTCTTCTTGACGTAGAGCATCTGCTCGGCCTGGATGGCGATGTCGGCGGCGGTGCCCCCGATGCCTCCGGATGGCTGGTGCATCATGATGCGGGCGTGCGGCAGGGCGAACCTCTTGCCGCGCTCGCCGGCGCAGAGGAGGAACTGGCCCATGGAGGCGGCCAGGCCCATCGCGACCGTGCACACGTTGTTGGGCACGTATTCCATCATGTCGTAAATCGCCATACCGGCGGTCACGGACCCACCGGGCGAGTTGATGTAGAGCCAGATGTCGCGCTCGCCGTCGTCGGCCGCGAGCAGAAGCAGCTCGGCACAGATCCGGTTGGCGATCTCGTCGTTGACCTGGGTGCCCAGCACGATGATGCGCTCACGCAGCAGCCGCTGGTAGAGCTGGTCTTCGAGCCTGAACGAGCCGGTCGGCTGGCTCATCGACTCAGGCCCGGAGCCGGTCGGCTGGTAAATGGTCGGCGGGCTGGTCACAGCGTCACCTTCCGATGCGTCGTAATCGATTGTGGCTTTGCTTGTGACCTTAACGCGCGCCGCCCACCGGACATGCCCCCTCCCGCTGCTGTTCGCTGACGGCGCATGCTCGCCCCGCTGCCGGGACGCCCCGTACGGGGCGTCCCGGCCGTGTTCCGCGAGGGTTCCGGGAAGACGGCGGCGCCCCACCGCGCCGGGCACGGTGGGGCGCCGCGTGGCGCGCGTCGGCGGTTACTTCCCGGCGGCCTCGTCGGCCTGCTCCGCGGCGGTCTCCTCGGCGGCGGGCTCCTCGCCGGCCTCCTCGGCGTTGATCTCGGCGTAGATGGCCTTGAGGTCGACCTCGTTGCCGGCCTCGTCGGTCACCTTGGCGGCGTCGCCGACCAGGCTCTTGGCCTTGTCACGGACGATCTCGACCATGGCGAGGGTGAGCTGGTCGTTGTCGGCGAGGTGCTGGGCGAGCACGTTCGGGGCGACGTTCATCTGCATGGCGCGGCGCACCACGAAGTTGGTCAGCTCCTGCTCGCTGACGCCGATCTCCTCGGCCTTGACGATCTTGTCGAGGACGAAGCCGGTCTTGAGTGCCTTGGCGGCGCTCTCGTCGAACTCGGCGTTCCGCTCTTCCTCGGTGGTCTGGTAGAGGCGGAAGAACGCCTCCTTGCTCAGGCCGCTCTCCGCGATCTGGTGCTCCAGGTTGTGCTTGCGATTGTCGACCTCGGCCTTGAGGGCGCTCTCCGGAAGCGGGATGTCGATCTGGGCGAGGAGGGCGTCGAGGGCGTTCTCGCGGGCCTGGACGACCTGCTCGATCAGCTTGTTGCGGCGGCCCTGCTCGCGGATGCTGGCCTTGAGCTCGTCGAGGGTGTCGAACTCGCTGGCGAGCTGCGCGAACTCGTCGTCGAGCTCGGGGAGGACCTTCTCCTTGACGTTCTTGATGGTGATCGTGACCACGGCCTCCTCGCCGGCGTTCTCGCCGCCGACCAGGTTCGTGGTGAACTCCTTGACGTCACCGGCGGACATGCCGGCCAGGGCGTCGTCGAGGCCCTGGAGCACCGATCCGGCTCCGACCTCGTAGGAGACGTCGTTGGCCTGCTGCTCCTCGATGTTCCTGCCGTCGATCGCGGCGGCGAGGTCCATGACGACGTAGTCGCCGGCGGCGGCGGGGCGCTCGACGCCGGTGAGCGTGGCGAAGCGCTGGCGGAGGCCGTCCAGCTGGGCCTCGACATCCTCGTCGCTCACCTCGGCGACCGGGACGGTCACCTCGATGCCCTGGTAGTCGGGGACGTCGAAGTTCGGGCGGACGTCGACCTCGGCGGTGAACTCGACCTGCTCGCCATCGTCGATCTTGGTGACCTCGATGTCCGGCTGGCTGACCGGGAAGATCTCACTCTCGTCGACGGCCTGGCCGTACAGCTTCGGCACCGCGTCGTTGAGGGTCTCCTCCAGCACCACCGCGCGGCCGAAGCGCTGCTCGATGATGCGGGCCGGAACCTTGCCGGGGCGGAATCCGGGGACGCGCACCTGCTGCGCGACCTTCTTGTACGCCGCCTTCATGCTCTCGCCGAGCTCCTCGAACGGCACCTCGACAGTGAGCTTGACCCGGGTCGGGCTGAGCTCCTCGACAGCGGTCTTCACGGGGTGGTCTCCTTGATCAAGCTTCGAGTGATCGCGGGCGCGTCAAGTCGTACGGCTACCGCGGCAAGCTCGCGCGCCGCGCCCACATGAGCGGCGCGGGGCACAGCCTTTGAGACAGGCAAGCCGTGAGGGCATGATCCACCGTGGCGGGTGTCCAGCGCCGCTGGCCAGTCTAAGGCAGTCGCGCACCACAGAGCGACCGGTGGTCGTTCAGTTCTCCTTGATGATGCGCCGCAGGATGTCGGTCGTCTCGTCCGGGGTGGTGCTGACGGCGCACAGGCGTTCCATGACCTCGCTGTAACGGTCCACCTCTTCCCGCTTGTCGAGGTAGAGGGCACTGGCGAGTTGCTCGACGTAGACCACGTCGGGCAGGTCGGGGTCGGCGAAGCGCAGCACGCTGAAGGCGCCGCCCTCGGCGCTGTGGCCGCCGAAGCTGAACGGCATGACCTGGATCGTGACGTTCGGCCGCCGCATGAGCTCCAGCAGGTGCTCCAGCTGGGCCCGCATCACGTCGGCGCCGCCGATGGGGCGGCGCAGCGCCGCCTCGTCGATGACCGCCCAGAAGAACGGTCCGTCGGGCCGGTCGAGCACCTTCTGGCGCTCCGTCCGAAGGTCGACGCGGCGTTCGATCTCCTCGGGCCCGACGCCGGCGCTTCCCGCGGTGATGACCGCCCTGGCGTACTCCTTGGTCTGGAGCAGGCCGGGCACGAACTGGACCTCGTAGGTGCGGATCCGGGAGGCGGCCTCCTCCAGCCCGACGTAGGTCTGGAACCACGAGGGCAGCAGGTCGTTGAAGCGGTGCCACCACCCCGGCTCGTTGGCCCGGGACAGGAGGTCCATGACCGCCGAGCGTGCCTGCTCGTCCTCGACGCCGTAGAAGGTCAGCAGGTCGGCGACGTCGCGCTCCCGCAGTCCGACCCGGCCGAGCTCCATCCTGCTGATCTTGGATTCGGAGCCCCGGATCAGATGGCCCGCCTCCTCACGGGAGAGACCCCGGGCCTCACGCAGCCGGCGCAGTTGGGAGCCCAAAAGGATACGCAGAGCTGTCGGACCCGATCCCGGGTGGATCTGCGTCACTTCGCCTCCCTGTGCACTTGGGCCAGCGCACACAGTGTCATCACTTCCGGCCGTCATGACAAGGTCCAACGCCGTGGCCGATTCAACGAGCATCCCGCAAGAATCGAAGATGCGGCTGCACGCTGCAACTGCACGTGCATTTGGGTCTTGCAGGGGGCGGCCCGGTGACTCATGATGGCCTAGTGCATATTGGGCTTAAGGTGCACAAGCTCTGACAATTCACAGGCAGCACCAGGCAGTACGGAGATGGCAATGGCGGCGGGAGGCACCGGCAGGATGGTTGAGGAGCCAGAATCGGCTACCGACTACCTGCGGGCGACCCGCGAGGTCAGCTTCGACGATCTCCTTCTGGCCGACCGGCTCGACGGCTCCGACGCCACCGCGTGCCCGCTCCCCCCTCAGGCCGACTCCGTCAAGACCGCGCGGGACGTGACCCGCTCGACGCTGCGCCACTGGGGTCTGTCAGAACTGGGCGACGACGCAGCGCTAGTGGTTTCGGAACTGGTGACCAACGCGGTCCGCTACTCACTGTGCCCGCCCGTCCGTGCCGACGCCACCCCGATCACGCTGATGCTGATGCGCATCTCGGCGCACGTCGTCCTCGCCGTGGCCGACCCGAGCGACGAGGCGCCCACGCCCAAGGAGCCCGATTTCATCTCCGAGAACGGCCGCGGTCTCTACATCGTGGAGACCTACAGCAGGTGCTGGGGATGGGACCACCTCGCCCGCGGCGGCAAGGCCGTCTGGGCCGTCTTCAGCGGGACCGGCTGACCCTCGCCCTGCCGGATCACGGTCGGGCGGGACCCGCGGACCCCGGGGGCCGGCGCGCCGGCCGGGCCGCACGGACCCCGCCCGACCCCGTCGAACGGAAATCGAACGGGAAAGGGCCGACCCGTACGGATCGGCCCCGGCCGTGGTCGGGGTGACAGGATTTGAACCTGCGGCCCCCTGCTCCCAAAGCAGGTGCGCTACCAAGCTGCGCCACACCCCGGTTCGCCGAGTGCGCGCACGGTCCGGAACTCCGGTACGATTACGCCCTGACGACCGGATGAAGTCTAGACCAGACCGGCACCGGCTCGTGCGGACGTAGCTCAATGGTAGAGCCCCAGTCTTCCAAACTGGCTACGCGGGTTCGATTCCCGTCGTCCGCTCCGAATTACGGAAGGCCAGGTCATCCCATGCGGGACGGCCTGGTCTTCCGCTTTTCCGGGGTGTTCTCCCATCCTCCGCCCCGCCGTCCCTCTCGCGAAATCCGTTCGGCCCGTGCGCTCACGGCGCAATCCGTACGGCGGGCCGGGCCGTACGGACCGCGGCGGCCGGGAGCCGGGGGATTCCGCCCTGGCCTGGGGAAGGGCTCTCCGGGCCGTCCCCGGGCCAAGGGGCACGGGATGCGAAACACCGCGCCGCGCCGTACAGGCGTCACAAGACTCATATGGCGAATAATCCGAAATCTCCGGCAAAAATGAGCCTAGACCCTAGATCGTTCCTTACCATTCTTCTTTGGACGTAGCCGAGTTCGTGGAGGGGAACGTGACGAGGTCCGACGGCGTCATCATCAGCGGTGAGCACAGCGGGCTCCCCCACGCCGCTCGCCTCTCACCCTCCAGTCCGCCCACCGCCGGGTCCGGCGGACCCCGCGGACGGTCCTGGGATCCACCCGCGGGCGGCCCGGCCACCCGGCGGACCACGGCCCCCCTCCGGCGGAACGCGTGAACCGCCGCTTCGTCACCAAGGACCCGGCCACCGCGATCCCCCGGATGAGCAGCCCCGCCTCCATGAACGAGCAGCTGTCGCTGCTCAACGCGGCGAGCAAGCGGATCGGCAGCACCCTCGACATGTTCGAGACCGGCAGGGAGCTGATGAACGTCGCCGTGCCGCGGTTCGCCGACGCGGCCGGCATCCTGGTGCAGGACCGGCTGGTGGCCGAGGGAGAGTCCCCCCAGCGCGCCGTCGACGGGTCGGTGCCGGTCCGGCGGATCGCGGTCGGGGTGTCCAGCTCGTCGCCCGGCGAGTACGCCGACGCGTTCCCGGTGGACGAGGTCGTCGTCTACGACGCCTGGACCCCGTACGCCAGGTGCATGGCCACCGGCAACCCGATCCTCTACCCCCGGCTGGGCCGCCGGACCTCCGAGGAGATCGGGCGGTTCGCCAAGCGCGACACGGTGGCCAGGGTGCTGGAGGACAGCTCGTTCCTGGTCGTGCCGCTGAAGGCGCGCGGCCAGGTGCTCGGATTCGTCGTCTTCACCCGCAGGCCGGACAGCGAGCCGTTCGAGGAGCAGGACATCAACCTCGCCGAGGAGCTGGCGGCGAGGACCGCCGTCTGCCTCGACAACGCCCGGCTCTACAACCGCGAGCGGCGCACCGCGCTCACCCTGCAGAGCAGCCTGCTCCCGGTCGACCTCCAGCAGCCCCTGGGCCTGACGGTCGCCTCCCGCTACCTGCCCGCGAGCGACCTGGTCGGGGTGGGCGGCGACTGGTACGACGTGATCCAGCTCCCCGGATGCCGGGTGGCCCTCGTCGTGGGCGACGTGATGGGGCACGGGATCAGGGCCGCGGCCACGATGGGCCAGCTCCGCACGGCCGCCCGCACGCTCGCCAGCCTCGACCTCACCCCCGCCGAGGTGTTGTTCCGCCTCAACCGGATGAGCCAGGACCTGGACGGCAGCCAGATCGCGACGTGCGTCTACGCCACCTACGACCCCGTCACGCGGACCTGTGCGATCGCCTCGGCGGGACACGTCCCGCCGGTCCTGGTACGGCCCGGCGGCGGGGCCGAGCCGCTGGAGCTGCCCCCCGGGCTGCCCCTCGGCATCGGCAACGAACTGGTGGAGATGCGCGAGCTCGTCCTGCCGCACGGCGCCGTCCTCGCCTTCTACACCGACGGCCTGGTGGAGAGCCGCGAGCGGGACATCGACGAGGGGATCGGCATGGTCTGCGACCTGCTGGCCGATCAGAACCCGGACCTGGAGGCGGTCTGCGACCTCACGATCGAGGCCCAGCGCCCCGGGCACGAGCGCGACGACATCGCGCTCCTGCTGGCCAGGGTGCGGGAGCTGGGCGAGGAGGACCTGGCGCAGCTCACGCTCACCCCCGACCCGCGCTCCGCCGCCCAGGCCCGCCGCCTCGTGCGCGCGACGCTGTCGGAGTGGCGGCTGGACCCGATCGCCGACGCCACCGAGCTCATGATCAGTGAGCTGGTCACCAACGCCATCAAGCACGGCTCGGGCATCGTCGAGGTGCGCCTGCTGCGCGGCCCCTCGCTGGTGTGCGAGGTGGCCGACCGCTCTCCGCTGCCCCCGGTCATGCGTGAGGCGGGCAGCGACGACGACACCGGCCGCGGCCTGCATCTGATCAACTGGCTCGCGCACCGCTGGGGCACCCGCCCGACCCCGGACGGCAAGATCGTCTGGGTGGAGCAGCGCCTGCCGTAGGGTCTCCCCGGCCCTGTTCCCCGGCCCCGCCGGAGCCGTGCCCACGGGACGCGATGACTACTCGTCCCGCGGGAGTTACGGTCGAGGTGAGGATCGGGGAGGACATGATGAGCATCGACATACGCGAGGCCTACCGCCGAGCGCTGGACGACTTCGGCGCTCTCGTCCACCGGATCGGGTCCGGGCAGTGGGGGCGTCCCACCCCGTGCGTGGACTGGGACGTCCGCACCCTGGTCGACCACGTGGTCAGGGAGAACCGCTGGGTCCCCCTGCTGCTGGCCGACCGGACCGTGGGCGAGACCGGTGACGCCCTGGACGGCGACATGCTCGGTGACGACGCGCTGAAGGCGTTCGACACCTCCGCCACCGCGGCCGTGCAGGCCGTGTTCGAGGACGGGGCGCTCACCCGCGTCGTCCACCTGTCGTTCGGCGACGCGCCCGGCGGCGAGTACGTCGCGGAGCTGTTCGCCGACGTCCTGATCCACACCTGGGACCTCGCCCGGGCCATCGGCGCCGACGAGCGGCTCGACCCGGAGCTGGTCGACGCCTGCGCGGCCTGGTTCGCCGACGCGGAGAAGGGCTACCGGCAGGCCGGGGTCATCGGGGAGCAGCAGCCGGTCCCCGCGGGCACCGACGCGCAGACCCGTCTCCTTGCGGCCTGGGGCCGCCCGCCGAGGCCCGCCGGAGACGACGGCTAGATCCGTTCGCGGACGGCCTCCGTCCGCCGCCCGGCGGGAACGCCTGCCGGGCCCGCCCGCGGGCCACTCCCATCCACCAGGTTCCAACATCTTCCAACTACCATGGTTGTGGTAATTTGCTGGAATCTGGTGATTTAAGGGGTGGTCAATGCTCGCCCAGCAGCGGCGGCAGGCGATCTTGGACCGGGTGCGCACGAGCGGCGGCGCCCGGGTCGCCGACCTGGTGCGTGAGCTCGGGGTCTCGGACATGACGATCCGCCGGGACCTGGAGGTGCTGGCCGAGCGCGGGCTGGTGGCGAAGGTCCACGGCGGCGCCACCGTCGCCGGGCCCGGCTCCACCGAGGAACCGGGGTTCGCCGCCAAGTCGGCGCGCCAGCAGCCGGAGAAGGAGGCGATCGCCCGGCGGGCGGCCCGGCTGGTACGGCCGGGCACGGCCGTGGCGCTCTCCGCCGGGACCACCACCTGGACGCTCGCCCGCTTCCTGACCGACGTGCCCGACCTGACGGTGATCACCAACTCGATCGGGGTCGCCGACGTCTTCCACCGCTCCCCCCGCGCCGACCGCACCGTCGTGCTGACCGGCGGCGTCCGCACGCCCTCCGACGCGCTGGTCGGCCCGGTCGCGGTCGCGGCGATCCGCGGGCTGCACGTGGACACCCTCTTCCTCGGCGTGCACGGGATGAGCGTGCGCGCCGGGTTCACCACGCCCAACCTGCTGGAGGCCGAGACCGACCGCGAGCTGGTCGCCTCGGCGCACCGGCTGGTGGTGCCGGCCGACCACACCAAGTGGGACACGGTCGGCATCAGCACGATCGCCGGACTGGCCGAGGCGCACGTCGTGGTCAGCGACTCCGGCCTGCCGGAGGAGGCCCGCGAGGAGCTGGCGTCCCAGGTGGGCGAACTGATCATCACCGACCCCCACCAGCGGAACGAGACGGTGAGCTCATGAAACGCACGATCACCCACCTGGCCGACGGCCGCGAACTGCTCTACTTCGACCGGCGGGACGACGCCGACCGGAGCGCGGCCGACCTGCGCGACCTGCCGCCCCGCCCCCCGGCCTCCGAGCTGCGCTACGACCCTCTCACCGAGGAGTGGATCGCGGTGGCCGGGCACCGCCAGAGCCGCACGTTCCTGCCCCCGGCCGACGAGTGCCCGCTGTGCCCCTCGGCCCCCGGCCGGCTCACCGAGATCCCCTCATCCGACTACGACGTCGTGGTCTTCGAGAACCGCTTCCCGTCCTTCTCCGGCCAGCCGGTCGACGCCGTTCCGGTCGGCGGGCTGAGCGAGGTCCGCCCGGGGACCGGGCGGTGCGAGGTGGTGTGCTTCACCTCCGACCACGGCTCCTCCTTCTCGCGGCTGTCCCCCGAGCAGGTCGATCTGGTCATGGAGGCGTGGATCGACCGTACGGCGGAGCTGTCGGCGCTGCCCGGGGTGGAGCAGGTCTTCTGCTTCGAGAACCGGGGCCCCGAGATCGGCATCACCCTGGCCCACCCGCACGGGCAGATCTACGCCTACCCCTACGTGACCCCCCGGACCCGGCTGTCCCTGGAGGCGGCCGAGCGGCACCGGAGGCGGACCGGCGGCAACCTGTTCGCCGACGTGCTCGCCGCCGAGCGGGAGGCGGGCGTCCGCGTGGTCGCCGCCAACGAGCACTGGACGGCGTTCGTGCCGGCCGCGGCGCGCTGGCCGGTCGAGGTCCACCTCTACCCCCATCGCCGGGTTCCCGGCCTGGGGTCGCTGGAGGCCGCCGAGCGGGCGGCGTTCGGCCCCCTGTACACCCGGGTCCTGCGCGCCCTGGACGGGTTCTTCGGTGTGCCCCTGCCGTACGTGGCGGCCTGGCACCAGGCGCCGGTGCACACCGGCCGGGATCTGTCGTACGCCCACCTGGAGGTGTTCAGCATCCGCCGGGCGCCCGACAAGCTGAAGTATCTGGCCGGGTCGGAGTCCGCGATGGGCGCCTTCGTCAACGACGTGCTGCCGGAGGACACGGCCCGCCGCCTGCGGTCCCTGGTCGGGGAATGACCGGCGGACGGTCACGGGACGGGGTCGCGTGACCGTCCGTTTACCATTACTATCCTCACCCATTGGACTTAATGTCCGATATGCCTAATTCCGGGTGCGTCGCCCGGGAGCCGGGGAACCACCGCACCCGGGGTGAATCCACTTCGGTGGAAGGGCTCTCTCCCGCCCGAACCCGTCAGCTAACCCGGTAGGCGGTAGGAGAGGAGAGCCGTGGCGGCCCCGTCCCCCACGTCCCGTCGCCGTGCGGCCATGACCGTCTCCGCGGTCTCGGCCCTGGTGTTCGTCCTCGCCGGCGGGCCCGCCGGCGCCGACCCCAAGCCGTCCGAGTCCGAACTGCGCGCCGACCTGGCGAAGCTCACCGAGAAGGTCGACGGGCTCATCGAGGACTACGCGGCCAAACGGGAGTCGCTGCGCGAGGCCCGGCAGGCCGAGAGCCGGGCCAGGGCCGCCCTTGCCGAGGCCGAACGCGCCTACGCGGAGGCCAGGAAGCAGGTCGCCGGCATCGCCAGCCTCCAGTACCAGGGCGGTCAGCAGGGGGGCGGGAGCGACCTGCCCTCCCTGCTGACCGCCCCCCGGATGGACGGCGCGGCGGTCACCGCCCAGCTCGCCGCCCAGCAGGGCGCCCACCTCCGGACCTTCGCCCAGAGCCGGGACCTGCGCGGCCGGGCGGCCGAGGAGGCCGCCCGGCTCACCGGCCGGATCGCCGAGGAGGGTGACGCCGTGGCCGCCCGGCGCCGCGACGCCGAGAAGGCCATCGCGGACATCAGGCGGAAGCTCGACGCGCTCGTCCCCGTGGGCTCGGGCCGTCGCACCGACGGCAGCTGGGCGCCCCAGCTGCCCACCGGCTCCGACAACATCACCGACCGTACCCGGATCATGCGCGAGGCGGTCGGGAAGCGGTTCACCCTCCCCCACGAGGTCGGCTGCTACCGCTCGGAGAACGACGGCGGCGAGCACCCGCTGGGCCGGGCCTGCGACTTCATGATGAGCACCGGCGGATCGACGCCCACGGCGGGCCATGTCGGGCTCGGCGACGAGATCGCCGCCTGGGCCCTCAAGAACAGGACCCGACTCGGGGTGAAGTACGTGATCTGGCGTCAGCGGATCAACAGCGGCACCGGCTGGCGCGCCATGTCCGACCGCGGCGGCGTCACCGCCAACCACTTCGACCACGTCCACATCTCGATGTACTGACGGACCCGGCCGGACGTTTCCCGGAGTACCGACGGACCCGGCGGGATCGGCGGCGTCACGGGCGGGTGACGGCGACGTCCGTCGTCCCCGCCGCCTCGGCGACCATCCGGTCCAGGCCGGCCAGGTCGGCCGGGCGGGCGACGGCCGCCTCCGCGAAACGGGCGAGCAGCCGGGCGAACGCCTCGCGGTCGGCCTCCGTCCAGTCGGCGATCAGGCCGTCCAGGTAGGTCCGCCGGTAGCGGACGACCACCTCCAGCACCCGGCGGCCACGCTCGCTCAGCACGAGGCGGGCCCGCCGGGCGTCCACCGCCGACTCCTCCCGTGCCACCAGACCCGCGCCGATCGCGTCGTTGACGAGCCTGCTGGCGGTGGACGGGTCCACGTCGAGCTGCTCGGCGACGGCGCCCACGGTCACCTCGGGGACGTCCAGGCTCAGCTTGTGCACCGCGTGCACGACCATCACGTTCGACATCTGCACCGGCCGGGGCGGCTCACCCGCCCGGCGGGCACGCAGCGGCCGGGCCCAGATCCGGCGCAGCCGGAACAGCGCCACGTCGATCGCCGCTCCCGGCGTCCGGTCGTTCACGGCGTACCCCTACGGCGGGTACGGCCCGCCCGCGGCGCGCCGTACGGGACGGATGGTCACGAAAGATCAACCCAGCAGGCGGATCGGGTTGAAGACGTCGGCGTACGCCAGCAGGCCGGCCATGACGATCATCACCAGGGCGATGGCGTAGGTGAGCGGGAGCGCCTTGGCGATGTCCACGTGGGAGGGGGCGGGACGGCGCGTCACACGGGCGAAGCCCCGCTTCAGGCCCTCCCACAGCCCGCCGGCGATGTGGCCGCCGTCCAGCGGGAGCAGCGGGATCAGGTTGAACATGCCGATCGCCAGGTTGAAGACGGCCAGCAGGTTGATGAAGATGACGACCTTGCTCTCCAGCGGAGCCGAGGAGGCCACGATCTCCCCGCCCATGCGGCCGACGCCGACGATGCCCACCGGGCCGTTCTTGTCGCGCTCCTGGCCGGAGAAGGCGGCGTTCCAGACGCCGACCATCTTCTCCGGGAAGCGCAGCAGCGCGCCCGCCGTCAGCGAGGTGGTGTCCCACATGTGGGAGGCGACCGCGCCGAGGCTCTGCCGCTCGGTGACGACCACCGGGCTGACCCCGAGGTAACCGACGCCCTTGTCGATCTTCCCGGGCTCGTCCAGCGACTCGCGGTCCTGGGCGATGAGGTTCGCGGTCACGGTCATCGGCCGGCCGTCCCGCTCGATGCCGATCGCCAGCGGGCCGGCGCCGTGGGAGCGGATGGCCCGCGTCGCGGCGTCCCAGCTCGCGACGGGCCTGCCCGCCACCGACACCAGGACGTCACCGGCGCGCAGCCCCGCCGCGGCGGCCGGGCTGGGCCTGTCGGTCGCGGCGCACCCGGCCCCGGGGTTCTTCGCGATCTCGGCGGAGGTCTTGACGCACTGCGGGACCGAGGAGATCTGGTTCTTCTGGACGGCGACGCCGAAGCCCATCATCACGACGGCGAACAGCACGAACGCCAGCACGAAGTTCATCGCCGGGCCGCCCGACATGACGATGACCTTCTGCCACCAGGGCTTGCGGTAGAAGACCCGGTCCTCGTCGCCGGGGCGGACCTCCTCCATCGCCGCGTCGCGGGCGTTCTCGATGAGGCCCTGCCACGGCCCGGTGGAGACCGAGCGCAGCGTGCCCGGCGCGTCGGTGGGCCGGGGCGGCAGCATGCCGATCATCCGGATGTAGCCGCCGAAGGGGAGCCACTTGACGCCGTACTCGGTCTCGCCCTTGTGGCGCGACCACAGCGTGGGGCCGAAGCCGACCATGTACTGGGTGACCTTGACGCCGAAGAGCTTGGCGGGCACCAGATGGCCGATCTCGTGCAGGCCGATCGAGACCATGAGTCCCAGGAGGATGATGAGGACCCCGACGAGCCAGCTCACAGGTCGTACTCCCCGGTCGTTTATGTGCGGGCGGCTTCCAATGGAGACTAACCCACGCTCCGTGGTTCCAGAGTGCCACAGAGACGGACCCTCCGGATCAAGACCCTTGCGCCGGGTTGACCGAATGGGGACACTTCGTTGACAGTAAGCGATCGTGCGGTCACCCTGTGAGAGGCGCTGGGGGGAAACTTTTGATCGGGATCCTGATTGCCGAGCACCTGCCGCTGGTCCGACGGGGCCTGGTGGCCTCGTTGGCGTGCGAGTCGGACCTCAAGGTGGTGGCGGATGTCGAGCGCGGCGAGGAGGTACTGCCCGCCGTGCTGCGACACCGCCCCGACGCGGCGGTCGTCGATCTGGATCTGCCCGACGTCGACGGTTTCACCGTCGCGCTCCGGCTGCACGAAGACGTCCCGTCCTGCCGGACGCTCCTGCTGTCGCGCCACCCCAGCGCCGGCCAGGTACGGCGGGCCTTCTCCGTGCACGCGCTCGGATTCATGAGCCTGGACGTGCAGCCCGAGCAGCTCGCCGACGGCGTGCGGCGGGTGGCCGCCGGGAGACGGGCGATCGACTCCGAGCTCGCGGTCGCCGCCCTGGAGTCGGCGGAGAACCCGCTGACCCGGCGGGAGCTGGACGTGCTGCGGCTGGCGGCGCTGGGGGCGCGGTCCAACGAGATCGCCGACCAGCTCTTCCTCTCCGTGGGAACGGTCCGAAACCACCTGTCGCGGATCATCAGCAAGACCCAGGCCCGCAACCGCCTCGACGCCGTGCGGATCGCCCGCGACGCCGGGTGGTTGTGACGCTGTGGTTGTGACGCTCTGCTCAAACGCCCGGCTCGGAGATGCCCGGCTCGGAGAGCGTCGGTTCGAGGATGCCCGGGGTCCGAGGATGCCCGAGCCGAGAGCCCGTTCCGAGTGAACCGGTCCCGCATGAGCCGGTCCCGCATGAGCCGGTCCCGCATGAGCCGGTCCCGCATGAGCCGGGGCGGACGTTCCCGGCACGGCCGCCGAAGCGCAGCCGTGCCGGGAACGTCCGCCCCGGCAGGGGACGCGGCCCGTCATCGGAACCGCGCCCCCTGCCGCCTTCGCGCCGCGCTCGGCCGGACCTCCCCCACGAAAGCCACGACGTCGCGCGGCGCGCCACCGAGGAGTCACCGATCACCGATGTCACGACGGATGACACCGGCGGCCGCCCGCCGGGTGGTCCGGCGCGCCGCACCGTCCGCTGCCCAGACCGGGCCCCGGGGTAACCGCGCCACCATCCCCGGGGTCCGGAACCCATGCGGACGGGCGACCACCGGACCGGCCGGGCCCGCGGTGAAAGGACACCGGGTCCGGCCGCCCACGGGGCGACTCCCTGAGGGTTCGAAACCGCTCCTAGAGCGTTCCAAAAATCCCCTCATCCCCGCCAGTGTTCCGGCTCACCAGAAAACGGTGCGGAACACTGGCCGTTGACCATGCGTTCCGTCATGGTCTGGATACTCTCAGTGTGCTCCGCGTGGCACGGGGGCAGCGGCACGGGGACATGTGCCCGGCGGCGGGTCACCGGTTTCCCGGACCCCGCGCCGGACGTCAGGGACGCCAGATGAGGATGAGCGCGCAGTCGTCGTTGTGCCCGGCCGACATGGTGGTGACGAGGTTCCGGGCGCCGTCGCGGAAGCCGGAGGGCAGCAGCCGCTCGGCCTCGCCGAGCAGCCGGTCGAGACCGGCGTCGATGTCGCGGCCCGGTTGCTCGATCAGCCCGTCGGTGTAGAGCATGAGCGCGTCGCCTCTGCGGAGCATGCCCTTGTCGGCCTCGCAGTGCAGGTCGCCGACGACGCCCAGCACCACGCCCTTGGAGGGGGAGACCTTCCAGGTGCCGGTCCCCGCCTCGAACTTGACCACCGGCGGGTGCCCGGCCGAGTTGATCACGTATTCCGCCGTGGCGAGGTTGATCCGCACATGGACCGCCGTGACGAAGCCCTCCGCCTCGCGCTGACGGCGCAGGTAGGTGTTGCAGGCGCCGAGGAAGTCGTCGACCGAGCCGAGCAGGCCGCCGAAGGCCCCCGACAGCATCAGCGCCCGGGTGCCGGCGTCGACGCCCTTGCCCGAGACGTCGACGAGGGCGAGTTCCAGGACGTCTCCCTCCCGGATGGAGACGAGGAAGTCTCCGCCGAAGGAGGAACCGCCCGCCTGTTTGAGCACGACCCGTGAGTCCCAGTCCTTGGGCAGCTTCGGCAGCTCGCTCTGCTTCTTGAGCCGGTCGCGCAGCTCCAGGAGCATCACGTCGCCGCGCAGGCCCTGCACCCCGAGCTTCCCCCGGGTGCGGGCCATCAGGGCGGCCAGCACGGTGGTGAAGCCGAACGTCACCAGCAGGCCGGGGCCGATGTGCCCGACCCCGCGCACGACGGCCACGTAGAGGAGCGAGACGGCGACCGCGCACAGCAGCTTGGACAGGCTGCGCAGCCGGAGCTGCAGTCCGCCGACGAGGGTTATCGGGATCATCAGCGCCGGGGAGAACCACTCCATGGAAGCCTTGGCGGCCAGCGCGCCGACCGCCAGGGTCAGGACGCTCAGCGTGATGAGGAGGTTGCGGTCACGGGCGAACGGCCCGCGCCGCAGGAACCGCACGATGGGTGCCAGAAGGGGGATCCGCGCCAGGAACGCACGGAGCCCAGGAGGAATCAGCGGCACCGGGCGAGAACTCATGATGCGCCTGACTGTATCGGGCTGCCCCCCGTTTGGGCAGCCCACTTGACTGACACCTTGATCATTTAGGGGGGAAATTGAATGGCCCGACGGGTTTGTCACCTCTACCGTGGGAGAAATGTCCTTCACCCTGCGCCCGATGACGGAGACCGACTGGTCCGCCTGGCTCGACCTCGACGAGGAGGCGTTCGGCTCCGCCGTTCCGCCGCACCGGAGAGAGCAGTACCGGGCGGTGACGGAGTTCGACCGCTCACTGGGCGCGTTCGACGGTGATCTGCTGGTAGGAACCGCCGGTGTGTGCAGCTTCACCATGACGGTGCCCGGCGGGCCGATCCCGGTGGCCGGGGTCACCTCCGTCGGGGTGCTGCCCTCGCACCGCCGCCGGGGGATCCTGTCCGCGCTGATGACCCGCCAGCTCGCCGACATCCGCGACCGCGGCGAGTCGGTCGCCGCCCTGTACGCCGCCGAGGCGGCGATCTACGGGCGCTTCGGGTACGGCAGGGCCGCCGACACCATGTTCTTCGACATCCCCCGGCATGGCGCGACCCTGGCCGCGCACGCCCCGGACGACCCCGCTCTCCGGTTGCGCGTCGTCCGCCCGGCGGATGCCCGCGACGTCTTCGAGAAGATCTTCGAGTCCGTCCTCGGCAGCAGGCCGGGGCTGTACGCCCGCACCGCCGCGCGCTGGGACCGGGTGCTGTCGGACCACGACGCCGACCAGCGGGGCGCCGGGCCGCTGCGCGCCGTGGTCGTCGAGGACGACGGCGGTCCGCGCGGCTATGCCCTGTTCCGGATCAGGCCGGGCGCCACCCCGCACGACGTGCCCGACGGCGAACTGCGGCTGCACGAGCTCTTCGCCCTGGATCCCGAGGCTTACGCCCTGCTGTGGCGGCATGTGCTCGACCGTGACCTGGTCGCGCGGATCAGGGCGGCGGCGCGGCCGGTGGACGACCCGCTGATCCACATGCTGGCCGAGCCGCGCCATCTCAACGCGGGCTGGCTGGACGATCTGTGGATCCGCCTGGTGGACGTCCGGCGGGCCCTCGCGTCCCGTGCCTACTCGGCGCCGGTGGACGTGGTGATCGAGGTCGCCGACCCCGTGTGCCCGTGGAACGAGGGCCGCGTGCGGTTGACGGCCGGTCCCTCCGGCGTCCGGTGCGTGTCCACCGGCGATCCGGCGGAGGTGTCGCTTCCGGTGACCGCGCTCGGCTCCGCCTATCTGGGCGGCCGTCCGCTGACGCCGCTGCGCTCGGCCGGGCTGGTGCGCGAGGCGCGGGCGGGAGCCGTACGGGAGCTGTCGGCGGCGATGTCCTGGGAGCCGGCCCCCTGGGCGGGGCTGGTCTTCTGAGCACTCCCGCGGGCCCCGGCCCGCGGGTTACGGTGGAGGGCATGGCACTGCAGAGCTTGCAGATCACCTCGCTCACCGCGATGCGGGCCCGGGACGTCTCCCGGCCCACCCGGGAGCAACAGGAGGGGGCCGACGCGCGGCCCCTGCGCGACGAGACGCCGCGCAGGGAGCCCCGGCGCGCGGAGCCCCGGTGGGGGGACCGCCCACGCGGAGAACCGCGCCGCGGGTGACCGGCCCGCGGTCCGCGGAAGCCGGTCCGCGGAAGCCGTACCGCGGAAGCCCGTCTACGGAAGCGGCGGGAGACCGCCGCCGGTCTCGTACGAGCCGATCTGCGCGATCCGGCGGTCGTGCCTCTCCTGGCCCGAGTACGGCGTGCCGAGGAAGATCTCCACGAACCGGAGCGACTCCTCCTCGCTGTTCGTCCGGGCGCCGAGGCTGATCACGTTGGCGTCGTTGTGCTCGCGGGCGAGCTTGGCGGTGTCGTCGCTCCAGGCCAGGGCGGCGCGGATACCGCGCACCTTGTTGGCGGCGATCTGCTCACCGTTGCCGGAGCCGCCGATCACGACCCCCAGGCTGCCCGGGTCCCCCGCGACGCCCTCGGCGGCGCGCAGAACGAACGGCGGGTAGTCGTCCTCGGCGTCGTAGACGAACGGACCGCAGTCGGTCACCTCGTGGCCGTTCTCCTTGAGCCAGGAGACGACGCGGTTCTTGAGTTCATAGCCGGCATGGTCGGCACCGATGTAGACACGCACCCGCCCAGTTTCGCAGGTGTATGTCGCCCCGCCGACCCGCCCCCCGGATAAGGTAATGACCGGCATGCCAACGCACCCCTTACAGGGCCCACGAAAGAGAAACCCACATGCGTGACATCCGAGTGATCGGAGATCCGGTCCTGCGCACGCCCGCCGAGTTCGTCACGGATTTCGACCGCGACCTGCGCCGCCTGATCGACGAGATGTTCGCCGCGATGTACGCCGCGCAGGGCGTCGGCCTCGCCGGCCCGCAGATCGGCGTGTCGAAGAGGCTGTTCGTCTACGACTGCAGCAACCGCAAGGGGCACGTGGTCAACCCCGTGCTGACCGTGGACGACTCCGCGGAGGTCCTCGACGAGGAGGGCTGCCTGTCGGTCCCCGGCCGCGAGACCGGCACCCCGATCTACGCCCGGACCCCCCGCGCCGCCGGCGTCACCGTCGAGGGCTTCGACCGCCTGGGCCGGCCGGTCCGGGTCAAGGCCCGCGGCCTGCTCGCGCGCTGCTTCCAGCACGAGACCGACCACCTCGACGGCATGCTCTACGTCGACCGCCTGCCCAAGGACGCCGCCCGCAAGGTCCTGCTCCAGACCCCCTGACCGGTCCCGGTCCGGTTCACGGTTCAGGGTCCGTTCGCGTTCCGAGGTCCGTTCGCGATGCGGGGTCCATTCGCGATGCGGGGTCCGTTCGTGAGCCGGGGTCCGTTCGCGGGCCCGCGGCGGGCTCGCCGGCCCGCCGTCGTGCGCGCCGGAGCCGTCGGAGCGGCCTGGACGCCAGGCCGAGGCCGGCCAGCAGGAGCAGCGCGACGGCGATCCACTCGTTGGACCCGCCGGGGCCGTAGACGTGGCCCCGGCGGCCGGTGTCGAAGGCCCGCACCGTCTGACCGGGGGTGAACGTCCCGCGGTCGCCGCCGTAGAACGCCACCTCGGGGCGGACCGTCCGGCCGGCGCGGAACTCCCCCAGCCAGGTGCACTGCTCGTGGCCGGGGTGCTGGACGCACTCGACCCGGTGGGCGGTGAAGGCGCCCCAGACGCCGTCGCCGCGGAACGCGGCCAGGGCCGGTCCGAGGTTCTGCGCGGCCAGCAGCAGCAGGACCAGCCCGCCCGCGGCGATGACCAGATCGAACGCGCCGACGCGCGCGGTGCCCGGTCTCATGTCGTCACCGTGCTCCTTCGGGGAGGTTGCCCGGACGCCCCTTCGGGGAGGCCGCCCAGACGGGTCTACCCCACGCGGGCCACAATGACGACCCGGTCCCGTGGCCGGGTCCGGCCGCGGGACCGCCGGTCAGAGCTGGACCGACTTGACCTCCAGGTACTCCTCCAGGCCGAACACGCCCAGCTCGCGTCCCAGACCCGACTGCTTGTAGCCGCCGAAGGGCGCCAGCGGGTTGAACTGTCCGCCGTTGACGGCCACCTGGCCGGTGCGCAGCCTGCGCGCGACGGCGACCCCCTGTTCCTCGGTCCCCGCCCACACCGCGCCGGCCAGGCCGTACGGCGTGCCGTTGGCGATGGCCACGGCCTCGTCCTCACCGCGCGTGTAGGGGATGACCGCCAGGACCGGCCCGAAGATCTCCTCCTGCTCGATCACCATCCCCGGCTCGACCCCGGCGAACACGGTGGGCTCGACGTAGAAGCCCCGTTCCAGGGGCCGGTCGACGCCGCCGGTGATGAGCCGGGCCCCCTCCTCCTGGCCGCGGTTGATGTAGCGGACGACCCGGTCGCGCTGGGCGGCCGAGACCAGCGGGCCCAGGCGGGTGCGCTCGTCGAAGGGGTCGCCGACGGTGTACTTCGCCGCGGCCTGGGCGGCCAGCCCGACGGCCTCGTCGTACCGGTCACGGTGGACGATCATGCGGGTCCAGGCGGAGCAGGTCTGCCCGGAGTTGAGGAAGGCGTTGGCCACGGTCACCTTGACCGCCGCGGCCAGGTCGGCGTCCGGCAGGATCACGCTGGCCGACTTGCCGCCGAGCTCCAGGGCGACCCGTTTGATCCCCTCGGCCGCCAGCGCGGCGACCCGCCGGCCCGCCCGGGTGGAGCCGGTGAACGAAACCATGTCCACGTCCGGGTGGGAGACCAGCGCCTCGCCGATGGTCGGGCCGTACCCGCTGACCATGTTGAACACCCCGGCGGGCAGCCCGACCTCGTCGAAGATCCCGGCCAGCGCGAAGGCCGCCAGCGGCGCCACCTCGCTGGGCTTGAGCACCACCGTGCAGCCGGCGGCGAGCGCCGGCCCCACCTTGCACAGGATCTGGTGGAGGGGGTAGTTCCACGGCGTGATGGCGGCCACCACGCCGACCGGCTCCCGGAAGACCCGGGAGTTGCCGACCCGCTCACCCTCGAAGTCGTAGGAGGCGGCGAGTTCGGCGTAGGAGGCCAGGACCCCGGCGGGCATCAGCGTCTGCACCTTCATCGCCACGCCGTACGGCGCGCCCATGTCGGTGGCGATGATCCTGGCTATCTGGTCGGAGCGCTCGCGTATCAGGTCGGCCGCCGCGGCGAGGATCTTGCCGCGGTCGGCGGGGGCCGTGCCGGACCACGCGGGCAGGGCCGCCCGGGCCGCGGCCACGGCGGCCTCGACGTCGGCGGCCGCCCCTGCGGGCACCCGGTCGACCGTCTCCTCGGTCGCGGGGTTGACGACGTCGATGCCCTCGCCCGAAGCGGACGGCTGCCAGGCTCCGTTCAGATAAAGATGACGCATGACTCTCATCCTCGCGCGCGGATCGTCATAAGGCGAGAGCCCGGCAGGTCAGGCGAGGGGCGGGTCGCGCGGCGTCACGGCGCGGGCCGGACGCGGGGCCCCTCGCCGCGGCGGGCGCTCGGCCGTCTGTGTACCCGAGCGTACGGCGGAGTGCGCCGTCTGGCAGCGAATGACCGGCATCTGCCCGACATCATTCAAGATTCGTAATATTGGGGATATTTCGGAAGCACTGAAGGGCGGCTTCCGGTCCTGCCCTCCGCTCCTCCGCGCCGGGGAGGGCAGGACCGGACCGCCACGGGTCACTCGAAGATCGGCGGCCGGGTGCGGGAGCGCTTGAGCTCGAAGAAGCCGTCGGTCTCGGCCACCAGGCGGACGCCGTCCCAGAGCCGGCCGGCGGCCTCCCCCTTGGGGGCGGGCGTGATGACCGGCCCGAAGAACGCGACGCCCTCCACGGAGATCACCGGTGTGCCGACCTCCTGGCCGACCCGGCCGATGCCGTCCTCGTGCGAGGCCCGCACGACGTCGTCGTGGTCCTCGGAGTCCATCGCGTCGGCGAACCCGCGGTCGAGGCCGGCGGCCTCCAGCGCCTCCTCGACCGTCTCGCGGAGCCGGTCGAGCTGCTTGAGCATGCCCCGGTTGTGGAAACGGACGCCGAGCTCGGTGTAGAGGCGGCCGACGGTGTCGGAGTCGTACTTCTCCTGCACGGCCGCCACCACCCGGACCGGGCCGATGGCCCTGGCGATCATCTCGCGGTAGGTCTCGGGGACGTCCTTGTCCTCGTTGAGGACGTTGAGGCTCATGATGTGCCAGCGCGGCTCGATGGGCCGCACCTTCTCCACCTCCAGCAGCCAGCGCGACGTTATCCAGGCGTACGGGCAGAAGGGGTCGAACCACAGGTCGACGGGAGTGCGCTCGGTCATCTCTTCAGCTCTCTGGTCGTGAGACTCGTTCATCCGGCGACAACCCGGGAGGCCGAGTCACCTATTCCGGACGCGGCCCTCGGCGTCCACCGGCCGCTTTATCCTCGGATGGGGTGACCGGCCCGCCCGCGGTCCCCGAGGCGGCGTTCCCCCATGCCGCATGGCAGGATTCGATGGACCCTTCGCAAGGGAGCGGAGGAGTTGTGACGAGGGAGCTGTGGTGGCAGGCAATCTGACCCGTGACGAGGCCCGCGAGCGCGCGCGGCTGCTCAGCGTGCAGTCGTACGCGGTGGAGCTCGATCTGACCGAGGGTGAGGAGCTCTTCGAGAGCGTCACCACGGTCCGCTTCACCAGCGAACGGGCCGGGGCCGGGACGTTCATCGAGCTGGCCGACGCCAGGATCCGCTCGGCGGTCCTGAACGGCGTCGAGCTGGACGTGAGCGCCTACGACCCGGAGACCGGGCGACTGCCGCTGCCGGGCATCGCCGAGGTCAACGAGCTGCGCGTCGACGCCGACTGCCGCTACACGCACACCGGCGAGGGCCTGCACCGCTTCGTGGACCCCGTCGACAAGAACGTCTACCTGCACAGCCAGTTCGAGACGGCCGACGCCCACCGGATGTACGCCTGCTTCGACCAGCCCGACCTGAAGGCGACCTTCGAGCTGACCGTGCTCGCGCCCTCGCACTGGGAGGTCGTCTCCAACGCCGCGCCCGACGAGATCGAGGAGCTGGAGGGGCACCGCGGCAAGCACGGCGCCCTGCAGGACGCCAAGCGCTGGCACTTCCCCGCCACGCCGGTGATGAGCACCTACATCACCGCGCTGTGCGCCGGGCCGTACCACAAGGTGACCTCCGAGCACGACGGCATCCCGCTGGGCCTGTACTGCCGGGCCTCGCTCGCCGAGCACCTCGACTCCGACAACATCTTCGAGGTCACCCGGCAGGGCTTCGACTTCTTCCACCGGGTCTTCGGGGTCCGCTACCCGTTCGGCAAGTACGACCAGCTGTTCGTGCCGGAGTTCAACGCGGGCGCGATGGAGAACGCCGGCTGCGTGACCTTCCTGGAGGACTACGTCTTCCGCTCCCGTGTCACCGACGCGGTCATCGAGCGCCGCGCCGAGACGATCCTGCACGAGATGGCGCACATGTGGTTCGGTGACCTGGTCACCATGCGCTGGTGGGACGACCTGTGGCTGAACGAGTCGTTCGCCACCTACGCCTCGGTGCTGTGCCAGTCGGAGGCCACCCGCTGGGGCCAGGGCGCCTGGACCACCTTCGCCAACGTGGAGAAGGCCTGGGCCTACCGGCAGGACCAGCTCCCCTCGACCCACCCGATCGCCGCCGACATCGTCGACATGCAGGCGGTCGAGGTCAACTTCGACGGCATCACCTACGCCAAGGGCGCCTCGGTGCTCAAGCAGCTCGTGGCCTACGTCGGCCTGGACAACTTCCTGGCCGGCGTCCGGGACTACTTCAACGAGCACGCCTGGGGCAACACCACGCTCGCCGACCTGCTGGGGGCGCTGGAGCGCACCTCGGGCCGCGACCTGTCGTCCTGGTCCAAGGAGTGGCTGGAGACCGCCTGGGTCAACACGCTGCGCCCGTCGTTCACCGTCGACGACGAGGGCCGCTTCACCTCCTTCGAGGTGCTGCAGGAGGCCCCGGCCGAGTACCCGACGCTGCGCTCGCACCGCGTCGCCGTCGGCCTGTACTCCCTGCGCGGCGAGGAACTGGTCCGCACCAGGCGCGTCGAGCTCGACGTGGTCGGCGCGCGCACGGCCGTGGCCGAGCTGGTCGGCGAGGTCCAGCCGGACCTGGTGCTGCTCAACGACGACGACCTGACCTACGCCAAGATCCGGCTCGACGAGCGCTCGCTGCGGACGCTGGTCGAGGGCGGCATCAGCAGGTTCACCGAGTCGCTGCCGCGGGCCCTGTGCTGGTCGGCCGCCTGGGACATGACCCGCGACGCCGAGATGGCGGCCCGCGACTACGTGGCCCTGGCGCTCTCCGGCCTCGCGTCGATCAAGGACATCTCGGTCGCCCAGGCCGTGCTGCGCCAGGCCCGCCAGGCCGTCCAGCAGTTCGCCGACCCGGCCTGGCGCGCCGAGGGCCTCGCCCTGCTGGCCTCCGGCCTGCGCTCCCTCGTCGCCGGCGCCGAGCCCGGCTCCGACCACCAGCTCGCCTACGTCAACGCCCTGGCCTCCGTGGCCACCTCCGCCGAGGACCTGTCGTTCCTGTCGGGCCTGCTGGACGGCACGATCGTGCTCGACGGGCTGACCGTCGACGCCGACCTGCGCTGGACCCTGGTCCACGCGCTGGCCTCCGGCGGCGTGCTCGGTGAGGAGGACATCGCCGAGGAGCTGCTGCGCGACTCCACCGCCACCGGCGAGCGCTCGGCCGCGCGCTGCCGCGCCGCGCTCCCGACGCCCGGGGACAAGGCCAAGGCGTGGGCGGCCATGACCGAGGGCAAGCTGAGCGGCGCGATGCTCCGCTCCACCATCCTCGGCTTCATGGACCCGAACCACCCGGACCTGCTGGAGCCGTACGCGGCGAAGTACTTCGAGCAGATCGTCCACATCTGGAGCACGTGGACCTTCGACTCGGCGCAGAACTTCGCCGTCGGCTGCTACCCGGCCCTGGCCATCTCCCCGGCCACCGTGGCGAAGACGCAGGACCTGATCTCGGCGGAGCAGCCCCCGCAGGCCCTGAGGCGTCTGCTGCTGGAGGGCGCCGACGGCATCGGGCGCTCCCTGCGCGCCCAGGCCAGGGACGCCGCCGCGGCGGCCTGACCCGCTCGTCCCGGCCGCGTCCCCGCCTCCGGCGGCGGGGGCGCGGCCCATGTGGGCGACATTCACGGCATCGGCGGCCCCGGAAGGTGATCAGGTGGAATCGGCGCGCGACCTTCTCGTCTCCCTGGCGCGGAGGTACGCCTTCGGCGACGTCGGGGCGCTCGCCCCGGAGGTGATCGGGGAGGCGGGCGCCGTCGAGATCGTGTGCGAGTTCGGCCAGCGGCTGCTCTCGCTCGACGCCGAGGACTTCGCAGCCGAGGCGCGCGGCGTGCCCGCGGACCTGCGGCGGCGCGCGAGGGCCTGCACCATGCCCCAGACGCCCAAGGAGCAGCCGCGCGGCGCGCTCGAGTCGCTGCGCCCGGCCTACGGGCTGCTGCTGGAGGTGATCGCCGTCCGGTGGCACCGGCGCGAGCTGAGCCCCATGGTGGCCGCCCTGCACATCGCCAGCGAGTATCTCCCGCTGCTCGCCTTCGAGCCCGCACTCGGCAACGCGGGCGACCCCGCCCGCTGGCCGGCGGGGCTGAGCGCGCCGGGCAGCCGGTTCGGCGTGATCGGTGACCGCGAGTGCGACCACACCAAGCCCGAGCAGTCGGCCGCCAACCGGACCCTGCGGGTGGCCGGGGAGCCCGCCGAGGGATGGCGGGCCTACTTCGACCGCCAGCACAGCCAGGTGGCGGGAGCCCTGGGCACCTGCGTGGCCTCCTGCCGCAATCCCTGCACCGCGATGGACTGGGTCGGGCATCACGTCCGCGACGACCTCACCCTGCGCGCCCGGGCGGCCCTGGCCTTCGCCGAGACCCCCCTCGTACGGCTCCGCCACGCCGCCCCGGTGGGCCACGGGTTCGGCGTCCCCTCCCCCGAGGAGGTCCTGGACGCCTGGGAGCGCAGCCGGGTCGTCCTGGCCAAGAACGACGTGGGCGCCGCGGCGTCCGCCGAGGACGGCTTCCCGCTGCCCGGCCTGCCCAGTCTGTTCTCGGCCGTCGCGGCCGCGCCGGTGACGCCCTCGACGCTGCTGGCGGACATCGCCGCCCACCTGGCGGGGCTTCTGGAGTCCTGATCGGAGCGGACGGCGCGGCCCGCCCCCGGCGAACGGCCGCGGCCGGAGTCCCGGTCGGAGCGGGCGACCGTGGTGGGAGCCCCGGTCAGAGCGGGCGGCCGCAGCCTTCCACCGGGTCGCAGTGCCAGGGCGGGGGCCCGGGGGCCTGCCGTACGGGCGGCGGGGCCATGGGCCTGCCGGACAGGTCCCACGACGTCATCAGCTCGCCCGCCACCGCCGAGACCAGGCAGCAGGAGGCCGCGAGCAGCAGCAGGACCAGGCCCCGGCGGACGTAGCGCTGCTTGACGTCGGCGACGGCGCCGAGCCGCCCGGCCCGGTGCACCAGCCGATCGGCCCGGACCCGTGCGTCCCGGTCCCCGTCCCGCTCTCCTCCTCGTTTCCTGTCCGGGGCCCCGTCCCGGCCCGCGTCCCGGCCGGCGGTGCGGGCCCGCAGTTCGGCGAGGGCGCTCTCGGAGAAGGCGCCGGCCCGGGAGTCGTCGACCGGCCCCGCGGCGTACGGGCCCACGGCATACGGGCCCGTATGGAAGGCTCCGGCGGGGAAGGTCCCGTCGGCGGACGGGCTCGCGGGCACCCGGGCGGAGTAGAAGCGGCGGCGCTCCACGGACCGCGCGGCGAGGCGGGTGCTGTACGGCCAGAGCGCGATGGCGAGCGTCACGATCGCCATCGCGCACAGAAACAGACCCGCCCACCACAGCCAGCTCACCTCCGCCGGGAGGTCGCGCGGCGTCAGCCGGGCGGCCGTCACCCCGCCGGTGAGGGCCGTCCCGGCCAGGAAGGCGGCCCTGCGGTCCGCGCGGCCGCTCCTGTCGCGCGCGTCGGCCAGGAGGCCCGTGAGATAGGCGAACACCTGGTCCGGCGCCTTTCGCACCATTCCCCCCGTGAAATGTGAACGGCAGGACCGTCTCCGGCCCGACCCGGGCCTTTACCCGATATCAGGAAAGGAACGCATGTCATATCAGAAATCCGGGTACCGCGTATCGTTTTCGCGGACGCCACGGGCCGGTACAGGCGCCGTGAACCGGAGCGGACGGGAGCGGGCGCCGCGGGCCGGAGCGGGCATGGCGGGCCGGCGGGCTTAACCGGAGAAGGAGGACTCCGCGCGGCGCGATCCGGCATCCGGCATCCGGCGTCCGGAGGGACGCTCCGGGATCCGCCCGGCCGAGGACGCGGGACCCGTCGTACGGCGCGCCACGGGCAAGGGACCCCTCGCACGGCCCGCCCTCCGGGGGCCTCGCCCGAGCGGCCGGGGGCCCGCACGGCGCGGCGCGGAACGGAGAAGACGCCGGTCACCGGCCATCCGGGACGCTAAGATCACGTACGTGCGCGCCGTTCGCGAGGCGGTGGGCGACGCCGGGTTCTCTAGAGAGGAAATATGTAGATACCCGGCCGCCTGCGGTCCAAGCGGGCAATGGCGGTCACAAAAGTATGAGAAACCCAATACTAGGCACCCCTGGGGACGTCAGCTACCGTGAGTTACGTGGATTCCGGCCAGGTACCAGAAGACGGTAACAACGCGTCACCGATTTGGGTCAGTGACCGGCCGGCCGACGACAGGCCGGCACCCCGACCCACCGCGCCCGAGCCCGCGTCCGTGCCCGTCAGGCGAGCCTCCCTGAGAGAGCTGTTCGACGACCCCAGGTACGGCCACCTGCGCCGGCGTGCGCTGATCGCCGTCGTCGTGGGCGTCGTCGCGGGAGTGCTGCTGGCGAGCTGGCGGCTGGGCCTCACCGCCGCCGTGCTCGCGGCGATCGCCGACACGGTGATACGCGCCCGCTCGCACTCCACCGTGCCCGCCTGGCGGCGCGCCTCGGTCGCGGAACGGCGCACGGAGGCGCAGCTCAAGGGGCTGGAGCGGCGCGGCTACCGCACCCTGCACGCGCGGGCCATCCCGGGCAGCGAGGCCCAGATCGACCATCTGGTCGTCGGCCCGACCGGCGTCTACGCCGTCGACTCCGAGAAATGGGACAAGCGCCTGCCGGTCCGCGTCCAGTCGCACCGCAAGCTGTTCCACGGCCCGTTCAACCAGAAGCCCCGCATCGACGAGGCGCGCTGGGAGGCGGCCCAGGCGAGCGAGCTGATCGGCAAGGCGCTGGGCCGCGAGATCACGATCATCCCCTCCCTCGCCATCTACGGCCCGGCGATCCCGTGGAAGATCCTCAACGTCCGCGAGGTGGACGTCTTCGACGGCAGCCGCGTCCGCAAGTGGATCACCAAGCGGGAGCGGTCGCTGACCGCGGAGGAGATCGACACGATCTACCGCGCCGCCGCCGAGGTGCTGCCCGCCCGCTACCCCGAGGACTGAGCGCGCCCCGTGACCCGGCCGCCCCGGGCCCCGGTGCGCCGCGCGCTTCTCCCGCGTCGTCTCCCCGCGCCCCGCGCCCCCTCCCCGCGAGGGGTCGCGGGGCGCGTGGCCGTCTCATGGTGCGGCCCCTCCGTCTCGTGAGATGGACACGACGTCTCACGCACTGAGCGGTGGCCGTACCATTTGAGGACACGGTTTCGATGATGGGAGAAGCCTCATGCCCGCCCTCAGGTCACGTACGGTCACCCACGGCAGGAACATGGTCGGAGCCCGGGCCCTGCTTCGGGCGACGGGCGTGGCGGGCGATGACTTCGGCAAACCGATCATCGCGGTCGCCAACAGCTTCACCCAGTTCGTCCCCGGGCACGTCCACCTCCGCGAGGTCGGCGACGTGGTGGCCGGGGCGATCCGCGAGGCGGGCGCGATCCCGCGCGAGTTCAACACGATCGCGGTCGACGACGGCATCGCCATGGGCCACGGCGGCATGCTGTACTCGCTGCCCAGCCGCGAGCTGATCGCCGACGCGGTCGAGTACATGGTCAACGCGCACTGCGCCGACGCCCTGATCTGCGTCTCCAACTGCGACAAGATCACCCCGGGCATGCTGCTGGCCGCTTTCCGGCTCAACATCCCCACGGTGTTCGTCTCCGGCGGCCCGATGGAGGCCGGCAAGACGCCGGGCCGCAAGCTCGACCTGATCGACCCCATGGTGGCGGCGGCCGACGACAGCGTCTCGGACGCCGAGCTGCTGGAGATGGAGGAGAGCGCCTGCCCGACCTGCGGCTCGTGCAGCGGGATGTTCACCGCCAACTCGATGAACTGCCTCGCCGAGGCCATCGGCCTGGCCCTGCCGGGCAACGGCACGATCCTGGCCACGCACAGGGCGCGCAAGACGCTGTTCGAGGACGCCGGGCGGCAGCTGGTGGAGATCACCCGCCGCTACTACGAGGACGGCGACGAGAGCGTCCTGCCGCGCAACATCGCCACCAAGGACGCGTTCGAGAACGCCATGGCGCTGGACGTGGCGATGGGCGGCTCGACCAACACGATCCTGCACATCCTCGCCGCGGCCCGCGAGGCCGGGGTCGACTTCGGGCTCAAGGAGATCAACGAGATCTCCCTGCGGGTGCCGTGCCTGTGCAAGGTGGCGCCGGCCACCTCCAAGTACCACGTCGAGGACGTCCACCGCGCGGGCGGCATCCCCGCCATCCTCGGCGAGCTGGACCGCGCCGGGCTGATCCACCGCGACGTGCGGTCCGTGGCCGGCGGGACCCTGGGCGACGTCATCGACGCGTGGGACCCGTGTTCGGCGGACGCCCGGCCCGAGGCCCTGGAGCTGTGGCACGCCGCCCCGGGCAACGTGCGCACCGTCAAGCCCTACTCCCAGGACTCCCGCTGGGAGTCGCTGGACCTGGACCGGGCGGAGGGCTGCGTGCGCGACCTCGAGCACGCCTACACCCGTGACGGGGGCCTGGCCGTCCTCTACGGCAACATCGCCGTCGACGGCTGCATCGTCAAGACCGCCGGGGTGGACGAGTCGATCTGGAGGTTCACCGGGCCGGCCGTGGTGTTCGAGTCGCAGGAGGAGGCCGTCGAGGGCATCCTCGGTGACCGGGTCAAGGCCGGAGACGTCGTGGTGATCCGCTACGAGGGTCCCAAGGGCGGGCCGGGCATGCAGGAGATGCTCTACCCCACCTCGTTCCTGAAGGGCAGGGGCCTGGGCAAGGCGTGCGCGCTGATCACCGACGGCCGCTTCTCCGGCGGCACCAGCGGGCTGTCCATCGGCCACGCCTCCCCGGAGGCGGCCGAGGGCGGCCTCATCGCCCTGGTCGAGGACAGCGATCTCGTCGAGATCGACATCCCGGGCCGTTCGATCGGGCTGAAGGTCTCCGAGGAGGAGCTGTCGGCCCGGCGGCAGCGGCTCCTGGCCGAGCTGGGCGGCTACCGGCCGCGTGACCGCCACCGCCCGGTGAGCGCCGCCCTGCAGGCCTACGCCGCGCTGACCACCTCTGCCTCCACCGGCGCCTCGCGGGACCTGTCGCAGCTGTCGCGCTGACCGCCCCGGCCTCCGCCGGGGCCGTCCGGCGGGGGTCTGTCGCAGCCGTCGCTCCGACCTCGGGATCCTCTCGGATACGTCCTGTCGCATCCGAGAGGATTTTCGAAAAATGTCGGTGTTCGGACGTACCATGGAGACATGGCAAACGTCACGAAGTCCCCGGCCAGCCCGCTGACGACCGCCGAAATCGCCGCCCTCGCCCTGTCCCTCGCCCATCTCGGCTCGGGCCCGCAGGCCACCGCCGCCCGCCTCGGCCTGCGCCACGCGTTCGAACAGCTGCACCTCGACGACGGGGTCGTCGCCGCCACGCTGGCGACCCTCACCGAACCGATGCCCGACGCGGTGGCCGACCGGGCCCGGACCATCGCGGGCGCCATCACCTCGCGCACGGTGATCCGCCTGCACTACCGGGACGTCTCGGGCCGGATCACCGTCCGCGAGGTCGATCCGGTGACGTGCATGGTCCACCGTGACCACTGGTACCTCGTGGGCATGTGCCGGCTGCGGCACGGCATCCGGGCCTTCCGGTTCGACCGGATCATCGCCACCGAGCCGACCTTCGCCCCCGCCCGGCCGCACCTGGCCACCGACTTCCTGCCGTTCCAGGGCAAGCGGGCGGCCTGACACCCGCCCGAGCCGTCCCGCGGGTCCCGCCCACGCCGGAACCCGCGGGAACGGCGCCCTGACACCGCCTGGGCGGTGTCAGGGCGCAACGGCGGAGCCGGAGGCGGCTACCCGCAGCAGCCGCCCCCGCAGCAGCCGCCCCCGCCCCCGGCGGGTCGGGGGGCGGTGCCACCGGACGCGCCGGTGACGGCGACCGTGGACAGCAGCCTGACGGTGTCGTCGTGTCCGCCCGGGCAGGAGGCGGGCTCGTCGGAGCGGGCCATCGGCCGGGAGATCTCGAAGGTGGAGCCGCAGGAGCGGCAGCGGAATTCATAGCGCGGCATGGCACACAAGCGTACTCACGCGAACGCGACGGAGGCGTAGTCGGCGACGGGGACGTACCCGATCGCCTGATAAATCGCATTGGACGTGGGGTTGGCCAGGTTCGTGAAGAGCAGCACCTCGGTGGCGCCTCCGGCGAGCGCCCCGGCCGTCGCGGCGTGGGCGACGGCCGTGCCGTACCCGCGGCCGCGGAAGGCGGGCGGCGTGTAGACGGGGCCGATCCTGGAGACGCCCGCGATGGGCGCGGAGACCCCGGCGAACGCGACCGGCTCGCCGTCCGCCTCCCACAGCACCAGTTCCTCCCGGGTGATCCTGCTGGCCACCAGCGGCCTCAGGTCGAACGCCACGGACTCGTGCTCCTCCTCCTGGAAGGCGACGTTCCAGGCGACGAGCAGGTCGAGGTCGGCGGCGCCGGCCGTACGGGCGGCGCCGCCGGCGGCGGGCGACGGCGCGCGGAGGGCGCCGATCCGGTAGAGACGCTCGGAGCGGCGCCCCGCCGCCGGCCGCCACCAGGCGGCGGCGAACGCCTCGACCGCCTCCTCGGGGCCCGAGACGCCGGGCACCCGCCGCTCCGCCTCGATGAGCCTGGTGGCCAGGTCTCGCACGGCGTCGGCGGGGACGTCGGGGAGCAGCAGGGGACGGGGCGGCGTCTGGCTCGCCGCCGCGACGACCTCGCCGCCGCGCTCCAGCCAGCCCAGCAGGAGGTCCTCGCCCCACAGTCCGGCGCGCATGGCGCGCAGGACCGTGAGCGGCATGGTGTTGCGGATCGGGTCGCGCAGCAGCAACGGCTCCGCCGCCCTGGCGTACTCCTCGATGTCCGAGGTGAACGTCCAGGTCATCCGGCCGTCACCCCGCGGACCGGCGGGCGCTCACGCCGCGTTCTCGGCGAGGTAGGGGGCCCACAGGGGGTCTCCGACGTTCTGCGCGCCGATCAGCCGCCAGTGGACGCCGCGCGGCACCACCGGGGCGACGCTGAGCGTCCACCCGATCTCCTCCAGCATCCGGTCGGCCTTGCGGTGGTTGCACGGCATGCACGAGGCCACGCAGTTCTCCCACGTGTGGGGGCCGCCCCGGGAGCGCGGGATCACATGGTCGATGGTCTCGGCCCGCTGGCCGCAGTAGGCGCAGCGGTAGTCGTCGCGGCGCATCAGCGCGGTCCGGGTCAGCGGGATCCGCGACCGGTACGGGATGCGGACGTACCGGCGCAGCCTGATCACCGAGGGCGCGTCGAGGGTACGGCTCGCCGAGCGGATCACGGCGCCCTGCCCGTCACGGTGCACGACGTCGGCCTTCTCCCGCAGCACGAGCACGACGGCCCGGTGCAGGGAGAGCGTGGTAAGGGGTTCGTAGGTGGCGTTCAAGAGCAGGACCTGGCGCATCAGCGGGCATCTCCCGCCGCACGCGTCCCCAGGGTCCCCAGGGTCGTCAGGTGATGGGGCACGCCGTGGCGCACCCCGACTGGCGGCCCCTCCTGAGGCCCGGATGTTTCCGTCACGATGACCTCCGCCGGACGGCCCAGCGGATGATCACCCCGGCGCCGTCCTTCACCAAGTTTGGCTTCTGCATCGTCGTTCCCGCCACCCATAAAAGGCTGGAGAGACGCCTGGTACGTTTTATGCCCGCATTACCAGTTTTTAACTCCTCCCCCGGCGCACCGGTTCCGCCCGGCGCGCTGGTGACGCCGGGACGCCGCCGGAGGTCGTAGGGTTCCTGCCATGACGCGACAGCCGTACCCTCCAGCCAGCCGTGACGACATCGTCGAGAACCTGCACGGCACCCCCGTCCCCGACCCCTACCGGTGGCTGGAGGACCCCGACGACCCGGCCACCCAGGGATGGCTGGCCGCGCAGGAGAAGCTGTTCGCGGCCGAGATGAGCGCCCTGCCCGGCCGTGAGGCGTTCAGGTCGCGGATCACCGAGCTGCTGCGGTCCGGCTCGGTGGGGGCTCCGGTCTGGCGCGGGAACCGGTCGTTCTTCACCCGCCGCACCCCCGACCAGGAGCACGCGGTGCTCTACACCGTCGATCCCGGCGGCGCCGAGCGGACGCTGTTCGACCCGATGGCGCTCGACCCGACCGGGCTCACCACCCTCGACTCCTGGCAGCCCGACAAGGAGGGCCGGCTGCTCGCCTACCAGATCTCGGTGGGCGGCGACGAGGAGTCCAGCCTCTACCTCATGGACGTCGCGACCGGAGAGCGGATCGAGGGGCCGATCGACCGGTGCCGCTACTCCCCGGTGGCCTGGCTGCCCGGAGGAGAGGCCTTCTACTACGTGCGCCGGCTCCCCTCCACGGAGGTCCCCGAAGGGGAGGAGCAGTTCCACCGCCGCGTCTACCTCCACCGGGTCGGCACCTCCACCGAGGACGACGTGCTGATCTTCGGCGAGGGGATGGAGAAGACCAACTACTACGGCGTGGCGGTGTCCCGCGACGGCCGCCGGCTGCAGATCTCCGCCTCCCGCGGCACCGCGCCGCGCAACGACCTGTGGGTGGCCGACCTGTCCGCCTCCTCCCCCGACTCACCCGAGCTGACCGTCGTCCAGGAGGGCGTGGACGCCCAGACCGCGCTGCACTTCGGCCGCGACGGCCTGCTGTACGTCTTCACCGACCGCGACGCGCCGCGCGGCCGGATCTGCGTGACCGACCCCTCGGAGCCCCTGGCCGAGCGGTGGCGCGACCTCATCCCGCAGGATCCCGAGGCTGTGCTGACCGACTACGCGATCCTCGACGACCTCGACCGCCCCGTCATGCTCGTCGGCTGGACCCGCCACGCGATCAGCGAGATCACCGTCCACGACCTGGCGACCGGCGAGCGCGTCGGAGAGGTGCCCACGCCCGGCCTGGGCACGATCGGCGGCATCACCGAGCGCCCCGAGGGCGGTCACGAGGCGTGGTTCGGCTACACCGACAACACCACCCCGCCGACCATCCAGCGCTACGACGCCCGCACCGGCGAGACCACGCTGTGGGCGGCCTCCCCCGGCGCCGTCGAGGTGCCCGCCGTCCACACCGAGCAGGTGACCTACCACTCGGCCGACGGCACCGAGGTCCACATGCTGGTGATCAGCAAGCCCGGCGCCGAGGGCCCGCGCCCGACCATCCTGTACGGCTACGGCGGCTTCGGCCTGTCGATGTCGCCGGGTTACTCGGCCTCCATCCTGGCGTGGGTCGAGGCGGGCGGCGCCTACGCCGTCGCCCAGCTCCGCGGCGGCGGCGAGGAGGGCGAGGAGTGGCACCGCGCGGGGATGCTCGCCAACAAGCAGAACGTCTTCGACGACCTGCACGCGGCGGCCGAGCACCTGATCGCCACCGGGATCACCACCCCGGACCGGCTCGGCATCTCCGGCGGCTCCAACGGCGGCCTGCTGGTCGGCGCGGCGCTCACCCAGCGCCCCGAGCTGTACGCCGCCGTCGTCTGCTCGGCCCCGCTGCTGGACATGGTCCGCTACGAGCTGTTCGGCCTCGGCGCCACCTGGAACGTCGAGTACGGCACGGCCGAGAAGCCCGACGAGTTCGCCTGGCTGCACGCCTACTCGCCGTACCACAACGTCCGGGAGGGCGTGTCCTACCCGGCGACGCTGTTCACCGTCTTCCAGTCGGACACCCGGGTCCACCCCCTGCACGCCTGGAAGACGTGCGCCGCCCTGCAGCACGCGCAGGCGGGCGACCGGCCGATCCTGCTGCGCAACGAGACCGAGGTGGGCCACGGCGCCCGCGCGGTGAGCAGGACCGTCGAGCTGGCCGCCGACCAGCTCACCTTCCTGGCCCGCCACACCGGTCTGGCCGTCTGACGCGGCTCCTCCCGGCCGGCGATCCGGGCCTCCCCGGCGGGGAGGCCCGGATCGCCGGCCGCCGTGGTTAGAGTGCGGTCGTGGAGGATGTCCCCGCCGACGGCCTCGGTGTCCTGGTGGGGCGGCCGAGTGCCGCCCCACGGTCCGGCGTCACCCGCATCCAGGCCTACACCGAGCGACGCGCCCGTCCCCTGATCCGGCGGCAGCCGCCGTTCGCCGGGGTGGTGCTGATCGTGGGGTGGGGGGCGCCGATCACCCTGACCGGCCCGGGCCCGGACGGCCCTCGGCGGCTCGTCTCCTTCGTCGGCGGCTTCCACGACGTCCCGGTCGACACCGTCACCGCCGGAGTCGCCGAGGGCGTTCAGGTCGATCTCACACCGCTGGGCGCCAGGAGACTGTTCGGGGTGCCGATGAGCGAACTGACGAACCGGGTGCTCCCGCTGGACGAGATGCTGGGGACATGGGCGGACACGATCGCCGAACGGCTGGCGGAGACGCCCGGCCGGGCCGCCCGTATCGCCCTCCTCGACGAGGCGCTCGCCCGGCGGATGCACGCCGCGCCAGCCGTCGACGCACGGGTCGGCCGAGCCTGGAGGCTCCTCAGTGCCACCGGCGGCACGATCTCCATCGCGGCCCTCGCCGGCGAGCTGGGGTGGAGCCACCGGCATCTGGTCTCCCGTTTCCGGGACCAGATCGGCCTCGCTCCGAAGACGGCCGCGCGTGTACTGCGATTCGAACGCGCCACGGCACGGCTGCGGACCGGGGCGCCCCCTGCGGAGGTGGCCGCGGCCTGCGGCTACTACGACCAGGCGCACATGAACCGTGACTTCAAAGTGATGGCCGGGGTCACCCCCGGAGTTCTCGCGGCGTCCCCGCCGGTCGTGGAACAGACCGGGATGGGAGGAGGCGGGTCAGATTCGTCCAAGACGGTGCGGCCCGGCACCGGAAGGCTGGTGGCAGCCACGCGAAAGGAAGAATCACATGAGAACGGTGTACCCGCTGGTCCGCTACCGTGACCCGGGCGAAGCCGCCGACTGGCTGGTGCGGGCCTTCGGATTCGGCGTCCACGAGATCTCCGAAGGAGACGGCGGGAGGGTCGAGCACGCCGAGCTGACCGCCGGAACCGGACTGATCATGATCGGGGCAGGCGAACCGGGCGGGCCGGGCGTCTACCTCGCGATCGACGACCCCGACGCCCACCACGCCAGGTCTCTTTCGGCCGGGGCGCGGATCACCATGGAACTGAACGACCAGCCCTACGGGTCGCGGGAGTACGCCTGCCGCGACCCGGAGGGGAACCACTGGTTCTTCGGGACCTACCGCCCCTGACCGGGCCGCGGCGGGCGACGGGCGGTCTCAGCGGGGGAAGACGATGGTCTTGTGGCCGTCGAGGAGGACCCGCTGCTCGCTGTGCCAGCGCACGGCGCGGGCGAGGACCTGGCACTCGACGTCGCGTCCGATGGCGGCCAGGTCGTCGGCGGAGTGGGTGTGGTTGACCCGCGCCACCTCCTGCTCGATGATCGGCCCCTCGTCGAGATCGGCGGTGACGTAGTGGGCGGTCGCGCCGATCAGCTTCACCCCGCGCGAGTGGGCCTGGTGGTACGGCTTGGCCCCCTTGAACGACGGCAGGAACGAGTGGTGGATGTTGATCACGTTGCCGGCGAGCTTGACGCAGAGGTCCTCCGACAGCACCTGCATGTAGCGGGCCAGCACCACCAGGTCGGCGCGGTAGTGGTCGACCAGCGCCAGCACCTCCGCCTCCTGCCGGGCCTTGGTCTCGGCGGTGACCGGCAGGTGGTGGTAGTCGATGCCGTACGACTGGGTCAGCGGACGCATGTCGGGGTGGTTGGAGACCACGGCGACGATCTCGATGTCGAGCAGGCCCGAGCGGGTCCGGTAGAGGAGGTCGTTGAGGCAGTGGCCGAACCTGCTGACCATGACCAGCACGCGCGGCTTGACGGCGGTGTCGCGCAGCTTGAGATCCATGCCGAACTCCGGGGCGAGCGCGGCGAGGGCGGTGCGCAGCTCGGCCTCGGGGATCGGTGAGGCGAACTGCACCCGGAGGAAGAACCGCCGGGCCACCGGATCGCCGAACTGCTGGCTCTCCAGGATGTTGCAGCCGTGCCCGGCCAGGAGACCGGAGACCGCGGCCACCACCCCGGGGCGGTCCGGGCAGGACAGGGTCAGCACGAACTCCGCCGCCGGGCTCATCGGCTCCGCCCGCCCGCCCGGCTCGCGCCGGCTCCGTCGACTCGCTCGCTCATGTTTCATCCCTGGAGGTCAGACCGTGAAGGTCGGATCGTACCGGTGCCACCATGCAGGGTACGACCCCTCCAGGGCCTGCGGGGGCCGATCGGGGGCCTCCGCGCGCCTTTCGCCGGCGCCGAACCCGCGCCACTGCCGATGACGGTGACGGCGGGCCGGCTGCCTCAACCCTCGTGGATGGCGCTGGCCGTGCCACTCAGCCGGACGGTGCCGGGCTTGTGGACAATGATCTTCTTCACCGTACCTCCAGGGAAAGGGACCACAGGTACGAGAAGCGAGTATTCCGGTACGGCATCACGAGGCAAACATCAAATGCCGAAAGGGTTTGAATTATCGTTGATTCAACAAAGGTGATACGACTTCAACCAGCTCTTTTTCGCCATAAATCACCACACATCCCCCGCGTTCCTCTCGGCTGATCTCCCGCCAGCCGTACTTCCGGTACAGCTCGATCGCGGCGGGCTGGTTCAGCGTGGTGTCGCCGCGGAGCCGCGTGTAACCGAGCACGATCGCCCGCGCCTCCAGCTCCGCGACGATCCCGGCGCCGAATCCGCGCCGCTGGAATTCCGGATGCACCCGGATACGGCACATCTCGGCGGTCCGGTCGTCGATGCGGCGGAGCCCGCCCATGGCGACCACCCGTCCGCCGTCGACCTCCCCGACCAGGAACTCCCCCCGGTCCGCCAGGTAGATCTCGTGGATCCGCGGGAAGTCGTCCTCGTAGTAGACGCCGTCCCCCGGGGCGAGACCGACCTGCGCGAGGCAGATCTGGTGCAGCGCCCACACGGATTCGAGATCGGACCAGCGGTAACGCCGTACCCTCATGTGACCTCGCCCGTGATCGGGGCCGTCACCGAGGCGGTGCGCACCGCCTCCAGATACTCCTTGAGGCCGGGGTGGCCCGGGGCCCGGGTCTCGACCGCCTTGGCGACCTCGTAGGCCCGCTGCATCAGGATGTCGGGCCTGCAGCCTTCCTTCAGGCCCGACAGCGCCGTCGTGGCGATCTCCAACGCCTCCTCGACCTCACCCTCCAGCAGCCGGCACTTGGCCCGGTCGAGCTTGATGATCGTCGGGTCGAGCCAGTCGGTCGGGCCGTACTTGGTGAGCGCCTGCTCCAGGATGAGGTCGGCCTCGATCGGCTGGCCCAGCCTGACGAGGGCGTCGCCCTGGTGGAAGTAGAGCTGGCGCTCGGTGTAGCCGAAGGTGGAGTCGTCCTGCTCGGAGGCGGTCATCTGGGAGAACGCCGCCCTGGCCCGCGACAGCGCCCGCTTGGCCTGGTCCACCACGTCCTTCTTGCCCCCGCCCGCCATCATCGCGAGCGCGCGGGCCTCGAAGACCGGAGCCATGGCCTGGGCCGCGCACGGCGTCTGCCCCGCCAGGTCCCGGCTCTTGCGCGCGAGGTTCAGCGCCTCACGCGGATCCCCGTAGTACAGCGGCACCAGCGCCTCCCGGGCGATGACCCAGGCTCGCAGAGCCCGGTCACCGGTGTCGTCGGCGGCCGTCCGGCCCGTCCGGAAGAAGGATCGGGCCATCCTGTGGTCGCCCAGGTTGACCATGATCATGCCGCTGAGTCCGGCGAGCTGGGCCGCCATGCGGCACAGCCTTTCCTGCAGGTCGACCGGTTGCCGATGCTCCATGGCCTTGCGGACGGCGCTGAACTCCAGCAGCACGTCGCACAGCAGGCGCAGCGGCGGTGTGTTCATGTACTGCCGTCCGAAGCCGAGCGTGGCTTCCTCCCACTGGTCGAGCATCGCGGGCGAGACGGTGGCCGAGACCAGGGTCTCGTCCATCCTCCTGCGCACGTTCTCGACCGATCCGAGCAACTGGCCGTCCAGCGTCACGCCGGCGCCGGCCAGGAGCTGTAAAAGCGTCCTCCGTAGCACGTTCTCGTCCTCCTCGCCCCCGTTCGCGGAGGGGTCGCCGCCAGCCGGGCGGTTCAGCGGCTCGCGCGTACCGGGGAAAGTGTCGGGTCTTCTGTTCTGGGGATCGCTCCCGGCCACCACGGGCGCCTTGTGGTCGTGGCCGCAGATGCACGGACCGTCGTAGCCGAGAGAGGCCGGTTCGACCCGGTAGGCGGAGCACAGGTAGTGGAGGTACTCGGGACCGGGCCGCTTGAGCCCGCTCTCGTACGCGGACAGGAGCGTCTCGCCGATCCCCGGCGCCGCCTTGCCGTCGCGTTCGAACAGCGCCCGTATCTGCTCGATCACGTCGGCCAGCGCGACGCCGTGGGCGAGGCGGTGTCCCTTGATGCGGGTGGTCCCGAACTGCGGGCCGCACCTGTCGTAGATCTCCTCGGCGATCTGGGCGGGGACCTGCCCCGCCGCCAGGCCACGGGCCCGGATCTGCCGCGCTAATTCCGTCTCCCTGTGCTGCCTGCCGGACATTCCGGCCCCTCTCTGACGACCAGCCGGGCTGACTGGCGCACTTGACCGGTCCTCACCAGATGACACAGCGTGACTCTCACGTCGCACTGCGCCTACCGAGAATAATGACCCACGCTTGAGTTATTCGGAACGTACAGATGAAGCCATTGGCTAAGGATCGTCCTCCGCCGGACTGTTTCTTTCAACCTGCTTGGGAGAAGGCATATCCCGATCTTGTTTTTCCCACGTTGACCCTTCACGACTGGTGAGTCATCTTTGGCCAACCAGCGCCGATTCGCACAGCTAGGCGAACCGGATTCGGTGCGGTATCGACCGGAAAACGAGGAGGGGACGAGGTGGGGGAAGACGACTTCGGACACCTAGAGCGATTGGTGTCAGAACTTGACTCCCGAGGACTACACGCACGATTGGTGCGTACCCGATCGGGTCGCCCCTTTGTCCGCGTGATCAACCCGAACGCGACCAGCCTGGCGGAGAACGTCACCTGCCGGGCGCAGCCGGCCACGAGCCCCTTCCCCCCGGACGTGTACTACTGGTGGTCCTGGGGAGAGCGGATGCACACGGTCGAGGATCCCGCCGGTGCGGCGACCAAGGTCGCACGAGTGCTCGCCGCGGTGGGGGAGTGACACCGGCGGCGGGCGGGGACGGGGTCGCAGCCGTCCGCGTCCGCCGCGCCCACCGCGGTCCGACGGGGGCGGCGGGGTGATCCGGTGCGGAGCGTCCTCGGACGCTGGGCACCCCGCCGACCTCCCCGAAATCCGCCGTGAAGGAGAGACCGGCGCCCCCTTCCGCCGCGTCCCCTCCCACGGCGTCCACGAAGCCACCGCCCGGATCCGTCCGGGCGGAGGCCGGAGGGATCCCTCCCGGGAACGGCACGGGACACGCTTCCGGGTGCGTGCCCCGGCCGGGCCGTCCGCCACCGGGCCGTCTCCGGATCCGCCCCCGCGGCCCCGGTCCGGGCGTCCCCGTCTTCCCCGGCGCGATGTGACGGCGGCCGGATCGGTCGGCAATATGGACTGGCAACGCGAGTTGCCCGTTTCGCCTACCGACCCGATCCGGGAGGGATCCACTCCGTGTTCCTGCTCGCCCCCGCCCCCACTCCCACTCCGGCGCCCACCGACGTGCCAGGAGTGGAACAACTTCTCGACATGAGTGCGGGCCTTACCAAGGGATGTGAGAACGGTGGAGGGCTAATCTGCAGTCTCATGCAGTCCGTCCTGCCCGCCGCCTGGGCGCCCGCGGTCGCCGGCGCGATCGCCATCGTTCTCGTCGTGCTCGTCGCACTGATCACCCGGAACGTCGCCAACCGCCTGATCACCCGGGTGGTGCGCCGCGCCTCCGCCTCCAACGGCGGCTCGATCGCCGGCCGGTTGCGCGGCAAGCAGAACATCCCGCTGGAGGGTCTCGACGCGGTCGCCGCCGAGCGGCGCCGGCAGCGGGCGGAGACCATCGGCTCGGTGCTGCGGTCGGTCGCCTCGGTCGTCATCCTCGGCACCGCCGTGCTGACCGTCCTGGACCGGCTGTCGGTCCCCATCGCGCCCCTGCTCACCAGCGTCGGCATCGTCGGCGTGGCCGTGGGCTTCGGCGCCCAGGAACTCGTCAAGGATTTCATCGCCGGCATGTTCATGCTCCTGGAGGACCAGTACGGCGTGGGCGACGTGATCGACGCGGGCGCCGCCGCCGGCACCGTCGAGGCGGTCACCCTGCGCATCACCCGGCTGCGCGACAGCGACGGCCGGGTCTGGTACATCCGCAACGGCACCATCGTCCGGATCGGCAACGAGTCGCAGGGGTGGGCCCGCGCCGTCGTGGACGTCCCGGTGGCCTACGCCTCCGACATCCCCGCGGTCCGGGAGCTGCTCCAGCAGGTGGTCGACGACATGTGGGGCGACCCCGCCTACCGCGACGTCATCCTGGTCGAGGAGCCGCAGGTCTGGGGCATCGAGCAGATCTCCGACACCGCGATCGTCTTCCGGATCAGCGCCAAGACGATCCCCTCCCGGCAGTCCGAGATCGCCCGCGAGCTCCGCCTCCGGGTCAAGTCGGCCCTGGATCGCGCGGCCATCACGATCGCCGGCTGACGCCGTCCGGGTCCGGCGTCGCTTAGGCTTGGAGCCGTGTCCGCTATCCCCGAGGAACCACAGTCCTTCTACGACGCCGTCGGCGGCGAGGAGACCTTCCGCCGTCTCGTCCACCGCTTCTACGAAGGCGTCGTGAAAGACCCGCTGCTGTGGCCGCTCTACCCCGAAGAGGACCTCGCCGGGGCCGAGGACCGGCTCACCCTCTTCCTGATGCAGTACTGGGGCGGCCCGAACACCTACAGCGCGCAGCGCGGCCACCCGCGGCTGCGGATGCGGCACAACCCGTTCGTCATCGGCCCGGCCGAACGCGACGCCTGGCTGCGGCACATGCACGACGCGGTGGTCTCGCTGGAGCTCCCCGAGGAGGCGGAGAAGCGCCTGTGGGACTACCTGGTGTACGCCGCCCACAGCATGGTCAACGCGCCGGGCGTCTGACCGACGGGGTGGTAACGGCAGGGTCTCCGACGCATAAACCGCATCGGGCCAGGGCAATCCAAGCACATGGAAATCCCCTGGTGGCGTGATGCCGTCGTCTACGAGATCTATGTTCGCAGCTTCGCCGACGCTTCAGGAGACGGCGTCGGCGATCTGCCCGGCATAAGGCAGCGTCTTCCCTACCTCGCCGAGCTCGGCGTGGACGCGATCTGGCTGACCCCCTTCTACCCCTCCCCCATGGCCGACGGCGGCTACGACGTCGCCGACTACCGTGACGTCGACCCGCTGTTCGGCACCCTGGCCGACTTCGACGCGCTCGTGAGCGACGCGCACGCGCTGGGACTGCGGGTGATCGTCGACATCGTGCCCAACCACAGCTCCTCCGAGCACCCCTGGTTCAGGGCGGCGCTGCGAGGTGAGGGCCGGGACCGCTACGTCTTCCGCGACGGCGGGGACGAGCCGCCCAACAACTGGCAGTCGACCTTCAGCGGCCCCGCGTGGACGAAGACCCCCGACGGGCAGTGGTACCTCCACCTGTTCGCGCCGGAGCAGCCCGACTTCAACTGGCGCCACCCCGACGTGCACGCCGAGTTCCTCGACGTGCTGAGGTTCTGGCTGGACCGCGGGGTGGACGGGTTCCGGATCGATGTGGCGATGGGCCTCTACAAGGCCGACGGCCTGCCCGACCTGCCCCCCGAGGACCAGGCGTTCCGGTCCGAGTCGCCGATCTGGGGGCGCCCCGAGGTGCACGAGGTGTACCGGGAGTGGCGCAAGGTCCTCGACTCCTACCCCGGGGAGCGGATGGCGATCGGCGAGGTATGGACCGACTCCGCCGAGGACCTCGCCCTGTACCTGCGTCCCGACGAGCTGCACCAGAGCTTCAACTTCGCCTGGCTGGAGGCGCCGTGGTCGGCCACGGCGTTCCGGAAGGTCATCGACGACACCCTGGCCGCGGTGACCGCTCCGACGTGGGTGCTGTCCAACCACGACGTGGTCCGCCACGTCACCCGGTACGGCGAGGGTCTGGCGAACTCCACGGCCGGCCTGGCCCGCGCCAGGGCCGCCCTGCTCGCCATGCTGGCCCTGCCGGGGTCGGCATATCTGTACCAGGGGGAGGAACTCGGACTCCCCGAGGTCAAGGATCTTCCCCCGGAGGTGCGCCAGGACCCCGTCTTCCGCCGCTCCGAGGGTTCGCTGCCGGGCCGGGACGGGTGCCGGGTGCCACTGCCCTGGTCGGGTACGGCCGCGCCGTACGGCTTCTCACCCGACGGGGCGGGGGCGTGGCTGCCGCAGCCGGGCGACTGGGCCGCGCTGACCGCCGAACGGCAGACCGCCGACCCGGGATCGACCCTGCACTTCTACAAGGAGGCGCTGCGCGCCCGGCGCGAGCTGCGCGGCGCCCTGCCCGGCGGGATCACCTGGCTCGACTCCCCCGAGGACGCCCTCGTCTTCACCCGCGGCCCGCTGACGTGCGTCCTCAACTGCGGCACCGAGCCGGTGCCGCTTCCCCCGCACGAGCACGTGCTGATCGGCAGCGCGCCGGTGGACGGCTATCTGCTCCCCCCGGACACCGCCGCCTGGCTGCACACGCCCTGACCCGGCGGGCGGCCGGGCCCGGACGCGTGAAGCCACCCGGGCACGCGAGGCCGTCTCGCCGTACGAGACGGCCGGAGGCGTGAGACAGCCGGAGGCGGAGACGGCTCGGAATCGCGAGACGGCCAGGACGCATGAGGCGGCCCGCCGCTCCCCGTACGGGGTGCGGCGGGCCGCCTCATGCCGTTCCGCGTCAGTCGCGGGTGAGCTTGCGGTAGGTGACTCGGTGCGGACGCGCCGCGTCGGCCCCCAGGCGCTCGACCTTGTTCTTCTCGTAGTCGGCGAAGTTGCCCTCGAACCAGAACCAGTCGGAGTCGCCCTCCCACGCCAGGATGTGGGTGGCGATGCGGTCGAGGAACCACCGGTCGTGCGAGGTGATGACCGCGCAGCCCGGGAACTCGAGCAGCGCGTTCTCCAGGCTGGAGAGCGTCTCGGTGTCGAGGTCGTTGGTGGGCTCGTCCAGCAGCAGCACGTTGCCGCCCTGCTTGAGGGTCAGGGCCAGGTTGAGCCGGTTGCGCTCGCCACCGGACAGGACACCGGCCTTCTTCTGCTGGTCCGGGCCCTTGAAGCCGAACGCGGCGATGTAGGCGCGCGACGGCATCTCCACCTGGCCGACCTTGATGTGGTCGAGCCCGTCGGAGACGACCTCCCAGACGTTCTTCTGCGGGTCGATGCCTCCGCGGCTCTGGTCGGCGTAGGAGATCTGGACGGTCTCACCGACGACGATCTTCCCGCTGTCCGGCGTCTCCCCCCCGGTGATCATCCGGAACAGGGTGGTCTTGCCGACGCCGTTGGGACCGATGACGCCGACGATGCCGTTGCGGGGCAGGTCGAACGACAGGTCGTCCATCAGGACACGGTCACCGAAGCCCTTGGTGAGGTTCTCCGCACGGATGACCGTGGTGCCCAGGCGCGGGCCCGGCGGGATCTGGATCTCCTCGAAGTCCAGCTTCCGGTACTTGTCGGCCTCGGCGGCCATCTCCTCGTAGCGCTGCAGACGCGCCCTGCTCTTGGTCTGGCGGGCCCTGGCGTTGGAGCGGACCCACTCCAGCTCCTCCTCCAGGCGCTTCTTGCGCTTGGCGTCCTTCTGACCCTCCAGCTTGAGCCGGGCGGCCTTGGCCTCGAGGTAGGTGGAGTAGTTGCCCTCGTAGGGGTGGCAACGGCCGCGGTCGAGCTCCAGGATCCAGGTGGCGACGTTGTCCAGGAAGTAACGGTCGTGGGTGACGGCCAGGACGGTGCCGGGGTACTTCTCCAGGTGCGACTCCAGCCACTGGACGCTCTCGGCGTCGAGGTGGTTGGTGGGCTCGTCGAGCAGCAGCAGGTCGGGCTGCTCCAGCAGCAGTTTGCACAGCGCGACCCGGCGGCGCTCACCACCGGAGAGCGTGGTGACGTCGGCGTCCGGGGGCGGGCAGCGCAGGGCGTCCATCGCCTGTTCGAGCTGGCTGTCGAGATCCCACGCGTTGCGGTGGTCGATGACCTCCTGGAGCTTGCCCATCTCCTCCAGCAGCTCGTCGCTGTAGTCGGTGGCCATCAGCTCGCTGATCTCGTTGAACCGGTCGAGCATGGCCTTGGTCTCGGCGACGCCCTCCTCGACGTTGCCGAGCACGGTCTTCGACTCGTTCAGCGGGGGCTCCTGCTGGAGCATGCCGACGGTGAAGCCGGGCATGAGCCGGGCGTCGCCGTTGGACGGCTGCTCCAGACCCGCCATCATCTTCAGCAGCGTCGACTTTCCGGTGCCGTTGGGGCCCAGGACGCCGATCTTGGCGCCCGGCAGGAACGACAAGGTGACGTCGTCGAGGACGACCTTGTCGCCGTGCGCCTTGCGCACGCGCTGCAATGTATAGATGTACTCCGGCATGACTTCTAGCTTAGGGCCTCTCGGGCTTTGCTAGGGGCGGCCGGGGTCCGGGGCCGGTGGGCCGGGGAATCACGGCGACGGGAAGGCAGATCCGGTCGCGGCCCATCTCCTTGGCCTGGTAAAGAGCGAGGTCCGCGGCGGCGAGCAACTCGATCAGGTCGTCTCCGTGCATGCTCATGATCGCGACGCCGGCGGAGATCGTCACCGTGACGAGATTGTCGTCGGCGGGGACCGCCATCCGCCCGATGCGGGACCGCAGCCGCTCGGCGACCCTGCGCGCCTCGGTCACATCGGCCCGGGGCAGCAGGACGACGAACTCCTCGCCTCCGAACCGGCCCACCACGTCGTAGTCCCGCAGCTGGCTGCGGATGGTCGAGGCGACGCCGGCCAGCACCTGGTCGCCGACCAGGTGGCCGTAGGTGTCGTTGACCCGCTTGAAGTGGTCGATGTCCACGATCAGCAGGGCCAGCGTCTCCCCCGTGCGTCGGGCCCGGACGATCTCGGTGTCGGCCTCGCGCTGCCAGGCCGCCGCGTTGAGCAGGCCGGTCTTCGGGTCGGTGCGGGCCGCGGCCTGGAGCTGGGCGTGCAGCAGGCTGCGCTGGAGCAGCATCACCGGCGGCAGTGCCAGCACCAGCAGGGCGAGGTTCAGCCCGCAGGTGATCGCGACGAGGATGCCGACGCACAGCTCGACCACGTCGAGCAGCAGGTTCTCCCGGTTCCACAGCACCTCCCTCCACCGGCTGTCGGGCGCCGCCGCGTGCGCGGCGATGGCGATCAACGCGGTGTTGAGCACCGTGAACAGGGCCGCGCACCCCACGGCGACGAGGATCGGCACCCCTGCCCCGGTGGTCAGCGCGCTCAGATCGCCCACGACGGAGTGGAACAGCACCGAGGCCGAGCACGCGGCCAGGCCGATGGCGGCCGAGCTGAAGACCCGCCGGTAGGCCACCGTCTCGCGCACGCGCTTCTGCAGCAGGATCTGGAGCGGGATCGGCGACAGCAGCGCGTACACCGGAGGCAGCAGCAACGCGACGGGCAGCCACCAGGCCGACAGCAGGTCGCGCGAGACGCCGGCGGGCATGCCGAGCCTGCGGGTCGCCTCGATGCAGACGGCTCCGCACGCCATCAGCGCGGTGAAGGTGAGCACGTCGTGCCAGCGGAAGTCCGTCGAGACGGCGAAGAAGCCGACGGCGAGGAAATCGAGCGCTACGATCGCGCAAAGATAGACGACCAGTGGACGGCGCTGCCCAAGCAAGGGCCAGCGATCAGCCAAGGCCGTCACACCGTCACGCGGTTTGACCGAGGTGTGACCGGGTGCCGTCATGTCGCCCCCTTCTCCGACTAACGATGTGTAACACGATAGTTGCGGAGTGTGCGGCGCGCGACGGGAACCGCTACCTTGAGCGGGTGGGCGCGTGTCTCGACGGCCCGCGAGCGAAAGGACCCGCTCCCCGCCGAGCGGACCGCGTGGGAAAGGAGCAGCCATGCTGCGGGGTGTGACCTGGACCTGACAGGTGCTCCGGCATCTGGCACGGGCAAGACCATCGGGCCGTCTCCACCGGCGCCACCGCCCTCCCGGCGGAGCACCGGCCGCGTCCGGCCGATGCCCCCTCACCCCTCGGGTCTCCCGGGGACACCGCCCGGCACCGGAAGCCCACCGCGGGAACCTCGTCATCCGGAGAACACCTCTGCCAGACCGGAACGCCTCCGCGGGAAAGCCGAGCGGGAAGCTCGCTTCCCGGACTACCGTGGGGCCGCCACGAGGGGTCACCGAGTTGTAGTGATCTGCCCGAGGATGTCCGTCGTCATGCGATCGAGGCGTGCAGCGGCGGCCGGGTCGAAATCCTTGCCGGTCAGCGACAACGGTCTGCCGCGCATGCAGGCGGTGAGGGCGGGTCCCGGCGCGGCGTCCAGCAGTGCGGCGATCGGCACGATCGCCTTGCCGACCGGCATCGCGAAGAGCCGGGCGAGCGCCTTGGTGACGGCACGCATGGGCTGCGGCAACGGGTCGGCCATGCCCGTGTTCACGAAGCCGGGGTTGTAGAGGACATAGCGCGTGCGAGCGGCCGGGTAGCGGGCGGGGAAGGCGGTTCCCAGCAGGTCGTTGCAGCGAGAGGACTGCATCGCCGCGCGCATCCCCGTATAGCCTTCGCGCCATTGGAGGTCGTCCCAGTTGATGCGACCCGGCAAGCCGCCGGGTCCGGCGATGTTCATCACGACGGGCGCCTCGGCGCGTTCCAGGTGTCCCATCAGGTCATGGCCGATGACGAAGCGGCTCAGGTAGGCGAGCGCGAAGGTGAATTCCAGCCCGTCCGCCGTCTCTTCGCGCCTGGGGCGGAAACGCTGGGCCGCGAGCACCAGCCCGTCCACGGCCTCGGTGGTCGCCGTCACCTCCTCGACCACCTGCCGCATTCCCGCGACGGTGCTCAGGTCGGTCGAGGAGACGCGCACACTGGTCACACGGCTGGTCGCCGCCTTGGCCGACTGAGCTATGCCGCGTCAGGCCACGTCCGCCCTGTTGACGATCCTCCGTAGGCGGGAGTCGCCGGCGTTGCGGTCGCGCCAGGCGATGTAACGGCGGATCATGATCCTCGCTCCCGAGGGGAGGCGCGGTCGGCCACCTCGGAAACATCGCCTTCACCGGCTCGACGCGCTCCTGGCCTATGATGCCTGCCGCGCCGGGGAACCGTAGCGGAACACCCGCCCGGCAGGCATCACGCTCAGGCCGATCCGATCACCGGTTCAGGCCGCCGCGCGCACCTCGACGGGCCACGGCGTCTCGTCCGTCTCCTCCGGCACCGGTGACTCCCGCCTCTGGGATCTCCGTCCTGACGGCTTCCGCGCGGCCTCGCCGGGGGCCTCCCCGCCGGCCCTCTCCACAGCGGCACCCTCACCGGCGGCCCGCTCCGCGCCTGTGACCTCCTCCCCGGCCCGCTCCACCGGGGACTCCACGGTGGAGTCCCCGGTGGATTTCACGACGGCCTCCGCGCCGGCCTCCTCCATGCCGGTCCTCTCCGCCCCCGTCCCAACGGTCGCGTCGTGCCCCGCCGGATCCTGGCCGCCCGCGGCGCCGTCGCCGGACCGGACCAGCGTGAGGGCTCCGGGAGAGGACACCGCCGCGGTGCCCGGAACGGACGGCGTCACGGCGTCCGGGACGGATCCCGCCGCGGCACCGGGAACGGGTGCGGACGTGAGGGCCGCCGTACCGCCCATGGCCCAGTCGTGCGTCCCGTGGTCGAGCTCGCTCCGCTCGTCGCGGCCCAGCGACGGGGCGTTCCCGCCCCGCATCGGCTTGGTGAAGCTCCCGAGGCCCCAACGCAGGTCGTGGCCGAGTGAGTTGGCCTCCACCTCGGGCATGAAACGACGCTCGCCCTCGTGGACGAACTCGCGTATCCGCAACCGCCCCTGCACGACGATCGGCTGGCCGAGCCGTACCGACTGGGCGACGTTGTCAGCGAGCCCGCGGAAGCAGCGGACGCCGAAGTACGTCGTCTCGCCGTTGCACCACTGCTGGTTGTCCCTGTCGAAGTAACGACTGGTCGAGGCGACCTTGAGCGAGGTGACCCGGCTTCCGTCGGGGAAGGTGTGCTGGCGCGGCGGCGCCGCGACGTTGCCGGTCAGCGTGATCTGGATGTCGTTCATCGTGATCTCCCGTGAAGGCGGGCGGGCTGCCCGCGGCCTGAGGACACGATGGCCCGTGCCGCCATCGGCACGGGTCTCCGAACGTCGTTCTGTGGATGACCGCGTGATCACGCCCCGGCCCTGTGGACAACCCCGGCCCCACAGAGAACGGAAGACGTCACCCCTGGACGCCGCGCATGGCGGCGTAGAACTCGTTGTACCTGCTCAGTTCCTTCTCCACCGGATCGATCACCAGCTCTCCGGCCACCGCGGCCACCCTGCGGCGCATCTCCCGTTCCAGGCGCTCCCGCTCGTTCTCCGCCCGCATCGCGACGATGTTGCGGGCGGCCGTGGCGGAGAGCAGGCCGAGCCCCAGGACCGAGAACATCATCAGCCCCACCCACGGCAGCGAGGCCGCGTCCGCGAAGAACTCCAGCGCCGCGGGCGGCTTCCCCGCGCCGAACACTCCGTAGGCGAAAGCCGTACCCGCCCAGGCGAGACCGGCCACGAAGAGCAGGACGAGCAGGTACTGCCAGACCCGCGCCAGCCGCCACCAGGCGGGGACCCGGTCGAGGCGCGGCGCGACCTCCGACAGCTCCTCGGAGAGCACCCCGGGAAGCCGGTCCGCGTGGGAACGCGCCGCGTCCCTGATCCCGTTGCGCCACGCCTCGTGCATGCCGGTGGTCAGGCCGTCGGCCAGGGCGTGCACCGCGTTGTCCACCTCGGCGGGCTGGGCGCTGACCGCGCCCCCGGTCAGACCGCGGATCTCCTCCTTCAGCCCGCCCAGGCGCAGGCTGCTCAGCGGGTCGGGCCGGAGCGCGGCGGTCCAGCGGGCGTACGGCCAGCCCAGCCACTCCGTCGCCCGCACGCCGTACACGTTCTCCATGGCCTCTCCGACGGCGGGCACGCCGACGGCGTCGCAGAGGGCGTCGGTCAGGCCGATCCTGCGGGCCTCGTCGACGGACGCGGCGGCGGCCGGGGCTCCCTCCGCGGGCATGGCCTTCGTCAGCCGCGCGGTGAGCCGGTCCAGGTCGGCCTCGATGCGCTGGACCGCCGCACGGCGCCTTGTGACGGTCTCGGCGAGGACGGCCTTCAGCTCATCGACGCCCTCCCCGGTGAGCGCGGAGGTGGTGACGATGACGGGGTCGGTGACCCCTTCGCGGCGCAGCAGGTCCGCCAGGTCGGAGACGCACTCGGCCCGCTCCTCCGGCTCCAGGCGGTCGGCCTGGTTGAGCACGAAGATCGTCACCGCGTCGTGCCCGGCCAGCTCGGTGACGTAGCGGCGATGGGTGGAGGCGTCGGCGTACTTCTGCGGGTCGAGCACCCACACCACGAGGTCGGCGATCTGGATGAGCCGGTCCGCCTCGGTGTCGGTGAGCGCCCGGATGGAGTCGTGGTCGGGCAGGTCGAGCAGGATCAGCCCGTGCAACCGGCCCTCCCCCCGGTCCAGCGCGCTGGCCCTGGCGAAACGGTGCCGCCACTGGATCTGCAGCCAGTCGAGCAGCGGACCGGCGCCGTCCAGGCCCCACACGCAGGCGTGGGTACGGGCCGTCGTGGGGCGGCGGACCCCGGTCGGCGACAGCTCCAGACCGGAGACCGCGTTGAACAGGGTCGACTTGCCGCTCCCCGTGCCTCCGGCGAGCGCGACCACGGTGTGCTCGGAGGAGAGCTTGAGCCGGTCTCCGGCGCGCAGCAGCAGTCGCCCCGAGCCGCTGAGGATCTCGGGATCGACCCTGTCCGGTCCCAGCTCCACGACCCGGGCCAGTGCGGCGAGCCTGACGCCGATTCCCTGCCGGGTACGGGTGGTGCCAACGGTGGTCATCGCTCGCTTACCGTTCCTCGTTCACCGCGGGGGCACCTCGCCCCGCGCGGACCACTTCAAGGTTGTACGCCGCCTGGTAGAGGCGGGTGGCGGCGGACTCGTCCGGCACACCCGCGCCGTCGAGGACCCGGGTGTGACGCGACGTCTCGTCGTCGAAGATCGCGCCGATCCGGGCGTGCAGGTCGCTGCGGGCCCTGGCGCCGATGGTCCGCACCGACTCGGCACCCAGCAGGGCGTTGACGAGCCGTTGCGGCAGGGTTCCCGAACCGGGCCCGGCGGCCTCCGCCGGACCGTGCCCGAGGAGGCCCACCGTGAAGACCAGCGCCAGCGACTCGACGTCGAACGAGACCAGCCGCGCCACCGACCGCTTGCTCACGCCCTCGGTGCGGATCAGCTCGACGATGTGGTCCTGCCAGGCGGCGATGGTACGGCCGGTCCTGCGCGCCAGGTCGTCGGAGGCGCGGCCGAGATCCGGGGCGACCGCCAGGATCTTCTCCGTGCCGGGCCGCTGCGACCAGCGGGAGACGGCCTCCTCGGAGGCCCGCTGCGCCGCCGAGATGACGACGGACTCCAGGCCCGCCCGGAGCGCCGCCTTCAGCGCGGTGATCCGCTCGGGGGCCTGCCGGTCCGCCTTGCCCGCGAACCGGCCGGGCCTGCGCAGGTGCAGGGTCCGCATGAGGTCGCCCGAGCCCGCGAAGTCCTGCCAGCGGGCGAGCACCTCGCCGCAGAGCAGCGAGCCGTCGCCGGTCGCCTTCTCGATCGCGGCCAGCGCCCCGCCGTAGACGGCGTCCACGTCCCGGCGGAGCTCTCCCCGGAACGCGACCTGGAACTCCAGTTGCCGGGCCAGCGCGGGCATCCGGGTGCGGAAACTGTCGAGCACGCCGGACAGCGTCGCCTGTACGGCGCGCGCCCGGCGCTGTTCGTCGATGGACAGCCCGGTCAGCCAGTCGCGGAGCTCGGCGACCTCGTGGGCGGGGAGCATGCCGCCGGTGACCTTGCTCTCCTCGACGACGAAGCGCTCGACGTCGCCCAGGCCGTACTCGGCCAGCATCCTGAAGAAGTGCTTGGTGACCACGTCACGCGACCTGGGCGGCACCCGGGAGAGCACGATGGCCAGCTCGGCCCCGCGCTCCTTGGCCAGACGCAGCAGTCGCCACGCCGGGGCGTCGGCGTAACGAGTCGCTGTGGTGACAAATATCCATAAATCGCCCACGTCGAGCATGCGGTGGGCGATCTCGTGGTGCTCCTCGACGACCGAGTCGATGTCCGGGGTGTCGAGCAGGGCCATGCCCGCCGGAAGACCCTCCGCGGGAGCGAGCACCAGGGAGTCACGGCCGACCGCGGCCGGGACGGTCTCCTGCCTGCGCAGGCTTCCCAGCACGTCGCCCTTGGCGAACCAGTCCCGGTCGTCGGGGTGACAGGCGAGAACCGGGGTGGCGGTGGTCGGACGGCGCACGCCGGTGGGGCTGACCCGGGCCCCGGACAGGGTGTTGAGCAGTGTGGACTTGCCCGCGCCGGTCGAGCCCGCGATGACCACCAGCGCGGGGGCGGTGCTCGTACGGACCCGGGGGATCACGTAGTCGTCGAGCTGGGCGAGGACCTCCTCCTGAGCCCGCCGCGATTCCTCGGCCCCGGGGAGGTCGAGGCCGAACCTCAGGCCGGTGACGCCCTCGCGCACGGCGGTCAGCGCGCGGCTCAGGAGGCCGGCGGCGGCGTCGGGCAGCGGGGTCTCCCGCATCCGGTCCGGGCCGTCCGCGGAACGCGGGGCGGGCGCAGGACCCGGGGCAGGCGCAGGACCCGGGTCGCGCACGGAACGCGGGTCGTGTGCGGCGACCGGGCCCTCATCGGGCGCCGGATCCCGGACGGGCTCCGAGTCCTCTCCGAGGCCCGGACCACGCGCGGGATCCGGGACCTGCTCGGGGTCCGAGACCTGCGCGGGGTCCGGGACCCGCGCGATGTCCGGGACCTGCGCGGCCCCGGACACGACGGGCTCCGAATCGGGTACGGCCTCGGAGACGACGGGATCCCGGACGTCCCCGGAAGTCCGGTCACGCACGGGCTCAGCGGCGGGTACGGCCTCGGACGCGACGGGGTCCTGGACATCCGCGAGGACCTGATCGTGTACGGGAGCCGAGTCGTCCACGCGGTCCGAGTCGTCTGCATGGTCCGAGTCGTCCACGCGGTCCGAGTCGCCGACGAGGTCCGGGCCGTCGGCCGGGCCGGCCACGACGTGAGCGGGCGCGGCCCCGGTGGTCTCCCCGTTCTCGCCGGGACCCTCGCCTGCGTCGTCGATGCGGGCGGACGTGGACGCCTCCCCGGACCGGTCCGGGGAGGGAGGCGCGGAGGTCGCACCCTCGGGAGAGCCCGGAGAGGCCCCGGGAGAGCCTGCGGAGGTCACGCCCTCGGGAGAGTCTGGAGAGGAGACCGGGGCGTCGCCCACGGGGGCCTTCTCCACGGGAGCGCTGCTCATGGGGGCGGCTGATGAGGCTTCATGACCGCCCGCCGGCGACGCGGGCGCGTCGCCGGTCAGGGCCGCGATCCTCGCCTGGGCCGCCGCCGCGGCGGCACGGAAGGCGGCCATCGGGTCGTCGGCCGTCGCGGCGGCGCGGAAGTCCGCGAGCGGGTCGCCCGTCGGCGGGCCGGCGGGACCGTTCACCGGCGGGGAGGCGGCCCCACTCCGCGGGGGCACCTCGCCCGAGGGCCGGGCAGGCGCGTCCGCGGGCCGTCCGGGAACATCGGGCCGCGCGGGCGTTCCCCCCGGATGACGGGCAGGCCCCGCACCCGGCGGGGGCGGTCCCGCGGCGCCCTCGCGGGGCGCGGGCGCGTCGCCGGTCAGGGCCGCGATTCTCGCCTGGGCCGCCGCCGCGGCGGCACGGAAGGCGGCCATCGGATCATCGGCGGGCGGGGCGGTGGATCCGCCGGCGTCCCCGACGGCCGGGGGCCGGCCGGACGCGCGGGGGTCCTTGGCGGGGTCGATGGCTCCGAAGGCGAGGGTCTGCTCCCCGGGCGACTCGGCGTCGTCCGGAGCGGCGTCGCCGGAGGGCTCCCGTGAGGCGCGGGCGACTCGGCGATCACGCTCGTCCGGGTGGGGGGGCCTGTTGGCAGGCGACTTCACGGTACGCGCTCCGCTCGAACCATATCGACCTCCTGGCCGACCTTCACGACATCGCCGACGATCACGATCGCAGGTGGCCGGATCCCGGACGCGGTCACGCGCTCCGCCACGGTGGACAACGTCGCGTGGAGAGCCCGTTGGGTGGGAAGAGTACCGTCCTGTACCACCATCACGGGAGTTTCCGGCGAACGTCCCTCATGGATAAGAGTTTCGGCGATTATCCCGATTCGTTCGACGGCCATCATGAGCACCAGGGTTCCGTTGGAACCCGCCAGGTTCGGCCAGTCGACGGTCGATCGCGGATCGCCGGGCGGAACATGGACCGACACCACGTGGAACTCCTGGCTGACGCCGCGGTGCGTCACCGGGACACCCGCCGCGGCGGGCACCGCGACGGGGCTGGTGATGCCCGGTACGACGATGACCGGGATGCCTTCGCGGGCGCAGGCGAGCAGTTCCTCTCCGCCGCGCCCGAAGACGAATGGGTCGCCCCCTTTGAGGCGGACCACGAATTTGCCCTGCTTGGCGTGCTCGACCAGCAGTCCGTTGATCTCCTCCTGGAGCATGGACCGGCCGTAGGGGACCTTCGCGGCGTCGATCAGTTCGACGTCCGGGGGAAGCTCGTCGAGCAGGGCGCGCGGCGCGAGCCGGTCGGCGACGACCACGTCGGCCTGGGCGAGCAATTGCCGGCCGCGCACCGTGATCAGGCTCGGGTCACCGGGACCCCCGCCGACCAGCGCCACACCCACCGGTTTGGTACGGCCGCGCCGGGCGTCGATCGTGCCGTCGCGCAACGCCGTCACCACGGCGTCCCGGATCCCCGCCGCCCGGCGGGGATCACCACCGGCGGTGACCGCCACGTCGATCTCGTCGACCCGTCCGCGGGCGGGGGTCCACGCCGCCGAGGCCTCCCTGTCGTCGGCGCGCACGCACCAGATCCGCTTGGCCTCGGCCTCGGCGGCCACCGCCGCGTTGACCGCCCGGTCGTCGGTGCACGCCTGCACCAGCCAGGCCCCGTCCAGGTCGCCCACCTCGTACGGCCTGGCCTCCCAGATCACGCGGCCGGCCGCGATGAGGTCGTCGAGGGCGTGGGTGACCTCCGGAGAGATGACGGTGACCAGCGCACCGGCGTCGAGCAGCGCCGGGACCCGCCGCTGGGCGACGCGTCCACCGCCCACGACGAGCACCCGCCGTCCGGAGAGGCGCAAACCCAGCAGATAGGGCGACATGCGGCAGATCTCCTGTTCGCGGTCGATCGGTGGGCATGGAGCGTCAGGAGGCAAACCTACCGGCTTGTGACGTGTAGTTGACTGCCTCCGCCCCAACAGAGTTCCCAACAGGGTAAGGAACACATCCCCGTCGCCCCCACGACTTCCCGCTCCCCCCGGAACCTCCGTTTTCCGTGATCTCCCCGGAACCTCCGCGTGGTCTCTCCGGAACCTTCGCACGGTCCCTCCGGGGTCTCAGGCGATCTCCGGACGGCCTTCCGTGATCTCGCCCGGTCTCCCCGGCCTTCCGGCCTCCTCCGGCCTCCCGGTCTCCCGACCTCTTCCAGGCTCACCGGGTCCTCCGGTGATCGGTACGGCGGGCCCCGCACCGATCACCGGATCGGGGAAGGCTCACGCCTCCTTGTCCGTGACCCCGGCCGAGTCGAAGGTCGCGACCTCGTGCATCACTCTGACGGCGGCGCAGACCAGCGGGTGGGCGAGCAGCCCGCCGGTCCCCTCCCCCAGTCGCATCTCCAGCTCCACCAGGGGCCGCAGGCCCAGATGATCGAGGGCGACGGCGTGGCCCGGTTCGGCCGAGCGGTGTCCGGCGACGCAGTGGTCCACCGAGCCGGGGGCCAGCGCGGCGGCCGCGAGCGCGGCCGAGCCCGCGATGACGCCGTCGAGGATGACCGGCACCCGGGCGGCGGCCCCGCCCAGGATGAACCCGGCGATCGCCGCGTGCTCCAGCCCGCCGACCGCGGCCAGCGTCTCCAGCGCCGATCGCGCCGGCGCTTCGCCGGACGCGCCGCCCGAGCCCTCCCGGCCGCCCGAGCCCTCAGGACCGCCCCGACCGTCCGAGCTCCACGAGCCCTCCGAGCGGCCCGAGCCCTCCGAAGCGTCCAGGGCGTCCGCGCTCTCCGCCGGGCCGGCGGCCAGGCCGTTGATCCGCAGCGCGCGCCGGATCACCGCGACCTTCCGTGCCAGCGTCTCGTCGTCGACGCCGGTCCCCCTGCCGGTCACGACGTTCGGGTCCCGGCCGGTGAAGGCACAGATCAACGCGGCCGAGGCCGTGGTGTTGGCGATGCCCATGTCCCCGGTGACCAGGCACCGGGCGCCGTGCTCGACGAGGTCTCGGGCCACGGTGATTCCGGCTTCCAGGGCGGCGACCGCCTGATCGGCGGTCATCGCCGGCCCCTGCGACATGTCGGCGGTGCCGTAGGCGACCTTGCTGACCGTCAGGCCCGGCGCCGGTTCGAGGTCGGCGGCGACGCCGACGTCCACGACCGTCACCGAGGCGCCGACCTGGGCCGCGAAGGCGTTGGCCACCGCGCCGCCCGCGAGGAAGTTGCCGACCATCTGGGCGGTGACCTCCCGCGGCCACGGGCTCACCCCCTGGGCGTGGACGCCGTGGTCGGCGGCGAAGATGGCCAGCGCCGCCGGGAACGGCATCGGCGGCGGGTTGACCGCGGCGGCTCCGGCCAGCCGTACCGCCACCTCCTCCAGGGCGCCCAGGGATCCGCGGGGTTTGGTCAGGTTGTCCTGGTGGGACCTGGCCGCGGCCAGCGCGGCGGGGTCGGCGGGCCTGATCGCGGTGATGGTCTGCTCAAGGAGGGTCATGCCGTTCAGTTTCCGCGAAAACCCGGCGTTCCGCGAAACCCTGGCGTTCCGTGGAACCCTGGCGTTCCGTGGAACCCCGCGCTCCGTGGCGTGAACGCCCCGAACCCCTCCCGGGCGGCGCGACGGTTTCGAGGCCCCGCAGCGAGACCTTCCGTTCGCCGGCCTTGATACCCCGGAGCGTCCAGAGCCCGTACAGGGCCAGCAGCGGTTTGACGGCCGTCCACTCGCCGGGGCGGTAGTCGTCCGCGCGTACGAGCCTCCTGGCCAGATCAGGACGCTGCCGCCGCAGATACGCGCGGGCCTTGAGCGCGTGAGCCGGCTGGGAGACGATCTTGATGCGGTCGGCGCCCTCAAGCAGCGGGATCACGTTCGTGATGTTCTCCCACGTCGTGGCGCTTTGCTCCTCAAGGAGCAGTGTGCCGTCGAACCCGAGCACCGACTTCGCGTAGTCGGCCATCAGCCGGGCCTCCGGGACGGCACCGCCGACGGCGCCGCCGCTGAAGATCACGCGAGTGTCGCGTGCGCGGTCGGCGGAGACGGAGCGGATGCCGGCACGGACCCGCCAGCGATTGACGAGGTTCGCCGTCGCCTGGGGGTTCCGATAGCCCAGCACGACCACGGCCTCGGAGTCGCCCTCGCCGTCTCCCACGAGGGCCCGGGACCAGCGCCGGTTCAGCCACTCGCCCCAGACCAGGATCGCAGCGCCGGCCATCGCCGGCCCCGTCCTTCGTCGCATGCGGCAACATTAGGACACCCCGGCAGGACGTCCCCGGCGCCGGGCGGCGAGGACACACGCCGCGCCGGATCCCCCGCCTTCCAGGCGGGAGGGGCCGTCAGCAGATGACGCCGCCGAGCGCCTCCTCGTAGCGGTCGACGACCACGTCGGCCAGGCCCTCGCAGTCGCCGATGACGTCGGCGCACCGGACGTCGAGGTCGGGGTGGCCCGCGGCGTAGGCCATGGCCTGGGCCCAGACGCGGTCGAGCACCCCGCCGCCGAACAGCAGGTAGGGGACGACGATCACGCGCTTGGCCCCGAGCCGGCGGCAGCGCTCGATACCGCCGGGGACACCGGGCGGGGTGAGGGAGACGAACGCCGTCTCCACGGTCATGTACTCGTGGGCGTGCGTCTCCCAGAACAGGCGGGAGACCCGGTGGACGTCGGCGTTGGCGGCGGGGCTGGTGGAGCCGTCGCCGACCAGGACCACGGCGGTCTCGCCGATCTCGATGCGTTCGGGCTCGTCGTCGAACGGACCGGCGGCCGCGGGGACCAGGCGGAGGCTGGCGACCTCGGCGGCGGCGTCGGCCAGGCGCTCGGCCAGCAGCGTCAGCACGCGGGGGTCGGGACCGAGCGGGCGGCCGTAGTCGCAGGAGAGCGTCGGATGGCGCTTCTGTTCCAGGGCCATCACGGAGAGGAGGTCGGCGTCGGCGCGCATGTCCTCGATGAGGCTCAGCGGCAGCGCCACCATCCGGTGATGTCCCCGGGCGACCAGCGAGGCGATCGAGTCGCTGAGGCGGGGCCTGGCCTTGCTGGTGTATCCGCCGGAGACGTCGGCCGCCGTCCGGTCCAGACGGCAGCGGAGCCGGTGGACGAACCTGCCGAATTCCGCGGAACCCGCATCATCGTGCGAGCCCTGCCCGACGAGCAGCAGCGGCGGTTTCATCAAGGAGGGACTCCAATGACCTTGACCTGGCAGTACGCGGTGGATCTCGACCCGGGGACACTCGGTCGCGAGTGGCGAGGATATCCGATGGCGCGGCGGCGCGAGCAGGTAACGGACTGTCCAAAAGCGGCACGGCGCCTCTTCGCCCCTTCGGGCGACGATCCGGGCCGATCCCTCCGGACCGGGGCCGACCAGGCAGGACGTCCGGAATTCCATGGACCGGAACGGCCGGCCGGGCCGCACGCCGCCTCACCGCGACACCCCGGCGCGACGCCTCACCACCTCACCGCGACACCTCACCCGACGCCGGGCCGTACCGTCGCCGCGCCGGAACGGAACGGAACGGGACAGGACGGTCAGTGGATGACGATCACTTCCAGCACGCGCGGGCCGTGCACGCCCTCGATCCGGTTCAGCTCGATGTCGCTGGTCGCCGAGGGACCGCTGATCCACGTCAGCGGCCGGGCCGGGTCGAGCCGCCCGACGGCATCGGGCACGTCGGCCACGATCTGATCGGCCCGCACCACGCACAGGTGGTAGTCCGGGACCAGGGTCAGCGCCCGCCGTCCCTGCCCGGGGCCGGCGTCCAGCACGATCGTGCCGGTCTCGGCGATCGCCACCGCGCATCCGGTGATCACACCGTCCACGGTGTCCAGTTCGGCGGCACTCAGCGGCGGATCGTCGGCGACCGGCTCGGGGGGCGTCCACTCCGGGGGCAGGCCCGCGGGGACGACCATCCGGGCGGCGCCGCGTCCGGCCAGCGCCGCGGTGATCGTCGCGGTCGCCTCCTCCTCGGCCACCACGTGCACGGCGGCGCGGTAGTCGGCCACCCGCTCGGCGAACAGCTCCACCGCGCCGGGCAGGTCGCGTGTCCCGCGGTAGGCGCGGGTGATCTCCACGTCGGGCGCCCCGGCCACGGCCGCGCGGATCCTGGCCAGGATCAGCTCTCTGCTCCCGCTCATCGGGTGCCTCCGTCCGTACGGTTCCACCAGTCGCGGAAGGACTCGGCGGGGATGTCGGGAAGGTCGCGGGTGTCGGTCCAGGCGGCCATCGGACCGGGCAGCCGTCCGGGGACGAAACGGCGCAACCGCCCGGCGAGCCGCTGGGCCCCCGCCAGACGCGCCGGGCGGTCGAACACCCATCCGGCGGCGCGCATGCCGAGACGTTCGGCGCGCGGGTGGCGGGCCCTGCCCCGCAGGTGGACCAGGACCTCGGGGATGTCGATCGCCACCGGGCAGGCGTCGAAGCAGGCGCCGCACAGGCTGGAGGCGTACGGCAGCGAGGCGTCGAGCTCGGAGGTCATGCCGCGCATCTGCGGGGTGAGGATCGCGCCGATCGGGCCAGGGTAGACCGAGCCGTAGGCGTGGCCGCCGGCGCGCTCGTAGACGGGGCAGACGTTCAGGCAGGCCGAGCAGCGGATGCAGCGCAGCGCCTGCCGCCCCACCTCGTCGGCGAGGACCCGGGTGCGGCCGTTGTCCAGCAGGACCAGGTGGAACTCCTGCCCCTCGACGGCACCGGTCCAGGTGGAGGTGTAGGGGTTCATCCGCTCGCCGGTGGAGCTGCGGGGCAGCAGCTGGAGGAAGACCTCCAGGTCGCGCCAGGTCGGCAGGAGCTTCTCGATGCCGACCACGCTGATCAGCGTCTCGGGCAGGGTCAGGCACATCCGGCCGTTGCCCTCGGACTCCAGCACCACCAGCGTGCCGGTCTCGGCGATCATGAAGTTGGCACCGGAGATCGCGACCCTGGTGGACAGGAAGCGCTCCCGCAGGTGGAGGCGGGCCGCCTCGGCCAGGGCGCGGGGGTCGTCGGTCAGCCCGCCGGGCGCCGGGCGGCCCCAGTCCGCCATCTTCGCGCGGAAGATCTCGCGGATCTCCGAGCGGTTGCGGTGGATGGCGGGGACCAGGATGTGCGAGGGCCGATCGTCGCCGAGCTGCACGATCAGCTCGGCGAGGTCGGTCTCGTAGGCGGTGATGCCCGCGCGGCCGAGCGCCTCGTTGAGCCCGATCTCCTGGGTGGCCATCGACTTGACCTTGACGACGCTGGTCTCGCCGGTCGCCCTGACCAGGCCGGTGACGATCCGGTTGGCCTCGGCGGCGTCGGCCGCCCAGTGGACGTGGCCGCCGGCCGCGGTGACGGTCTCCTCCAGCCGCAGGAGGTGACGGTCCAGGTCGCGCAGCGTGTGGTCCTTGATCTGCCGGCCCGCGGCGCGCAGCTCCGCCCAGTCGGGAAGCTCGGCGACGACGGAGGCCCGCCGGCCGCGGATCGTGCGCGTGGCCTTGCGGAGGTTGAACCTGAGCTGGGAGTCCTGTACGGCGGAGGCCGCGTTGCGCGGGAACGCGGGCATGCCGAGGAACGCGGCGTTCCCGCTCACCGGCCGTCCTCCGCGGGGTTCTCAATGGTCTTCTCCATGGTGTTCTCCATGGGATCCTCCACGGCGGCGAGGATCTCGGCGAGGTGCATGGTCCGCACCCCGGTGCGCTGCCGCCGCAGGGCGCCGCCGATGTGCATCAGGCAGGAGTTGTCGGCGGCGCAGACCACCTCCGCGCCGGTGTCCATGACGTTGCGCACCTTGTCGGCGCACATCGCCGCGGAGACCGCCGGGTTCTTCACCGCGAAGGTCCCTCCGAAGCCGCAGCACTCCTCGGCCTCGGGCAGCGGGACCAGCTCCAGGCCCCGCACCCGCTCCAGCAGGCGGAGCGGCCGGTCGCCCAGGCGCAGGCCGCGCAGCGAGTGGCAGGTCGGGTGGTAGGTCACCCGGTGCGGGAAGTACGCGCCGACGTCCTCGACGCCGAGGACGTCGAGGAGGAACTCCGACAGCTCGTGGACCTCCGGCCCGTCCGGGGCGGCGCGGACCAGCTTCGGGTACTGCTCCCGGACCATCGCGGCGCACGACCCCGACGGCACCACGACCGCGTCGTAACCGGCGAAGACGTCCGCAAAGTGCCGTGCCAGCCGCCTGCCCTCCGCGAGGTAGCCGGTGTTGACGTGCATCTGGCCGCAGCACGTCTGCGCCGCGGGGAAGTCCACGTCGCATCCCAGGCGGCGCAGCAGGGTCACGGTCGCCTGCCCGGTGCCGGGGAACAGCGTGTCGTTCACGCAGGTGACGAAAAGGGCGACGCGCAAGGCACTCCTTCCCGAGTGTGACGGGACACATTACCTGTCCGGCTTCCGCAGCCTCGGGAAGGGTGCGGGTCAGGGCCGGAGGGCCGCTCCCGGCGTGTCCCCTGAGGTTCCGGAGGTCACGGAGACCGGGACCGGGACGACCCCGGACGACGGGCCGGGGACCCCCAGGGAGACGGGCCCGAGTGAGGACGCCGGGGACGGGACGGTGCCGGTGATCGAGGGCGGCCGGACGGAGTCCGCCACCCGGCACGACGCGCCCGAGCACGTCGCCAGCGCGTCGAGCTGCCGGTCGAACGCGGAGATCACCGACGGCGGCACCCCGGCCGCGAGGTTGTGGAGCTGGTAGGGGTCGGTGACGAGGTCGTAGAGCTGGTACTCCCCGGTCGCGTAGCGGACGAAGGTGTAGCGGGCGGTCCGCATCCCCCGGTATTCCGGGACCGGCGTCTGGCGGGCCGAGCTCAGGTTGAACGGGCGGTTGAACTCCAGCAGCACGTTCTGCCGCCAGGACGGGGGCGTGCGGCCGCGCAGCAGCGGCACCAGGGACCGTCCCTCGGCGAAGGAGGGCAGCCGTGCCCCGCCTAGGTCGGCGAAGGTCGGGGCGAGATCGACGTTGGCGCCCATCTCCTCGACGACGCCGCCGGGTTGCACGCCCGGCCCGCGGACCACGAGCGGGACCTTGATCGCCTCGTCGAACGGGGTGGTCTTGCCGTGCTGGAGCCGGTGCTGGCCCAGGTGGAACCCGTTATCGGAGCCGAAGAAGATGTAGGTGTCGTCCAGTTTCCCGGCGGCCCTGAGGGTCTCGACCAGGGCGCCGACCATGTCGTCCACGCCCAGCATGGCGCGGAGCCTCCGGCGGTAGCGCTCGTCGATCCGCTGGGTGGCGAGCGCGCCGAACCGCGGGCGCATCCGCATCCAGAGGGGCTCGGCGGAGACGTCCTCCTGGTTGAACGACGGCGTCCGCGGCGCCGTCGCGTAGGGGAACGCCGCGGCGTGCCGGGGCGCGCAGTTGGCCGGGTTGTGCGGGGCGATGGGCGCGAGGTAGAGGAAGAAGGGCTGGTCGCCCGGCTGGGAGACGAACGTCTGGGCCTTCTCGCTCAGCACGTCGCCGAGGTAGTCCTCGGGCAGCGAGCCGTACGACCGTACGGTGCCGTTCTCGTTGAGCGCGTAGTCGTACTCCTTGTAGAGGTTGCGTACAGGGACGTCCCATTCGTCCCAGCCGGGCGGCACGTGGTCCGGCGGGGCGATTCCGCCGGGGTAGTGGTTGAGGTACTTGCCCATCAGCCCGGTGCGGTACCCGGCGTCCTGCATCCAGGTCCCGATCGTGGAACGTTCCAGACCTGAGGTGAAGAACTTCTCGAAACCCCCTTCGGGGCCGGTGTTGGTCAGCACGCCGTGGCTGTGGACGTACTGGGAGCGCAGGATCGACGAGCGGGAGGGGCAGCACCAGGAGTTCGACACGAAGAAGCGCTCGAAGCCGGTCCCGGCGAGGACGAGCTGGTTCCAGATGTTCGGGAAGAGGTGGAGGTTCCCGGCCTCCAGGTCGTCGGTGAGGATGAACACGATGTTCGGCCGCCGGACGGCCTGCGCCGCCGTGGGGGCCAGTCCGGACGCCGCCGCGAGGACGGACAGCAACGTCAGGCACAGGAGCTTGCGGGCGGTGTTCAGCACAAGCTCACGTTTCCCACCTGCCACGACGCCGACACCTCCCCCTCGACCACCACCACTGGAACGTGTTCTCATCGGGTAGGCGCACGACTTCTCGCGGGAGGCCCCCATGACCGCCGATCTGAGGCTCGGACTGAACCTCGGCTACTGGCAGCGCGAACCCTCCGACGCCACGCCGCTCGTCCAGGCCGCCGAGCGGCTGGGCTACGACTCCGTGTGGACCGCCGAGGCGTACGGCAGCGACGCCTTCACCCCGTTGGCCTGGTACGGCGCCCGTACGTCCCGGATCAGGCTGGGCACCTCGGTGGTCCAGCTCTCGGCCCGGACCCCGGCGGCGACCGCGATGACCGCGATGACGCTGGACCACCTGACCGGCGGGAGGCTGCTGCTCGGGATCGGCGCCTCCGGCCCGCAGGTGGTCGAGGGCTGGTACGGCGTGCCGTTCCCCCGGCCGCTGGCCCGCACCCGCGAGTACGTCGAGATCATGCGGAAGGTCTGGCGGCGCGAGGAGCCGGTGACGCACGACGGCGAGCACTACCCGCTCCCCTACCCGGGCGGCGCCGGCCTCGGCAAGCCGCTGAAGCTGATCACCCGTCCGCTGCGCCCCGACATCCCCGTCTACCTGGGCGCCGAAGGCCCCCGGAACGTCGCGCTCGCCGCGGAGATCTCCGACGGCTGGCTGCCGCTGTTCACGCTCCCGGAGCGGATCGGCGAGATGTACGGCCCGTCGCTCGCCGGGGCGGCTCCGGACTTCGACATCGCGGCGATGGTCATGACACTGCTCACCGACGACGTCCGGGGCGCCCTGGACGCGGTGAAGGCGATGCTGACCCTCTACATCGGCGGCATGGGGGCCAAGGGCCGCAACTTCCACTCCGACATCGTCGCCAGGATGGGGTACGGCGAGGCGGCCGAGCGGATCCAGGCGCTCTACCTGGCCGGGCGCAGGCAGGAGGCGTTCGCGGCGGTCCCGGACGAACTGGCCGACGGCATCTCCCTGGTCGGCCCGGCCGGGCGGATCCGCGAGCGCCTCGCCGTGTGGCGGGCGAGCCCGGTCACCAGCCTGCTGGTGATGGGCCCGCGGGACGAGGACGCCCTGCGGACGATCCGCGACCTGGTCCTGGGCTGACGCTCCGCGCCGCGGTCCCGGCCCGGCACCCCGGCCCGACGTCCGGTCCGGCCGCGGCGCGGGGTCGGTCCGGCCGCGGCGCGGGGTCAGTCCGGCCGCGGCGCGGGGTCGGCGGTGACCGACCGCAGCAGCGGAGCGCTGGCCGCCCCTGCCCCCGCCACCCCGGCGAAGCCGAGGACCACGCAGGTCAGCAGGACCATCAGCCCGCTCGTGTTCATCGCGGCGTACACGAACGGCAGGGCGCAGAGCATGCCCGCCGCGATGGTGCCGCCGCCCATGACCGTCAGCGGGATGAGCGTCTCGGACCGGCGGGCCGCGTTCAGCACCGAGAGCGGGGTGCCCGCCAGCCTGAGCAGCGCGTAGGTCTGCCGCCGGTCCAGGACCGAGGAGGCGGCGGTGATCCCGGCGCTGGCGATCGCCACCAGGAAGGACACCGCGAGCACGGCGACCACTCCGGTGCGGATGTCGCCGATCACCCGGTTGCTGGCCCGCTGGTCGTCGGCCGCCGTGGTGGCCACGCCGCCCGGGACCAGGCCGGACAGCGCGGTGCGGGCCCGGTCGAGCGTCGCGGCGTCGCGCGCGCGGGGCGTGACGGCGACGACCTTCAGTCCGCCTTCGCGGCCCTCGCCTCCGCCGGTCGTCCGCACCGCCGCCGGGACGCCGGCCGCCGACAGCCGCTCGCGGGCCTGGCCCGCGACCTCGGAGAGACGCACGGGAGGCGCCGAGACGCGCAGGACGGCGGCGTCGGGGGAGCCGAGCAGGCCGCTGTCCGGGACGAGCAGGCCGATGAACCCGGCGATGAATCCGATCATGGCGACGCCGCTCACCGTCCGCCAGGCGGACCTGGGGTCGTCGATCAGGCGGCGGCCGGCCAGCAGCCGGGCCGGGCCGCGCGCGGTGCGCGCGACGATCCGGCCGATCCGGCCGACCACCCAGGGACCGGCGAGGTTGACGGCGCCGAAGGCCAGCCCCAGGGAGAGGGCGAAGATCCCCACGCCCGCCCCCATGCCGCCGACGACGGGCACCGTGGCGAGGGCGGCGAGCAGCGCGACGACCCGGACGAAGCGCATCGCCGGGGGCGTCTCCCGCCGCGCGACGCCCAGCGGGCTGACCACGACGCGGCGCAGCCCGGCCACCGCCGACAGGCCGACGAGCAGCGGCACGGCCGCCAGCACGCCCGCCACCGCCGGCACGCCCGGCCACAGGTCGGCCAGGAACCAGGAGCCGCCGGCCACCTCGATCCCGGTGAGCAGCGGGGAGCAGGTCCCGTACAGGGCCAGGCCGAGCAGCGCGCCGCAGAACGCGGTGATCACCGCCTCCGCGACGGTCATCGTGACGACCTGCCCCGGGGTCGCGCCGACCAGCCGGAGCGCGGCCAGGCGCTGGTCGCGGCGGGCCACGGTGAGCCGGGCCGCGGCGCCACCGAACACCAGCAGCGGCACGACCATCAGGACGCTGGCGATCACCCCGAGGATCTGGTAGCCGATCGCCTCGTCGGTGCGCTGCCCGGCGAAGGAGGAGATCCGTACCGGCCCGAGACCGCGGTCCCGGTCGTCGTGGCCCGGCGCCTTGGCGGTCATCTCCGGGGAGTCCGCCGACTGCCCGCGGACGACCAGGAGTTCGCCGGGGTGGACCAGCGTCCCCTCCTCGACGGTCCCGGCGCGCCGGCCCGGGAACCGGTCGGCGAGCTGGTCCGCGGGAAGACTCCCGGCGAGTTCTGCGAGCGCCGGGGAGAACCAGACCTCTCCGGGGGCGGGGAAGCGGGTCAGGCCGGGCGGAGCGGGCGCGTCCGGCTTCAGCGCCGTCAGGTTCACGACGGTGATCCGCCGGCCGCGCACGTGGTCGGTGCGCACCGACTCGGCCGCCGCCGCCGCCGTCCCGTCCGCGGCGGCCACCGGGTTGCGCCACGCCTCCCGGTCGGCCCGGCCCTGGAAGGCGAAGTTGACGGCCACGGTGAACAGCAGGAGCGCGGTGCTGATCGCCACCGCCGCCGCGGTCAGCCCGGCGCCCAGCAGGCCGCGGCGGCCCCCGCCGCGCAGCAGCCGCCAGGCCAGTCCGACCAGGTTGCCCATCGCGCTCACCGGTCCGCCCCGGGCGGCACCGGGGCTCCGGTCTCCCGGTCCCATCCGCCCGGACCGGCCGCCGCGGGCGCGGTGGGCATGACGACCGTGGCAGGCGCGGCAGGTGCTGCGGGCGCGGGGGACCCGGCGTCCCGAGGTCCCGGCCGGCCGGGCAGGACGCGGCCGTCGCGGACCTCGACCACGCGGTCGCACCAGCGGGCCACCCCGTGGTCGTGGGTGACGACCACCAGCGACGCCCCGTTGTGCTTGGTGGCCTCCACCAGCAGGCGCATCGTCTCCTGTCCCGTGACCTGGTCGAGCGCGCCGGTCGGCTCGTCGGCGAAGATCACCGCGGGCCGGGTGACGAGCGCCCTGGCGATCGCCACCCGCTGCGCCTGACCGCCGGAGAGCTCACCCGGGCGCCGTCCCTCCATCCCGGCCAGGCCGAGCGGGGCGAACCACTCGCGGGCCCGCCGTACGGCGTCGGCCCGGGAGACGTCGCCGAGCATGAGCGGCAGCGCCACGTTCTCGTCGGCGGGCAGTTCGGGCAGGAGCTGGCCGAACTGGAACACGAACCCGAACCGGGTGCGGCGCAGGGCGCTGCGCTCGCGCTCACCCAGCGCGTCGATCCGCCGGTCCAACAGGCGCACCTCTCCCTCGTCCGGCTTCATGATCCCGGCCAGGCAGTGCAGCAGGGTCGACTTGCCCGACCCACTCGGTCCCATGATCGCTACGGCCTCGCCGCCCCGGACGGCCAGCCCGACGCCGCCCAGCGCCACAGTCGGGCCGAACCGCTTGACCAGGCCGGCCCCTTCAAGCACAACATTCATGGCGACGACTCTTCCGCCCGAGGGGGCCGCGGCGGATCGGCCGGGAGTCCGATCCGGGCCCGCCGGCCTCGGCCGAAAGTCGGGGTCCGCGCCTCCCTGCGGCCGGGGGCGCGGATCCCGGGGAACAGGCGGCGCGGGTTCCGGGGCCGGCCTCCGGAGGCGTCCCGTGGCCGGTGTCCGGGGTGTTCCGTGGCCGGTGTCCGGGGTGTTCCGATGCGAGGGTCCGAGCCCCCGGTACGGCTGGCAGAATCCATCGGGTGACGATTCGGGTGCTCATCGCTGACGATCAGGAACTGGTACGGACCGGGTTCAAGATGATCCTGGACGCCCAGCAGGACATGGAGGTCGTGGCGACCGTCGCGAACGGCGCCGAGGCGGTCGAGCACGCGCGCAGGCTGCGGCCCGACGTGTGCCTGCTCGACATCCGGATGCCCCTGCTGGACGGCCTGGAGGCCACCCGCGCCCTGGCCGGGCCCGGCGTCGCCGACCCGATGCGGGTGGTCATCGTCACGACGTTCGACCTGGACGAGTACGTCTACGGGGCGCTTCGGGCCGGGGCCACCGGGTTCCTGCTCAAGGACAGCGGGCCGACGCTGCTGATCGAGGCGATCCGGGCGGCGGCGGCCGGGGACTCCCTGGTGTCGCCGTCGGTCACCGTGCGGCTGCTGGCGCACCTGGCCCGGCCCAGGTCCGGCGGCGGCCGGCCGCCCGCCGAGCCGCTCACCGAGCGCGAGCTGGACGTCGTCCGCCTGGTGGCCAGGGGGCGGTCCAACCAGGAGGTGGCCGCGGAGCTGTTCGTCTCGCTGTCGACGGTCAAGACGCACCTCGGCAGCATCCAGGCGAAGCTCGGGACCAGGAACCGGGTGGAGACCGCGGCCTGGGCCTGGGAGTCGGGCGTGGTCGGCTGACGGCGGGGAACCGTTTCCGACCTGCGGTGGGCGCGGTTGACGAAGAGCCCTGCTGGATAGGAAAAGGGCAGACACTTCAGCGCATGCCGGGGGGAGATGACCATGCGCTCTGTCCCGCTGGCGCCGAGGAGGCCCGTCATGGTCGTCTACGTGCTCCTCGCCGCCCAGGTGCTCGCGGTCGCCTGCCTGACCGCGTTCGAGGAGACGCGCGGGCGATGGCTGGCCCGCCGGCTGGCGACACTCGGCGGCGACCACCACGCTCCCGCGGCGCAGGCCGTCGCCGGGGCCGCAAGCGCCTTCGCCCTGCTGCTGATCCTCGTGGTGGCGACCACGGTCGCGGCGGCCGTCGCCTACCTGTCGTGGCTGGTACGGGCCCGGCAGAGCATCGCCCCCTCCCGGTCTCCGGTCGCCCCTGTGCTGGCGGCGTGGTTCGTGCCGGTGGTCAACCTCGTCGCCCCGCCGCTGATGCTGCACCGCCTGTGGCGGGACTCCCGTCCGGCGCCCGGCGGGGGCGGCCACTGGCCGGTGCTGCTCACCGCCTGGTGGCTGAGCTGGCTGGCCGTACTGGCCGTGGTCACCGTACGGCTGATCGGCGGGCGCGGGGACGGGGGCCTGACCGGGCTCGGCCCGGCCGAGCTGGCCGTGGTCGCCGCCTGCGCCGCGCTGTGCGCCGCGACCGTCCGGGAGGTCACCCGGGCGCAGGACCCGGACGCCCGCCGCCGCCTCGCGGGGACGCGGGCCGAGGCGGGGCGTCAGTCCCAGGCCCTGATCAGCAACCAGCCCTCGGCGGCGGTGTCGAAGCGGAGCTCGTAGGTGCCGAGCCGGTCACCGGGATCGGCCTCGACCCGCCAGAAACGGCGCTCTCCGGGGTCGCTGTCGGAGATCTTCCACCACTCCCGGGCGACGACCCAGTGGTCCAGCACCCTCTGCACGGTGTGGAGCCGGTCGCGCCAGAGGAACCGGACCGGCAGCCCGTCGTGGGTCCACACGTCGATCGGGTCACCGTAAAGTCTGCTCAAGGCGCTCTTCTCCCGCGGCCGTCGAACTGATCACCCGGGGGAAGACGGGCCTGGGCGTCGAACATACGTTCTTATCCGGCGCAGTGCAAGCCGCAGGCCGTCACAACTGCCGATCATCGTGAAGATCTCGGTAGTGTGAGCCACCCAACGGATGGCATGCGGTTAGGTATGACGGTGAACAACCTCGAATCCGGCGACTCTCCACACATCGGCCGCTATCGCGTGCTCCGGCCGCTGGGCCGGGGCGGGATGGGCACGGTCTATCTCGGCGAGTCGCCCGAGGGACGGCAGGTCGCCATCAAGGTGATCAACCCGGAGTACACCCGTCACGAGCAGTTCAGGATGCGTTTCCGCAGGGAGGCCGAGGCCGCCCGGCGGGTCCGCCGGTTCTGCACCGCCGCCGTGATCGAGGCCGACCTGGACGGCGACCAGCTCTACGTCGTCACCGAGTACGTGGCCGGCCCGAATCTGGAGGAGGCCGTGCGGGCACAGGGGCCGCTGTTCGGCTCCAGCCTCGACGCGCTGGCGGTCGGCGTGGCGACCGCGCTCACCTCGATCCACGGCGCCGGGATCGTGCACCGCGATCTGAAGCCCTCCAACGTGCTGCTCTCCTCCCTCGGCCCCCGGGTGATCGACTTCGGCATCGCCCGGGCGCTGGACACCCTCAGCGGGATCACCGGGACGGGCGAGATCATCGGAACCCCCCGCTACATGGCGCCGGAGGTGCTGCGCGGCGAGCGCGTCTCCCCCGCCTGCGACGTGTTCTCCTGGGGCTGCCTGATGGCCTTCGCCGCGAGCGGCCGGCCGCCGTTCGGCGGGGACTCGCTGCCCTCGGTGATGTACCAGGTGCTGAACACCGACCCCGCGCTGGAGGGCATGGAGCCCGCGCTGCGCGAGCTGGTGGCCCGCGCCCTGGTCAAGGACCCGGAGCGCCGGCCCACCGCCCAGCAGATCCTCGACCACCTCATCGGCCGTTCGGCCGAGCCGGAGCAGGCCGCCCGCTCGGTCCGGACGGTCTGGCAGCAGGACCCACAGGTCACGGCGCCGGGCGCCCCGCAGCCGACCGCGCCGTGGCCGGGAACCGCCGAGCCGCGGACCGCCCCCTGGCCCGGCGCCGCACCGGGCGGACCGGGTGCTTCCGGGGGACACCACGCGCCGGGCCTTTCCGCCGGACCGGGTGCTTCCGGTGGCCCCGGCGGTCCCGGCGGGCCGGGTTTTCCGGGGTGGCCGGGCGCTCCAGGCGCTCCGGGCGGACACGCCGTACCCGAGAGGTCCGCCGTACCGGGCGGGCAGGTCCCGGGCCGTCCGGAAGAGTGGACCGCGCAGGAGACGCGCGCCGGCGGGCCGGGCGGGGCCCCGCCGGCGGGCCCGGCCGGTCCGCCCGCGGCGCGCGGCGGCCGGACGGGAGGGCGGCTCCGCCTGGCCGTCGCGGCGACGGCGGCCCTCGTCGTGGCCGGCGGAACGGGTCTGTATTTCCTGCTGTCCCCGAGCGGCCCACCGGACGACCTGCCCCTGCTCTACCAGGACGACTTCACCCAGAGCACCAACTGGGACAGCTCCGAATACGACCCGCCCACGCGGAAGTGGGGTTACTCCCACGAGGGCTACATCGCCATCGACGTCGACGGAGAGGACGCCGGCCACCGGATGGACGCGCCCATACCGTTCGTGACCGCGCCACCGGCCACCCCCGCCCCCTCGGCGAGCCCCACGCCCGTCGTCCCGACGCGGCTGCTCGTCGGCGTGGACGTCAGGATCCGCGGCGGCTCCGGGCCCGGCGACTACGGCGTGTTCTGCCGCGGCGACAAGGACAACCTCAACGCCACCCGGTACGAGTTCCTGCTCGACACCTCGGGCAAGGCCCGCATCCGCAAGACCATCGACAACGCCGGAGGAGAGCTCGCCGCGCCCGCCGAGGTGGACCTGCCGAAGGGCGAGGCCGCCCGCGTCCAGGCCGAGTGCGCCGACGAGGGCGAGAGCGGCGTGCGGCTGACCATGTGGGTCAACGGCAGGCGGGTGCAGACCGCCCGTGACGGCACCCCGCTGCCCAACGGCTCGGTCGGCGTGTTCGCCAGGGTCGCCGAGAAGGGCCGCGCCACGCTCAAGACGTCCTTCGACAACTTCACCCTGAACGGCCCGCTCCCGCCCAAGGGCTCCGCCGGGAAGGGCGGGTGACCCCCACGGGGCTCCGGCGACCTCCCCCGGACGACCCTGTGACGGTCCGGGACCCGGCCGGGGAGAGTGATCGGCTCCGGGGTCCGGCGGTTCCGCCCCGGACGGCCGACCCCGCCGGAGGGCCGATCCCGCCGGAGCGTTCCCGCCGGGAAGAGTGAGCGGCCCCGCGCGGTTGGGGACGAAAGGATCACACACCGAATCCGAGGAGTCGAGCGCGATGCATGCCATAGTCGTCCGTGCCACCGGCGGTCCCGAGGCCCTGACCTACACCGAGCACCCCGACCCCGTGCCGAACCCCGGGGAGGTGCTGGTCGACGTCGCCGCCGCGGGCGTGAACTTCATCGACGTCTACCACCGCACGGGCCGCTATCCGCTCTCCCTTCCGTTCGTCATCGGAGGCGAGGGCGCGGGCACGGTCACCGCGGCGGGTGAGGACGTCGAGGGCGTCTCGGCCGGTGACACCGTGGCGTGGACCAACGTGATGGGAAGTTACGCCGAGAAGGTCGCGGTGCCGGTCTCCCGCCTGGTCCGGGTGCCGGAGGGGGTCTCCGCCGAGACCGCGGCGGCCGTCACCCTGCAGGGGCTGACCGCGCACTACCTGACCCACTCGGTCCACGAGGTCAAGCCCGGTGACGACGTTCTCGTGCACGCCGCGGCCGGGGGTGTGGGCCTGCTGCTCGTCCAGATCGCCAAGCTGCGCGGCGCCCGGGTGATCGGGACCGTCTCCACCGAGGAGAAGGAGAAGCTGGCCCGCCAGGCCGGCGCCGACGAGGTGCTCCGCTACGAGGGCTTCTCCGAGGCGGTCCGCGACCTGACCGGCTCCGGCGTGCACGTGGTCTACGACGGCGTCGGCGCGGCCACCTTCGACGGCAGCCTCGCCTCGCTGCGCCCGCGCGGCATGATGGCTCTGTACGGCCAGGCCAGCGGCCCGGTCCCGCCGATCGACCCGCAGGTCCTCGGGCAGCACGGGTCCCTCTTCCTGACCCGGCCCTCCCTCGCCCACTACGTCGCCACCCGCGAGGAGCTCGCCTGGCGGGCTTCCGACCTGTTCGGTTGGGTGGCCGAGGGCAGGCTGAAGGTGCACGTCTCCGGCCGCTACCCCCTCGCCGAGGCGGCCAGGGCCCACGAGGACCTGGAGGCCCGCCGCACCACCGGCAAGCTCCTGCTGCTGCCCTGAGCCCCGCGTCCCGGGGCCGGCGCCGTGCCCGCCGTACGGCGGCGCCGCGGGTCATCGGCCCCGGGACCGGTTCCCTCGGCGAGGTTCAGCCGCGCAGGGCGCGCCAGAGCACGCCCGGCCGCATGAGGGCCGAGGGCGGGTCGAGCAGGCCGGTCACCCGGCCGAAGGCGACCGCGACCGCGGGATCGTGCGCGGCCGCCCGCTGCAGCCTGCGGACGTAGGCGTTGAGGACGCGGACCCGCGGCGGCCGGCTCCCCTCGGCCTCACGCATGGACAGGTCGGCGCCGGTGGCCAGCTGCCAGGCGGGGTCCACCGCCCTGGCCGCGGCGGCGAAGTAGCGGCGGGCCAGATCGCCGGCGCCCTCGCGCAGCCGGTCGCGCAGCGCGAGGGCGTCCAGCGCGCCGACCGCCATGCCCTGGCCATAGATGGGGTTGAAGTTGCACAGGGCGTCCCCGGTGACGAGCAGCCCCTCGGGGAAGCGGCCCAGCCGCTCGTAGCGGCGCCGCACGCTGGTCGGGATCCTGGCCGCCCCCACCTCTCCGAGGGGCTCGCCCCGGCGGACGGCCGCGGCCACGTCGGCGGGGGCGACCTCGTCGAGCCACGAGAAGAAGCCCTCGGCGTCGGACGGCGGGCGCACCCCCGCGTTGCCGCCCAGTGTCACCAGCCAGCGGCCGCCCTCCACCGCGCAGAGCGCGGCGCCCTTGCGCTGCCCCGGATGGGAGCCCACGAGGACCATCCGGTAGCCGCCCATGGCCTCCTCGGGGATGCGGAAGTACCAGGTCGCGTAGGCGACCTCGACCTTGACGACCTCCTCCTCCGGCCGGTCGAAGCCCATCTCCCCCAGCCAGACGAGCGTCCGGCCGCCCCGGCCCATCGCGTCGACCACCAGGTCGGCGGGCAGTTCCCGCTCGCCGTCGTCACCGGCGACGCGCGCGCCGGAGACCCGGCCGCCGTCCGCGACGATCCCGGTGACCTGGTGGCGGTCGGCCAGGACGAGGTTCGGCAGCGCGCGCGTCCGCCGCAGCAGGTGCCCCTCCAGGAACGGCCGGGTCGCCGACACGCCCTGATCCGGGGTCGGCGTCCTCGCGAACTCGTATCCGCCCATGATCATGCGGAGCTGCGTCGTCCCGTACGGCACGGCGCCCGCGTCGATCATCTCCGCGGTGACGCCGGGGAACAGCTCCTCGATGACCTGGAGGCCGCGCGGCAGCAGGCCGTGCGCGTGGAACCCCTGCGGCACGCCCCGGCGGGGGCCTCCGCCGTCCAGCGCGTCGCGCTCGACGAGCGTCACCCGGTCGTAGAAGTCGGTCAGCACGCGCGCGGCCAGCAGCCCGCTGACCCCCGCCCCCAGCACGACCGCGTGCTCCCCGGCTCTGCGGATCATGAACCCCTCCCGGGTGACGGCGTCGTGAGATCCGTCTCCGAGTATCGCCGCGCACCGGAGCTTTGTGATCACCAGGAGTGGAATCCACGCCCGGAATCCGGCTCGGGGGGCGGCCGGAATCAGGGACGACGCCGGAGCGAGGACGCGGGGACCGGGGCGCGTCCGGACCCGCGTCCGGACCCGCGGATGGAACCCACGGCCGGACCCCCAGCCGGATTCCGGCCCGGTGGCCGGGACCCACGGTCGAAACCCCGGCCGGATTCCGGCCCGGCGGCCGGGCGCCGCCGGGTCTATCTTTGGGGCATGAATGTGGACACGGCGTTCGTGCTGGGCGGCGGAGGGGTGCTCGGCGCGCATGAGGTCGGCATGCTGCGGGCCCTGGACGAGGCGGGCGTCAAACCCGACGTGGTCGTCGGCACCTCCGTCGGCGCGCTGAACGGCGTCGTGCTCGCCGCCGACCCCGCCGCGGCCGTCTCCCGGCTGACCTCCCTGTGGGAGACGGAGGCGGTCCGCACCGCCTTCGGCGGGTCGTGGATGACCCGGCTGTCCACCCTCGCCAGGAGCGGCACCCACCTGCACTCCGCCGCGCCGCTGCGCGCCATGCTGGCCGGGATGCTCCCGGTGACCCGCATCGAGGACCTGGCCGTGCCGTTCCAGTGCGTGGCCGCCTGCGTCGAGCGGGCCACCGCCCACTGGTTCACCGAGGGGCCGGTCGTCGAGGCGGTCCTCGCCTCCTGCGCCGTCCCGGGGCTGCTGCCGCCGGTCCGCATCGGCGGCGACCACTTCCTCGACGGGGGGCTGGTCCACAGCATCCCGGTCGGCCGCGCCGTCGCCCTCGGCGCGCGCCGCGTCTACGTCCTGCACGTCGGCCGGATCGAGCGGCCCCTGGCCCCCCCGCGCCGGCCGTGGGAGGTCGGCCTGACCGCCTTCGAGATCGCCCGCCGGCACCGTTTCACCGAGGAGATGGCCGCGCTGCCCACCGGCGTGGAGGTGCACGTCATGCCCGCCGGAGCCGAGGCCAGGCCCGGCGTGGACCTCTCCCAGCTCCGCTATCGCGATTCATCGCGTATATCTGGGTACATCGAGCGTGCGTACCGGGCGTCGTCGGAGTATCTCGCCCGTCGGTCGCCCGCCTGAGCCGCGCGCCCGCCCGAGCAGGGGCGGTGCCGCCGGCCGTACGGCGCGGCGGCCCCGGGGGCACGGACCGGTGCCGTACGGCGAGCCGCGGAGGAAGGAGGGACCGGTGCTCCCTCCCCGCATCGTCCGCCGCCTGGTCCTCGCGCCCCTGGTGGTGGTGCTCGCCGTGGCCGCGCTGGTCACGCTTCCGGTCTGGCTGCTGGTGGTCGCCGCGGCCTCACTGCGCCTGCCGCCCCCGCAGCGGCGGGGCACCCGCCTGGTGTGGTTCGCGGTGGCGTGGCTGACGCTGGAGACGATGGCGCTGCTGGCCTGCTTCGGCATCTGGGTGGTCTCCGGGTTCGGCGGACGGCTCAGCCGCGACGAGTACGAGGACCGCCACTACGCCCTGATCAAATGGTTCCTGGGACAGGTGTACGGCGCGGCCGAACGGATCTTCCGCCTGCGTGTCCTCATGGAGGCGCCCCCGCCCACTCCGGACGAGCTGTCCCGGCGGCTGACCCGCCCGGTCATCGTGCTCGCCCGCCACGCGGGCCCCGGCGACTCGGTCCTGCTGGTGCACCACCTGCTCAGCGTGTACGGCCGGCGCCCCAGGATCGTGATGAAGGCGGCCCTGCGGCTGGACCCCTCCCTGGACGTGCTGACCGGCCGGGTGCCCAGCGCCTTCGTCTCCCAGGGCGCCGGAGCGGGCGGCATCATCGCCGAGATCCGCCGGCTTGCCGCCGACATGGACCCCGACGACGCCCTGGTGATCTTCCCTGAGGGCGGGAACTTCACCCCCAGGCGGCAGGCGAGGGCCATCCGGCGCCTGGAGAACAAGGGGCTGGCCGAGGAGGCCGCCCGCGCCCGCCGCCTGGAACACGTACTCCCCCCGCACCCCGGCGGGGCCTTCGCCGCCATCGACGCCTGTCCCTCCGCCGCCGTGGTGTTCGTCGCCCACACCGGCCTGGACGACCTGGTCACCCTCCACGACCTCTGGAGCAAACTGCCCACGCACGCGGAGGTGCGGGCGACGTGGTGGCGGGTCGACGCGGACGACGTCCCCCGGGACCGCGAGGAGCAGGTCCGCTGGCTTTACGACAACTGGGCGCGGATCGACGCCTGGATCGCCGCGAACCACCGGGTTCCGGCGGCCGAGGCGTGAGGGCGGTTCCGCGCCGGAATTCCGGGGGGCCGGGAGCGCGGGCGATCCGCACCTCCGGAGCGGGCGTGGCCGGTGCCCCGGCGCCTCCGGATCGGCCCGATCACCGGGACACCGGCACGCGCGTGACCTTCGCGGTCGGGTGGAGAAGGTGGACGTTGCGGAGCTCCTGGTCGGAGCCGGCCGTTATCCGCAACCCCGGCCTGCCCGCGAGCGGCGCCAGGTCGAGCACGGGAGCCGTCCCTCTCAGGGAAAGCTCCTCCAGATCCTCCAGGCCCGCGAGCGGGGAGAGGTCCGTCACCCACCGCGATCCCCTGAGGTGGAGGTAACGGAGTTTCGGAAGGTCCGTCAACGGACCGAGGTCGGCGGCCTCGGACTCCTCCAGCACCAGCATTTCGAGGCCGCGCTGACGGGCCAGCGGCGTCAGGTCCGTCACGTCCCGGCATCGGATCAGTCGAAGCGTGATGAGGTCCAGGGCGTCCAGCACGGCCAGGTCGCCGAGGGAACCGATGCCACTGAGGCCGAGGGAGTGCAGCCCCGGGGCGTGCCCGACGACGGCGGCCAGACCTCCCCGGATGTCGGCTTCGCCGAGGGTGAGCATCTCCAGGCGGGAGAGATCCGTCAGGAACGCGACGTCCTTCAGGTGGCGCGCTCCATGAAGCGTCAGATCCTGGAGCGCGGTGTGCCGGGCGACCGGGCCGAAGTCCCGGACCGAGCCCACATCGCCGAGCCGGAGCGTGTCGAGCCGGGGAAGTCCGTCGAGGAACGCGAGGCTCCCCGCGAAATCGAAGTTCTCCAGGTACAGATCCCGTAGCTCGGGCAGACGGGTCAGGCAGCCGGGGTCGCTCCAGCGGCGCGACGTCATCGCGGCGTAGAGCAACGTCAGCGTCGGCTGGTACGCGAGGTCGCTCAGGTCGGCGTCGCCCACACCGAACATGTAGAGCCAGCGCAGCGGCGGTGCGGACCGGAGGAACCGCAGGTCCCCCGATACGGGGCAACTCACGATCACCTTCTTGGGGTTCTTCAGGTGACGGAGGGCGCTCAGCATGCGCGGGTTCATGACGCTGAAGAGCTGGGGGAGAGCCGCGTCCGCCAGGACCCGGGCGGCGTACTCGTCGGCGTCGAAGTACCCCCACCCGGTCGCCAGCTCCCGCTGGACCGCCTCGCGGGAGTCCCCCGCGTACCCGGAGAGCCTGCGCAGCGCCTCCTCCCCGTTGATCAGCCAGCAGGTCCGCACCGTCGCCGCCGCCCGCGCCTTCGGCAGGCCGCGCACGTCGTCGGGGAGGCGGCGCAGCACCTCCTCCCCGGCGAGCGCGAGCGTCCTCGCCTCGGCCTCGTTGCGCGGCGGGATCACCGCGGCGAGGCATGCCTCCAGGCGGTCGCGCAGGCCGCCGGGGAGTTCCTGGATCGTCTCCAGGCAGCCGGCGACCAGCAGCCGCAGCCGCCTGCCGTACCGGTCCTCGGCGTCGATCCGGTCGAGCAGCCCGCGCAATAGGTCCCGCCGTACGGGCGCGTTGGCGTGCCCGGCGGCCATGACCACCGTCTCGCGCCACTGGTCCAGGTGTGCGCGCTCCACCAGGGGCTCGACGTCGGCGTCGTCGGCGGCCTGCTTGGCGGCGAGATACTCCTGCACGGTCCGGTGCACGAAGTCGATCCGGCCCGGCACCGGCTCCCGGATCACCCCGCTGCGCTGGAGCAGGTGGCCGAGCACCGCCTCGGCGGTCGCCTCCACCCGGGGCATGGTCCGGATCTTCTCCTCGACCCGCCGCAGCGCCGTCGCCCTCGCCAGCTCCGAGCGGCCCCACACGGCGAGCTGCCAGGCGAGGTCCTGCAGGATGCGGATCTTCTGCTCGGCTTCGAGGGCGACGTCGGCGGCGATGCCGCGCTCGGCGTCCCGGCGTTCCAGCAGCAGTTCCAGCGCCGCCGCGTACAGGCCCATCCTGTTGCGCGGCAGCTGCTTGCCGCGGTCGAGGTTCAGCGCGCACAGCATCGCCGCGAGGAGTGGCGTCGCGGCGAGCGCCCGCAGGTGCGGGCCGCTCTCGAAGCGGGCCAGCAGCGCGCCCTCGTACTCGTCCAGCCGCTCCGGCGGGCACGGCAGGCTCGGTGACCCGCGCATCGCCGCGTGCCACTGCCGCACCAGCTCCCGTAGGTCGGACGGGGTCATCGGCTCCAGCGTGACCGGGGAGAAGCCCTCCTCGGTCAGCCAGCGGGCGTCGGCCGCCGCGGGGCGGGAGGTGACGACGGTCCGGGTGCCGGGGTAGGCGGCCAGCAGCCCGGCGAGCCACCTGCGGACCACGGGGCGGTGCCGTACGGCCAGCTCGTCCACCCCGTCGACGAGCAGCAGCGCCCGTCCCGCGTCGAGCACCCGGTGCGCCCACCCGGCGGGCATCCGCCCGGCCACCGGACCGGCGACGTCCGCGAGGAGGTCCTCGGGCATGGGCAGGTCGCCGGAGGGGTGGCTGCGGAGCTTGACGACGAACGGGACCGACCCGTTCCAGGACTCCAGGTCGCCTGCGAAGCCGCCGCGCGCCGCGGTCACCGACAGCCAGCGCAGCAGCGTGCTCTTGCCGGACCCGGCGTCGCCGCGCAGGAGGGTGCGCCGGGACCGGCCGAGGGCGCTCTCGACGCGCAGGGTGGCCGGTTCCGTCTCGGCGGCCGTCCCGGCCAGCTCGGCCAGGCGCATCCGTTCCGGGACGCGGTGGCGCGTCCTGCCCTCCGCCGAGACGCCGAGGCTGATGTAGGCGACGCTCAGGGTGGCGCGGGGCCGGTAGTTCTCCACGCGGACGCCGAACAGCTCGACCTCGTCGAGGGTACGGCTGAGGTGTTCGAGGTAGCGGCGCTCGAACTCCGCGTCGTCCTGGGTGCCGCCGGGCGCGTCGAGGGAGCGGGCGGGCAGCCGGGCCAGCGCCGCGGAGACGTGCCGCCCGAGGTCGGCGATCCGTTCCTCGACGGCCGACAGGCGGCCGAGGGTCTCGGTGGCGGCCCGCGGCAGGTACTGCGGGAGCTGCTGGACGATCCGGACGAGGCAGTCGAGGCACTCTTCCAGCAGCACGTCGTACAGCCGCCCCCCGGCCTCGCCGAGCTGCCGGGCCGGGTCGGGCAGCCCGGTCCGGACGGCTTCGGCGAGCTTGATCGGGTCCATGTCGGCCGCCAGGACGGCGCCGTCGGTGAGGTCGGCGGCTTTCAAAGCGGCCAGCACCTCGTGCAGGACCGCCGCCCGGTCGTTCTCGGTGAGCCCGCCGTACTCCCGTTCGACGAGTACGGCCAGCCGCCGTTCCACCCCGTCGGCGATGGCCTCCAGCTGGCGTTCGAGGCTTCGCCGGACGAACCGGTCGGGGAACCCGCTGCGGATCAGCGTCGCGAGGTCGGCCTTCCGTTCCGCCCCGTCCGCCCGCGCGGCCAGCCCCTCCCGTACGGCGCGCTCGGCGACGGCCTTCCCGGCCGCGGCGACGACGGCTTCCAGTCCCGGCATTCCGCTCCTCGGCGACGCTGTGCGGTTCGCTTACCAGGATCGCGTGAAATGCGGGATTCCGCGGGGTTCTGTGGGGATCCACGGCGAGAATCCGATCATCGCCGCCACGACGGGCCACGCCCACCCATGAGCCGCGCCCGGCCCCAGATCCGTGATCGGCCCCCGCACCGCGACCCGCACCCGACCCCCGCACCGCGACCCGCGTCCGGCCCCTACACCGCACCTGGCGGGAACCGGCCTCAGGCCCCGTCCCGCTGGTGCTCCTCAAGCGCCGCGCGCAGAGTGGCGAGCGTCGCGGCGGTCCGGGTGAGGTCGGCGGCCGGGACGGCGGCCGTGCGGGCGGTCAGCTCGTCCTCGACGGTGGGGCGGGCGGCGGCCAGGATCCGGGCGCCCTCCGGGGTGAGGCTGAGGACGGAGGACCGCCGGTCCTCGGGATGCGCCGCGCGCACGCACAGGCCCGCGCTCTCCAGCCGGTCCACGCCCTTGCTCACGGCTCCGACGGTGATCCCGATCTCGCGCACGATGTCGAGCACCCGGCATCCGGGACGGTCGTCGATGATCTCCAGGAACTCGAACTGTCCCAGGCCGATGCCGTGCTCGGCGCGCAGCCGGTCGCTCACCGCGTTGTACAACCGGGTCTCGGCACGGACGAGGTCGGTGAACAGGCGAGTGATGTGCGTCACAGTTTCCGCTCCAATATATTCCCAGGAATCATCTTCCCTGGAATCGGGTTGAGGATCGCAAGTGCATTCCAAGGAATGCATCCTCTCATCCCCGACACCACGGAGGCCCGGATGACCCGCTCGCAGCGCGAGGCCGTCGACGCCCTGCACCGCAACGCGCCCGCCAACCCGAACCCGGCCCTGGCCGAGCAGCGTGCCGGATTCGCCGGCGCCCTCTCCCGGCCCCTGCCCGACGACGTCACGGCGCACGAGACGGTACTCGGCGGCCGTCCCGCGCTCGACCTGACCCCGGCCGCCGCCACCGGCCGCGGGCGGCTGCTCTACCTCCACGGCGGCGGCTACGTCCTGGGGTCGCCCGGCACGCACGCGGGGCTCGCCGCCCGGCTGGGACTCCGTGCCGGGCTGCGCGTGACGTCCCTGGACTACCGGCTGGCCCCCGAGCACCCCTTCCCCGCCGTGGTGGACGACGGCCTCGCCGCCTACCGGGCAATGCTCGACGAGGGGGTGCGCCCGGAGGAACTGGTGCTCGCCGGAGACTCCGCCGGCGGCGGGCTGGCCGTCGCCACCCTGGTCGCGGCCCGTGACGCCGGACTGCCGCAGCCGGCGGGCGTCGCCGTCCTCTCCCCGTGGACCGACCTGACGCTCGGCGGGCGGAGCACGCGCACGAAGGAGGGCATCGACCCGATCTTCACCCGGGAGGCGGTCCAGGCGTTCGCCACCCGCTACCTGGCCGGTCAGGACCCCGCCCACCCGCTGGCGAGCCCGATCTTCGCCGACCTGCGGGGCCTGCCCCCGCTGCTGGTGCAGGCCGGCTCGAACGAGCTCCTGCTGGACGACGCCGTCCGGCTCGCCGGGCGCGCGGCCGCGGACGACGTGGAGGTCACGCTGCGGGTCTGGCCGCAGGTGCCGCACGTCTTCCAGAACCACTCCGGGCGCCTCGACGAGGCCGACGAGGCACTCGGCGAGGCCGCCCGCTTCCTGTCCGCCCGGGTCCGGGCCGGGCACGAGGCGCCGGTGAGCTGACGCCGCCGCGGCGGGACCGCCGGACGCGCGGGCGGGCGGTCCCGCGGGCCCCGGACGCGCGGGCCGCCGGACGCGTGGGCCGGCGGTCCCGCCACGGCGCTCCCGGCACCGTCCGGCGGCAGGGGGCGCCGTACCCGCTACGGCGCTCCCCCGGCGCCGCCCGGCGGCAGGACCGGCAGGCCCTCCGGCGCCCCGCCCTCCAGGAGCCGGAGCAGGGCGCCGGTGTCCAGGTGGTGTTCGACCAGGTCGCCCAGGGCGTCCAGCCGCTCCTCGCGCAGCGCGGCGAAGGAGACGTCCGGGGCGGGCACGAAGTCGCGGCCGGTCACCGCCGCCACGTCGGCCAGGAACGCCCGGCGGAAACCGTCGTTCTCCAGGGCCCCGTGCCAGGTGGTGCCCCAGACGGTGCCCGAGCGGCAGCCGTCGAGGAACGGCTCGCCGCCCTCGGGTGTCACGACCCCGTGGTGGATCTCGTAGGCCGCGACGGGACAGCCGTACGCCGCGCCGACCGGCCGGCCCAGCGTCTTGTCCGCGGCGAACACCACCGTCGCGGGCAGCAGGCCCAGCCCCTCCACCCGGCCGGCGCCGGACTCGACGTCGTCGTGGATGGTCCGGGCGAGCATCTGGTAGCCGCCGCAGACACCCAGCACGGCCCGGCCGGGCAGCGCGTCGGCCAGGCCGGTCGCACGCAGCCAGGCCAGGTCGGAGACCGTGGCGCGGGAGCCCGGCAGCACCACCAGGTCGGCGTCGTCCAGCTCGGCCGGGGAGGTGACGAAACGGACCGTCACCCCGGGCTCGGCGGCCAGGGCGTCGACGTCGGTGAAGTTGGAGATACGCGGCAGCCTGACCACCGCGACCCGCAGGGTCTGCCGGCCGTACGGCGGACGCGTCCCGACCGCGGGGCGGTTGTCCAGGGCGAGGGAGTCCTCGGCGTCCAGCCACGCGCCCTCCAGCCACGGCAGCACGCCGTAGACCTCCCGGCCGGTCAGCTCCCGGATCATTCCGAGGGCCGGTTCGAGGAGCTCACGGGCCCCGCGGAACTTGTTGACCACGAATCCCGCGATCAGCGCCTGGTCGGCGGGCTCCAGCAGGGCCACCGTCCCGTACAGCGCGGCGAAGACCCCGCCACGGTCGATGTCGCCGACCACGACGACCGGCAGGCCGGCGGCGCGGGCCAGGCCCATGTTGGCGATGTCGCCCTCGCGCAGGTTGATCTCCGCCGGGCTGCCCGCGCCCTCGCAGACCACGACGTCGTAGCGGGCGCGCAGCCGTTCCAGCGCGTCGACGGCGACCGTGCGGAGGTGGTCCTTGAGGTCGCGGTACTCCATCGCGTCGACGTCGGTCAGCGGCCGTCCCATGACCACGACCTGGCTGCGCCGGTCACTGCCCGGTTTGAGGAGGATCGGGTTCATGTCGGCCGCGGGTTCCAGGCCGCACGCGGCGGCCTGCATCGCCTGCGCGCGGCCGATCTCGGCGCCGTCGGCGGTGACGAAGGAGTTGAGGGACATGTTCTGCGCCTTGTACGGCGCGACCTTGACCCCCTGGCGGGCCAGCCAGCGGCAGATCCCGGCGGTGACGACGCTCTTGCCCGCGTCGGAGGTGGTCCCGGCGACCAGCAGCGTGCCCTTCAACGGTGCACCTTCCCGTCTTTTCCATCCGTTCCCATCCATACCGTCCGGCTCATCGCCCGGCCGCCCGGCGCGCGGGCCGTCCGTCCACCGGTCCGGTACGGCGGGCGAGCAGCGCGGCGGCGGCCAGGCCCGCGGCGGCGAGGTTCACCGCCCGTGCCAGCCGTACGGACCTGCGGATGTCCGCGACCGACGGTTTGGCCCCGTCGCCCATCTCCGGGCGGTGCTCCACGCGCTCGCCGTAGACGTTCACGCCGCCGAGCGTGAGGTCCAGCGCCCCGGCGAAGGCCGCCTCGCACCGGCCCGAGTTGGGGCTCGGGTGGCGGTGGCCGTCCCGGCGCAGCACGGCCGCCGCCCGCCGGGCCGAGCCGCCGGCCAGCGGGGCGGCGAGGACCGTCAGCAGCCCGGTGATCCGGGCCGGGACGTAGTTGGCCACGTCGTCGAGCCGGGCCGCGGCCCAGCCGAACCGCTCGTAGCGCGCACTGCGGTGGCCCACCATCGCGTCGAGGGTGTTGACCGCCCGGTAGGCCAGCAGGCCCGGGATCCCGGCGACCGCGCCCCAGAACAGCGGCGCCACGACCGCGTCGGAGGTGTTCTCCGCGATCGACTCGACGGTGGCCCGGGCCAGTTCGGGCGCCTCCAGCCGGGACGGGTCGCGCCCGCACAGGTGCGGCAGCCGCCGCCGGGCCCCGGCGAGGTCGCCGGACTCCAGCAGCCCGGCCATGGCGGCCCCCTCCCGTCCCAGGGTGGTGCCGCCCAGCACCGCCCAGGTCGCCGCCGCGGTCAGCGCGCACCGGACCCGCGGGTCCGCCGTCCGGGCCGCGGCGAGCCCGAGCAGCGCCACCGGGCCGACGCAGGCGGCGACGTGACGGATCCCGGCGGGGCGGGCGTCGCCGTACAGGCGCCTCTCCAGCGCGGCGGCGGCCCGGCCGAACAGCGCCACCGGGTGGCCGCGCCGGGGGTCGGCGAGCAGCGCGTCGAGGGCGACGCCGGCGAGCACGCCGAACGCCTCGGCCCGGCCGGGCCTCACCCCGAGGGCTCCCCGCGAGGAGACCCGCCGGGTCCTTCCTCCGGCGCGGGTCCGCCGGAGGAAGGACCGGGAGGAGAGACCCGCGGAGAGACCGGCGGAGGTGCCTGCGGAGAGACCGGTGACGGTGCCTGCGGAGAGGCTTGCGAAGAGGCCCCCGGAGGAGAAGGAAGGACGGTCAGAGGAGATGGGCATGAAGCTCATCATGATGGGTGTCGAGCCAGGCGAGCGCCCGGCGGATACGCTCCCCCGCGCCCGACTCCCACATGCGGGCCCAGCCGCCGCCGGCGGTGACGGCCCTGGTCCGCATGACGTGGTAGGAGCGGCCGAAGCGCAGGCGGGCGAGGTCGAGCAGGCGGCGGCGGTCGCGGGGGGCCAGGCCGTACGCGTCGCAGAACAGCCGCAGCCGCGGCCCGGCCGGCAGGGAGCGCTGGAGCGGCTCCAGGTCCAGCGGGTCGGCGAGCGGCGCCCAGTGGCGCAGGGTGGTCACCACGTCGAACAGCCGGGTCGTCGGCCGGGCCATGTCGAAGTCGATCAGCGCCGCGGGCAGGCCGTCACGGAAGATCACGTTGTCGAGGTTGACGTCGCAGTGCCCGACCAGCTCCGGCGCCGCGTCGTCGTTGGAACCCGCCTCCCACACGGCGCGCGGCGGCGGGGTGAAACCCGCCGCCGCGTCGTGGAACCGGCGCAGCAGGACCGCCAGCGCGGCCAGCGCCTCGTCGGTGAGCGCGTAACCGGGCAGCGGCCTGGGAGCGGAGCGGCCCTCGACGTAGGAGAGGATCTCCCGGCCCCGCTCGTCCGTTCCCAGCGCCCGGGGCGCGCCGTCGAACCCGGACGCCTCCAGGTGCCGCAGCAGAGCGTGGACCGCGGGCGTGGACGGCCGGACGGGCCTGCGGACGGTCTCCCCGACCCGGACCACCCCGCGGGTCACGTCACCGCCCAGCAAGGGGATCTCCTCGTGGGCGGTGAGAGCGGACATGGCATACGAGGGTAGACCCGCGCGAGGGCGGCCGGGAACGTGTCCGTGCGAACCCGTCCGGCCGAGCGGGAACGTGTCCGTGCGAACCCGTCCGGCCGCCCGGCCCCCGTCGCGCCCTCGGCCCGAGCCGCACCGGACCTCGGCCCGGCTCACGCCGGACCCGGGTTCGGTCCTCGCCCGCCCCCGGGTCCGGCCCACCCCGGATCCCATCGGATCGGGGTTCGACCCCGGAGGACTCCCGCCTTCCGGGGCGCGCCGCCGACCTGCTGACGCTCAGCGCACCGGACGGCCTCCGGATCCCCTACAGTGATCCTCACAACACAGCCTGATAACTGATGCGTGACCGCTTCCTGAATCATGCACAATTAGGCGGGAGCGCCCTTAGCTCAGCTGGATAGAGCATCGGACTTCTAATCCGACGGTCGCAGGTTCGAATCCTGCAGGGCGCGCTTTGATCATGGATTGACCTGCGGTGATGTGGGGCCGGATACGTTCTGGAATTCTCGTCCAGCGCTCGCCCGCACCGAGCCAGCACACACCGTGATCCATTCGCCGTGGGGTCCGGCCCGCTGTCGCTCGTAGAGCGGCGCCCCCGGCTCCGGCGACCGTGCCATCCCCGGGGATCGCGCGTCACACCTTCGTGTCAGGCGTGGCGCGCGAGGCCCTGAGCGGGCAGCTCGCCGGCGGCGACCACGTCGCGGTACCAGTGGGCGCTGTCCTTCCAGGTGCGCTCCATCGTCTCGCGGTCCACGCGCACGATGCCGAAGCGCTTGGCGTACCCGTGCGCCCACTCGAAGTTGTCCATCAGCGACCACACGAAGTACCCGCGCACGTCGGCGCCGCCCGCGATGGCCTCGCTGACGGCGGCCAGGTGGCGGTGCAGGTAGTCGATGCGGTCCGCGTCGTGGACGCGGCCGTCGGCGGCCACCGGGTCGGGGAACGCCGCGCCGTTCTCGGTGATCATCGTGGGCATGTCCGGGTAGTCGCGGTGCAGGCGCAGCAGCAGTTCGGTCAGGCCGGTCTCGTCGATGTTCCAGCCCATCTCGGTGTACGGGCCGGGCTGCTTGACGAACTCGACGTCCTCGCACGCGATCCACGGCGAGGCGGCACCGTCCTGGTGCCCGTCGGCGGTCTCCCGGGGGCCGTCACCGTCCCACCGGCGTACCAGGGTGGGGTTGTAGTAGTTGACCCCGAGCACGTCCAGCGGCTGGCGGGCCGTCGCCTCGTCGCCGTCCCGCACGAACGACCAGTCCGTCACCGAGGCGGTGTCGGCGATGAGGTCGCGCGGGTAGGAGCCCTCCAGCATCGGGCCGAGGAAGGCCCGGTTGGCCAGCGCGTCCGCGCGCCGCACCGCGTCGGCGTCCCGTTCGGACGTCCCGCGCACGTGGTGCAGGTTGAGCGTGACGGACATCTGCGCGTCCTCGGCGGCGGTCGAGCGCAGCGCCTGCACGGCCAGGCCGTGACCCAGGTTGAGGTGGTGCACGGCGGCCAGCGCGGCGGCCGGCTCGGTCCGCGCCGGGGCGTGCACGCCGGAGGCGTAGCCCAGGTACGCCGAGCACCACGGCTCGTTCAGCGTGATCCAGGTGCGCACGCGGTCGCCGAGCGCCTCGCCCGCCAGCCGCGCGTAGTCCGCGAAGCGCGAGGCGGTGTCCCGGTGCGGCCAGCCGCCCGCGTCCTCCAGCTCCTGCGGCAGGTCCCAGTGGTAGAGGGTGGCCACCGGGGAGATGTTCCTGGCCAGCAGGCCGTCCACCAGGCGGGAGTAGAAGTCCACGCCCGCCCGGTTCACCGGTCCCGTGCCGCCCGGCTGCACCCGCGGCCAGGAGATTGAGAACCGGTAGGCGCCCACGCCCAGCGCGGCCAGGAGATCGAGATCCTCCTCGAGGCGGTGGTAGTGGTCGCACGCCACATCACCCGTGTCACCGCCCGCCACCAGGCCGGGCGTGTGGGAGAAGGTGTCCCAGATGGACGGGCCGCGGCCGTCCTCGTTCCACGCGCCCTCCACCTGGTAGGCGGCGGTGGCGGTGCCCCACAGGAAATGCTCGGGGAAAGTCGTCATGCGTGCTGCTCCTCAGCTGCCGTGCCGGTCCGCCGGACGGGGTCATGGAGGGTGATCTCGATCTCTCCCGCGCCGGGATCGGCGGTGACCCGCACCCCGTCCGGCGTCGGCTGAGCCTGCGGATGACGGGCGTCGTGCACCCCGGCGAGCAGCAGGCTCCACACGGCGGGCACTCCTTCCAGGCGGCGGGCGCGCACCCGGTCGCCGGTGCGGGACACCTCGAACACCGCCGCGGCGGTGCCGTCCCGGCCCGGCACGGTGACCTCGCGGCGGTCGCCGTCGGCCGGCCGGTAGGCGTTCAGGGTGACGCCGTCGGCGTAGTCGTAGTCGGGGCGGTCCTCACGGGCGCCGGTCGCGATCACCGCGCCCGGCCGTACCAGCAGCGGCAGACTCTCGAACCCGTGCCGCTCGGTACGCCAGCCCGGTCCGGACACGGTCTCCCCGTCGAGCAGCCGCGTCCACACGCCCTCGGGGACGTAGTACGAGACATCGCCCCCGGCCGACAGCACCGGCGCCACCAGCAGGTCCGGTCCCAGCATGTACTGGGCGTCCAGGTGGTCGCAGGCCCGGTCCGCGGGGAACTCCAGCTGCATCGCCCGCATCACCGGGATGCCCTCGGCCGCGGCCTGCACGGCCGCCCCGTACAGGTACGGCATCAGCCGCGCCTTCAGCCGCGTGAACGAGCGCAGCACGTCCACCGACTCCTCGTCGAACAACCACGGAACCCGGTACGACCGGCTGCCGTGCAACCGGCTGTGCGACGACAGCAGCCCGAACGCCACCCACCGCTTGAACACCGCCGGGTCGGGCCGCCCCTCGAACCCGCCGATGTCGTGGCTCCAGAACCCGAACCCGGCCATGCCCAGCGACAGCCCGCCCCGCAGCGACTCGGCCATCGCCTCGAACGTCGACTCGCAGTCGCCGCCCCAGTGCACCGGCAGCCGCTGCCCGCCGACCGTGGCCGAGCGCGCGAACAGCACCGTGTCGCCGGCCCCGCGCCGCTCGGCGAGCACGTCGTGGACGGTCTGGTTGTAGATCAGGCTGTAGTAGTTGTGCATGCGCTCGGGGTCGGAGCCGTCGGCGTACAGGACGTCGGTCGGGATGCGCTCGCCGAAGTCGGTCTTGAACGCGTCCACCCCCATGTCGAGCAGCCCGCGCAGCTTGCCCGCGTACCACTCGCGGGCGGCCGGGGAGGTGAAGTCCACCAGCGCCCGGCCCGCCTGCCAGTGGTCGTCCTGCCAGACCGTGCCGTCCGGGCGGCGTAGCAGGTGGCCGGCCGCCGCACCCTCCTCGAACAGCGCCGACGCCTGCCCGATGTACGGGTTGATCCACAGGCAGACCTTCAGCCCCCGCTCCTTGAGCCGCCGCAGCATGCCCTCGGGGTCGGGGAACACCTCCGGATCCCACTCGAAGTCGCACCAGCGGAACTGCCGCATCCAGAAGCAGTCGAAATGGAACACGCTCAGCGGCAGGTCCCGCTCGGCCATCCCGTCCACGAACGACGTCACCGTCGCCTCGTCGTAGTCCGTGGTGAACGAGGTGGACAACCACAGCCCGAACGACCAGGCCGGCGGCAGCGCCGGACGGCCGGTCAGCGCGGTGTAGCGGCGCAGGATGTCGGCCGGCGCCGGCCCGTGGATGATCAGGTATTCCAGGTCGTGGCTCTCGACGCTGAACTGCACCCGTGAGACCGTCTCCGAGCCCACCTCGAACGACACCCGCCCGGGATGGTTGACGAACACCCCGTAGCCGCGGTTGGTGAGGTAGAACGGCACGTTCTTGTAGGCGATCTCGCTGCTGGTGCCGCCGTCCTCGTTCCAGATGTCGACGGACTGGCCGTTGCGGACCAGGGCGCCGAAGCGCTCGCCGAGGCCGTAGACCAGTTCGCCGGCGCTCAGGCGCAGCTGCTCCACCATGAAGTGGCGGGCGTCGGGGTCGTGCATGACGCCCAGGCTCTTGCCGCCGCTGCGGGTCAGCTCGCGCCCGTCCGCGCTGAACGTCATCTCCCACGGGGCGTCCCTGCGCACCCGTACGGTGAGCCCGCCGCTGGTCAGAGCGGCTTCCTCGCCGTCCACGGCGATCTTCACCTCGGGGTCGTCGTCGCGTACCGCGAAAGCGGGCGCGGTGGGCACGGACCCGGCGAAGTGCACCGCGCGGACGCGGATCACGTCCGGCATCGGGGAGGACAGGTCCACACGCAGGACCGGCCCGTCGATGGTGTTGCCTCGCCGGGTGATCTCCCGCGTGGGGGCGAGGACGCGCAGCGAGCCGGCGTCCGCGGTCACGTCGTAGGCCGCGGTGGCGTAGTCGCCCCGCACCCCTGGACGCATCCGCCAGTAGCCGTCTTTGAACTTCATGTCGATCCGTTCTTGAGGAGGTCAGCCCTTGACGCTGCCGGCCACGAGGTCGAGCCGCCAGAAGCGCTGCAGGAACAGGAACAGCGCGACGATCGGAATGATCGACAGCAGCGAGCCGCTGATCACCAGCGTGTACAGCGCGGGCTGGGAGGCGCCGCGGTTGAGCAGCGAGTAGAGCCCCACGGTGAGCGGGAAGAGGTCGTCGTTCGCCAGCATGATGTACGGCAGCAGGAAGTTGTTCCAGATGCCGATGAACTGCAGCAGGAACACCGTCACCAGCCCCGGCGTCATGATCGGCACGCCGACCGACCACAGCAGCCGGAACTCCCCGGCCCCGTCCACCCGCCCGGCCTCCAGGATCTCGTCCGGCACGGCCGCCTCGGCGTAGATGCGGCACAGGTAGATGCTGTACGGGCTGATCACGCTGGGCAGGATGACCGACCAGTAGGTGCCGACCAGATTCATCTCCGACAGCAGCAGGTACTGCGGGATGGCCAGGGTGATGCCGGGCACCAGCACGCCGGCCAGCAGCGAGGCGAAGATCAGCCGCTGCCCGGTGAAGCGGTACTTGGCCAGCGCGTACCCGCACGCGGCCGAGATGACCACGGTCAGGAACGCGCCGCCGCCGGCGTAGATGAGGCTGTTGAGCATCCACAGCCAGAACCGGCCGTCGCCGTACGAGCCGAGCGCCGCGATGTTCTCCGTGAACCCGCCGTTGAAGCTGGGCCAGCCCGAGAACGTGGTGAACAGCTCGTCGGAGGACTTCGTCGAGGCGAAGATCACCCACAGCAGGGGCAGCACCGCGTACACGCCGCCGAGGGCGAGGATCAGCGTGGGAACGATCTTCGTACGCGCTCTCACCGCTCGCTCCTCGCGCTCCGGGACCTGAAGACGACCAGCGCGCCCAGCGACAGCAGCACCGTCGCACCCGCCAGGAGCACCGAGCTGGCCGCGCCCAGATAGGTGTCGTTGTCCACGAACGCCTGCTGGTAGATCCGCATCAACGGCACCCAGTCCTGGGTGATGGTGTTGCTCATCGGCCGTAGCGTGGCCGGCTCGCTGAACACCTGCAGCATGCCGATCAGCGTGAACACCGACGTCATGACGAGCGCCGGGCGCAGCAACGGCACCTTGATCCGCAACGCGATCCGCCACTCGCTGGCGCCGTCGAGGCGGGCGGCCTCGTACAGTTCCTTGGGAATGGCCCGCAGCGTCGTGTAGAGCACCACCATGTTGAACCCGACCGAGCCCCACACGGCGATGTTGGCCACCGAGAAGAAGACCGACACGTCGCCGAAGAAGTCCGGCGCGTCCAGCCCGACCGCTTCGAAGGCCGCGCCGACCGGGCTGACCGCGGGCAGGTAGATGAAGCCCCACAGGAGGCTGGCGATCACGCCCGGCACCGCGTACGGCAGGAAGATCGTGATCCGCGACGCGCGCTTGCCGCCCACCCTGGGGGCGTCCAGCAGCAGCGCGAACAGCAGGGCCAGGCCCATGGTGGCGGGCACCATGATCACGCCGTAGGCGAGCATGTGCCGCATGGCCTCGTACAGCGCCGTGTCCTGGACGGCCTCCAGATAGTTCTCCAGGCCGACGAACACCTCGGCCCGGATGCCGAACCCGGTGCCGCGCACGCGCATGGCGTGCAGGCTGAGCCAGACCGCGTACCCGATCGGCACCAGGATGAAGACCACGAACAGGATGACGGCCGGGGCCGCCATCAGGTACGGCGCGCGGGTTCTCCTCCCGGTCATCCGCCGACGACCTGGTAGCCCTGCTTCTTCAGGTCAGCGACGCTGGCCTGCTGCACCTGGGTGGCCACGGCCGCGAGGTCGGCCTTGTTCTTCACCGCGGTCGGGAGCAGGTCCTCGAACCGGCCGTAGGTGACATTGGTGTTCGGGCCCCAGCTGCTGAAGCCGCGGGCGGTCTGGGAGATCTTCGAGGCGGACTCGTAGTAGTCCGGCTGGCTCGTCATGTACTCGGGCGCGGTGTCGAGCCCGCCGGAGGTCTGGCCGAGCGTGGCGGCCGGGTAGAGGCCGATCTCGACCAGCACCTTCAGGGCCTCGGGGTCGGTGCTCAGCCAGCGGGCGAACTTGGCGGCCTGCGGCTTCTGCTTCGACGTCGCGCTGACGGCGGTGGACGAGCCGCCCCAGAAGCCGGTGACGTTCTCGCCCGCGCTCCACTGCGGCAGCGGGGCCATCTTCCACTTGCCCTTGCCCTTGGGGGCGACGCCCGCCAGGACGCCGGTGCCCCAGACGGCGCTGGGCCAGGCGATGATCGTGCCGTCGTTCATCTGGGCGTTCCACTGCGGGGTGTACATCGGGTCGCCGAGCACCGCGCCCGAGTCGACCAGGTCGCCCCAGAAGCCCAGCACCTTGCGGGTGGCCTCGTCGTCGATGGCGACCTTCCAGGCGCCGTTCTCGTTGGTCCACCAGTCGGCGCCGGCCTGCTGGGCGAACCCGGCCACCCAGCCGGCGTCGCCGGGGGAGAACGTGGTCAGGTAGCGCTTGGCGTTCTTCTTCCGCACGGTCTCGGCCAGCGCGCCGAACTCCTCCCAGGTCTTCGGCACCTCCAGACCCATCTCCTCGAACAGGTCCGCGCGGTAGAAGAGCATCATCGGGCCGACGTCGGCGGGTACCGCGTACGTGGTGCCGCCGAACGAGGTCAGGTTCCAGGTGCCGTCGGGGAAGGCCGACCTGACCGGCGCGATCGCACCGGTCAGGTCCTGCAGGGCGTTGTTCGTGATCAGCGTCGGCAGCGACTGGTACTCCGCCTGCAGCACGTCGGGCGCGTTGCCCGCCTTGACCGCGGTCAGGAACTTGGCGATCAGCTCGTCGCTGGCGGCCTGGCCGCTCAGGGTGACCTTCTGCGTGGGGTTCTTCTGGTTCCACAGGTCCACCACGCGCTGGATGTTCTCCGCCCAGCTCCAGAAGACCAGGTTGGCCGGGGCGTTCTCGTCGCCGGCGATGGGAGAGGCGGCCGGGGCGGCGCCGCCGGAGTCGTCGGCACCGCAGCCGGCCAGGAACAGCGTGGCCGCCGACGAGACGAGGAACGTTCTTCTACGCATGGGGATCTCCAGGTTCTGCGTGAACACGTGGGCGCACCGCGGCGACAGCGCGGGGGGCCAGGGTGACGTGGCCCTCGGTGGGGGACCCGGTCAGCAGGTCGTCGGCCAGGCCGGGAACGGGCACCCGCACGGTGGCGGCGCCGTGATTGAGCAGGAACAGGACGTCGCCGCGGCGCACGGCCTCGACGCCGGCCGGCAGGCCGGGCAGGACGCCCTCGACGCCGGCGTCGGCCAGCACCCGGCCGGCCAGCGCGGCGAGCGCGCTCTCGTCGGGCATGGTCGCGACGTACCAGGCGGAGCCGTCGCCGAAGGCGTGCCGCAGCACGGCGGGCCGTCCGGCCAGGTCACCCTCGGCGAACTCGGCCACGGTCTCGGCGCCCTCGGCGGCGACCAGCTCGGTCCAGGTCCGCGCGGCGAACTCGGAGCCGCCGCTCCACCGGCAGCGCACAGGGCCGTCGGGGGCGGGCCGCCACTCCTCGCCGGCCGCGCCGAGCACCTCACGCAGCGGCGCGGGGAAGCGCCCGGTACGGATCTGCGCCCGCGGGTCCACGACCCCGGAGAACGGCCCGACCACCAGCACTCCCCCGCCCCGCGCGTACGCGGTCAGCGCGGCGGCGTCCTCGTCGGCGACCAGGAACAGGTTCGGCACCACGACCAGCGCGTACGCCGACAGGTCCGCGCCCGGCGGCACCACGTCCACGGCGACCCCGCGCTCCCAGAACGGCACGTAGTAGCTCAGCAACTGGTCCACGGCGTCGATCCGGTCGCTGGGCAGGCCGCGCTCCTCCAGCGCCCACCAGCTTTCCCAGCCGAAGACCATCGCCACCCGCGCGGGCACCGGCGTGCCCGCCACGGAGGCGAGCCGGCGCAGTTCCCGCCCGTGGGCGCGCACCTCGGCGTGCAACCGGGTGTCCGCCCCCGCGTGCGGCACCATCGCCGAGTGGAAGCGCTCCGCGCCGAAGCGGGAGGCCCGCCACTGGAAGTAGCACAGGCCGTCCGCGCCGCGCGCCAGCGCCTGCAGCGACTCCAGGCGCAGCCGTCCGGGCGGCTTGGGCAGGTTGTGCGGCCGCCAGTTGACGGCTCCGGTGGCCTGCTCCATCAGCAGCCACGGCCGGCCTCCTGCCAGGCCGCGCATGAGGTCGTGCGTCAGCGCCGCCCGCGCGGGGGAGAGCGGGTCGTCCGGGTCGGGGTACCAGTCGTTGGAGACGACGTCCTCCTCCCGCGCCCAGGCCCAGGAGTCGACCGGCTTGAACAGGCCCATGAAGTTCGTCGTCACCGGCGTGCCCGGGGTGCGCTCGCGCAGCACGTCGCGCTCGGCGCGGAAGTGGTCGAGCAGCGCGTCGGAGCAGAAGCGCCGCCAGTCCAGCAGTTGGGCGGGGTTGTGGAGGTAGGGGGCGCGGCGCGGGGTGACGATCTCGGCCCAGTCGGAGTAGCGCTGGCTCCAGAACGTGGTGCCCCACGCCTCGTTCAGAGTGGCCAGGTCTCCGTAGCGGGCCTGGAGCCAGGTCCTGAACGCGGCCGCGGACTCGTCGCAGTGGCAGATCTGGCCGTACTCGTTGCCGACGTGCCACAGGGCCAGCGCCGGATGGCTCGCGTAGCGGTCGGCGAGGTCGGTGACCAGGGCCAGGGCGCGCTCGCGGTAGATCGGCGAGGACGGGCAGAACTGGTTGCGGGAGCCGTACCAGAGGCGGTGGCCCGACTCGTCGACCGGCAGCGTCTGCGGCCAGCGGTGGCCCAGCCACGGCGGGGGCGAGGCGGTCGGGGTGGCCAGGTCCACCCCGATGCCGTTCGCGGCCATGAGGTCGAGGACCTTGTCGAGCCAGGCGAAATCGCGCGCGTCCGGCTCAGGCTCGATCCGCGCCCAGCTGAACACGCCGACCGTGACCAGGTTGACCCCGGCCGCCCGCATCAGCTCGGCGTCCTCGGCCCACACGTGCTCCGGCCACTGCTCGGGGTTGTAGTCCCCGCCGAACAGCAGGCCGCGGCCCTCGGTGAGCGTGTGCATGCCCGGTTCCATGTCAGACCTCCGCACGCGGCGGCGCGGAGCTGTCCCCGGCCACCAGCCGGCAGGGCACCAGCCGCTGCCGCGGCGGGCCGTCACCCCGCAACCGGTCGATGAGCATCTGCGCCCCGAGCCGTCCCAGCTCGGCGCTGGGCGGCTCCAGCACCGTCAGCCTGGGATGGAACATCTCCGCCACGCGCTCCGAGGAGAGCACCAGCATCAGCGTCAGGTCATCGGGGATCCGCCATCCGCGCCGGGCCACAGCGGCGATCACGCCGACGGCCGCGTGGTCGTCCATCACGGCCAGGGCCGTCACGTCGGGATGCGCGGCGAGGAGGCGCTCGAACGCCTCGCCGCCCTCCTCGGCGGAGCCGGCGCGGTGGTCGTCCACGTAGGCGATGCCGGCCTCCCGGGCGGCCGCCGCGAACTCCTCGCCGGCCCGGATGGTGGGGCCGTACTGGGCGGCGTACGCGCCGGTCGAATGGTTGAAGAAGGCCAGCTTGCGATGGCCGAGCCCGGCCACGTGCGCCACGGCCTCGCGCGCGGTGGCGGCGAAGTCGATGTCGGCGTAGTCGATCGTGCCCGGGTCGCGGGTGCGCCCCACCATGCTGAACGGCACCCCGGCCTCGGACAGGAAGTCCGGCCGCTCGTCGTCCAGCCGCACCTCCATCAGCAGCACGCCCTCCACCAGCCCCAGACCGGTGATGTGCCGCAGCTCCTCGACCGGGTCGGCGCTCTCGGGCGACAGCAGCAGGTGGTAGCCCAGCTCGCTGGCCGCCTCGGCGGCACCGGTGGCGAACTGCATCTCGGTCACGCCGAGGCCGCCACGCGGAGCGGGGTAGAACAGCGCCAGGATCTTGGTTCGCTTGCTCTGCAGGCCGCGGGCCAGCAGGTTGGGCCGATAGCCGAGATCGACGGCCGCCTGCTCGATGCGCCGCTTGGTCGCCGCCGCGACCGGGCGGGTGCCGTTCAGCGCGGCGGACACGGTGCTGATGGCGACCTGTGCGCGCTCGGCGACATCACGTAGCGAGGTCATAGAACTCCGGCCCTGGACACGATCGGCCCGAACCGGGCCGATACGGTTGTCGAAACGTTTCGCAAAACCTAGGGGGCATTTTGCGTAGATGTCAATGGTGTTAATTCGGATGTCCTAAATGCCCGTCGGCCGAGGTGGCAGGGCCTCAGGACCCGACGCTCCTCAAGGAAGATCGGACAGCGACCGGCCCGGGGCGTCGGGGGGACCGTTCGGGCGCGCGAGCCTGACCATCGACCCCGCCCGCGACCGCCGGCCCCAGGCAGGCCCCGACACGACGAAACCCCCGAACCCGTAGGTTCGGGGGTTTCCCATGTCCTGAGACACCGCGCTGCGGGGCGCGCCACCCAGACCAGGCCACCCGCCGTACGGCCTGGGCTTTCGCGGGTGATCAGCCCCGTCGCCGTACGCGGCCTCCGCGGACGGCGCCCGGGGCTTTCAGCCGGTGGCTCCCCGGACGAGGGCGGCGCGCAGGGGTTCGACCTCCGCCAGCAGCGATCGGCCGCCGTCGGCCTCCTCCCACAGCTCCCAGAGCTCGGAGTCCTCGCCGAGGGCGCGGTCCAGCGCGCGCAGCGCGAGCGGCACGAGGTCGCCGGAGAGCCCGATCCCGCCGCCCTCCCGCAGGAAGTCCGGCGCGTACGCCGAGGTGACCGGCGGACCGCCGCAGCACTCCGCCGCGACGACGGCCGCCGCCGCCACCGCCGCGGATCCCTCGTCCACCTCCAGGTAGTCCGCGGACTCCGCGGCGCCGAGCAACGCCCGCCGGACCACTTCCGCCCGGTCCTCCGGCGCGGCGTCGCCCAGTTCACCGCACCAGTCGGCGGCCGAGTCGTTGTCGAAAGGACCGCTGTCCCAAGCACCCACGCCGTTCCACTCCCATCCGAAGGATCACGTGCTGACGAGGGCATCAACGTACAGACCAGGACCGACATATCCGGCCGGGGCGTCCCGCCGCCCGTCCGGCCCCTGACCGGTCCCATGACCGGTCTCCCCGACGGCGGGCGCGCGATCCCGGGGCCGCCGGCCGGTCCCGTCGACGGCGGGTACGTGATCCCGGGGCCGCGTCACGGATCGGGACGCCGCCCTGTCTATCTTCGAGACGACCGTACGTCGCGGAACGACAGGAGCGAGACCTTGCCCTCAGAAGGCACCACGATCCGGATCCGGGTCCGGATGAACGCCCGTGCCGTGGACGAGCCGCACCGCGTTTCGAGCCCGCTGGAACTGCTGTTCGACCTGACCTTCGTGGTCGCGGTCGCGGCCGCCACCGCGCAGTTCGCGCACGGCATCGCCGGCGGTCACGGCCTGGCCGGGCTGGTGCCGTTCCTCCAGGTGTTCTTCGCGATCTGGTGGGCGTGGATGAACTTCACGTGGTTCGCCTCGTCCTACGACACCGACGACGTCGCCTACCGGCTGCTGACCATGGTGCAGATGGCCGGTGTGCTGGTCCTCGCCGCCGGCGTGCCCGCGGCGGCGGACCACTCCGACTACGGGATCATCACACTGGGCTACTTCGTCATGAGGATCGGGCTCGTCGTCCAGTGGCTGCGGGCCGGCCTGGAGGACCCGGAGGGGCGGCGCACCGCGTTCCGTTACGCCGGCGGCATCGCCTTCCTTCAGGTGGGCTGGCTGGCCAGGCTCGCCCTCATCGAGACGGGGGTCCTGTCCTCCCCCTTCGGCCTGCCGTCCTTCGTCCTCCTGGTCGCCTTCGAGCTCGCGGTGCCGTGGTGGGCGGAGCGGATCAGGGCCACCAGCTGGCACCCGCACCACATCGCCGAGCGCTACGGCCTGTTCACGATCATCCTGCTCGGGGAGAGCGTCCTGGCCGCGAGCCGGGGGGTCGGAGGAGCGCTTGAGACGGGCGGGGCCGGCGGTCGCCTCGTCGTGATCGCCGGCGCCGGCCTCGTCCTGCTGTTCGCTCTCTGGTGGCTGTACTTCCTCGCACCGGCGGGGGACGGTCTCAGTGACCGCCGCAGGCGTTCCTACCTGTGGGGATACGGCCACTACGGCATCTTCGCGGCCCTTGCGGCCCTCGGCGCCGGGCTGGAGGTCGCGGTGGAGCGGAGCGGGCACGACGTCGCGGTGTCGCCGCTGGCGCTCGGCTACGCGGTCGCCGTCCCGGTGGGTGTGTACCTCGCCCTGCTGTGGGCGGTGCACGTGCTCGTCAGCGCGGAGCCCCTCCTCCTCACCGGCGCGACCGCGGGATGCGTCGTCGCCGTCCTGGCGCTGCCGCTCGCGGCGCCCTGGATCGGCGTGGCCGCCGTGGTCGGCGCGATCGCGGCCGTCTGCGTTCTGCTGGTCGCCGTCACGATGTGGACGGCCGCCGCCGGGGCCCGCGCCGGAGCGCGGTGAGGCGACCGTCCTCCGCCGCGGGTCATCCGACGGAGATTCTCTGAGCGAGGTCATCCGGCGTGGGTTCTCCGCCGTACCAGGGCGAACAGGCGGCAAAGGTTCGGCTCGCCGCCGCTGACGTGCCGGTGATCCGGGAAGAATTCCGCGGCGGCCGTCACAAACCCGGAGGCTGCCCGGTCCTGGCTGGCGACCGGGTGGCGACGACGCGGCCCGGCGGACGGAGAGGGAACGCGATGAAGATCGTGGTAATCGGCGGAACCGGCCTGATCGGGTCGAAGCTGGTGAGGAAGCTGAGCGAGCACGGCCACGAGGCGGTTGCGGCGGCGCCGAGCACCGGCGTCGACACGCTGACCGGTGAGGGGCTGGCCGAGGTGATGGCGGGCGCGCAGGTGGTGGTCGACGTGTCGAACTCGCCGTCGTTCGAGAGGGAGGCGGTGATGAGGTTCTTCGAGACCTCCACCGGCAACCTCCTCGCGGCGGAGGCGGCGGCGGGCGTGGGTCACCACGTCGCGGTGTCGATCGTGGGCACGGAGCGCATGCCCGACAACGGCTACTTCGCGGCGAAGATCGCCCAGGAGCGGCTGATCGAGAAGTCGGGGATCCCGTTCTCGCTCGTGCACTCGACCCAGTTCTTCGAGTTCGCCCGCGGCATCGCCGACGAGGCCACGGTGGACGGTCAGGTGCACATCGCGCCCGTGCTCTTCCAGCCCATCGCGGGCGACGACGTCGCCCAGGCTGTCGGCCGGACCGCGGTGGGGTCGCCGCTGAACGGCAGGACCGAGATCGCCGGGCCCGAATCGTTCCGGATGGACGAGTTCTTCCGTCAGGCGCTGGCCGCCTGGGGCGACCCGCGTGAGGTGGTCACCGACCCGCACGCGCGTTACTTCGGCAGCGAGCTGAGCGAGCGGTCACTGGTCCCGGAGGGCGGCGCCACCCTCGGCACGATCGGCTACCGCGACTGGCTCGGCAGCGCCGCCTCCGGCAGATAGGCAGACAGGAGGAACGATGAGCGCTCCGAGCGACCGGAATGACTTTCTGCACGAACTCGAGGCCGAGGTGGAGATCGAGGTGAACCGGGTCGAGTCCAGCCATCCGGAGGCCGCCTTCGGGCTGCCGGTCACCGAGTGGCTGTTCGACCCGATGGACGCCGAACGCGAGGAGACGGGCCTGCGAGGTCTGCTCGGCGCGATCGAGGCCCTGGAGGGCGCGCCCCGGCCCGGCGCCGACGGCCGTACGGCCTAGCGGACGGCACCGGAGGTGGGGATCGGACCCGGTTCCCACCTCCCCCGTCTCCGGCTCCGGCGCTTCTCAGCGCGCGGCGGCGGACGGGGACGCGGGTCCCCGCACCGCCTGTCCGGTGGTCACGGCCGCGGCGCGCGGCGGTCCCGCCGCGCTTCCAGTTCCTCCGGCTCGACCAGGGTCAGCATCGGCTGTCCGGGCGCGCAGAACATCGTCACCACGAACACCGTCTCCTCGTCGGTGAGATGGTTGCCGTCCTGGTAGTGGATCACGTCCCCGCCGGGCTCCCAGAACGTCTCACCGGCCCGGACGACCCGCGCGGGCTCGCCTTCGACCTCGAAGTCGACGGCTCCCTTGATCACGAAGCCGAACGCGGGGCCGGAGTGCCGGTGAGGTGGCAGTCCCGGGCTGTTCGGCGGCGAGGTGACCAGGATCGTCATCACCTCGGCCCCCTCCGGCACGGGCGGCGCCCCCGGCACGGTGCCGACCACGTCGATCTTCGGTGGCGGCCCGCTCCCGTCGGGGTTCTCAAGGTGGTGGGCGCGCTCCTGATCGGTGCTCATCGGGTCTCCTTCGCGCTGGCGGCGGCCGACCGGCCCGGCCGTGTGCGGGCTCGGACAGGACGGCGCCCCGACACGTGACGGTGCCCCGGAAGGAGCACCCGCCGGAAGCCTCGTCGACGCGGTCCGGGTCGCATGTCGCCCCGGGCCACCCTGCCCTCTCATTACCGGCGGCGTCTTCGAAAATATCGCCGTCGCAAACTCATTGACACCAGGAAAGCGCCGTGGTTGCGCCATGAAACTTTCATTGACCGGCAAATCCGCGACAGAACCGTTATTTGTATCGTTCCATCGAATCTCCGCACGTCAGGCTCTTCCTCGCCAGTCTTCGGCGGGACATCCCGGCGGCCTCTTCCACGGTTCCGCGCGCCGCCCGGATCGAGCGGAACGGATTTCCGGCACCCACCCTTGCCATTCCGGCGGGTACCGCTCTATTCTCGCCGGAAAGCGCTTTCCCCAATAAGAGCCACTTTGGCGGAAACGGCGCCTGCGCGCCCGAGCCCGGATCGACCGGCGGCCTGCCCGGCGACGGGCCGCCGACGTCCACGGCCCGCCGGAACACCCCGATATGCGGCGGCAGCATCCAGCGTTCAGCAACGAAAGGGACATCCATCATGAAACGACCAGTCGCGCTGCGACTCTGTGCGGCACTGGCCACGACGGCCGTCGCGGCCGCGACCGGCACGGTCCTGTCCTCGCCCGGCGCCTCGGCGGCGGCCGGCGGCGCCACCGGCTACGCGACCCAGAACGGCGGGACCACCGGCGGCGCGGGCGGACGGACGGTACGGGCCACCACAGGGACCGCGATCCACCAGGCCCTGTGCAGCCGGGCCGCCAGCAGCACCCCGATCGTCATCGAGGTCGAGGGGACCATCGACCACGGCAACACCGCCAAGGTGTCGGGCGACAGCTGCGACACCGCGGCCGGCGTGATCGAGCTCAAGCAGATCAGCAACGTCACGATCATCGGGGTCGGCGGCGGGGCCGTCTTCGACCAGCTGGGCATCCACATCCGCGACTCCAGCAACATCATCATCCAGAACGTGACGGTCAAGAACGTCAAGAAGTCGGGCTCCCCCACGTCCAACGGCGGCGACGCCATCGGCATGGAGAGCACCGTCCGCAACGTCTGGGTCGACCACGTCACCCTGGAGGCGTCGGGCGGGGAGTCGGAGGGCTTCGACGGCCTCTTCGACATGAAGGACAACACCCAGTACGTGACCCTGTCCTACAGCGTCCTGCGCAACTCCGGCCGCGGCGGCCTCGTCGGGTCCAGCGAGAGCGACCGCTCGAACGGCTTCATCACCTACCACCACAACCTGTACGAGAACATCGACTCCCGGGCACCCCTGCTGCGCGGCGGCGTCGCCCACATCTACAACAACCACTACGTGCGTCTCAACGAGTCCGGCATCAACTCCCGGGCCGGGGCCCGCGCCAAGGTGGACAACAACTACTTCAAGGACTCCCGCGACGTCCTGGGCACCTTCTACACCAGCGAGGCCGGCTACTGGCAGGCCGCCGGGAACATCCTGGACAACGTGACGTGGTCGGCCCCCGGCAGCGAGACGAACCCCGCCGGCCCCGGCATGCGGTCCACCACCACCGTCAGCGTCCCCTACTCCTACAGCCTCGACGCGGCGAGCTGCGTGCCCGGCGTCGTGAGCCAGACGGCGGGCGCGAACAAGGGGCTGAAGGTGTCGGACGGCAGCTGCTCGCCGCAGACCCCCGCCCCGACCGCCACGCCCACCTCAGGGCCGACCTCCACCCCCAGCGCCACGCCCACCACCGGGCCGACCCAGCCCGGCGGCACCAACCTCAGCCTCGGAGCCGGCTCCGACGGATCCAGCAAGGCGAGCGGGACGAGCTACGGCGACGTGCGGGACGGCGACATGGGCACCTACTGGTCACCGGCCGGCTCCACCGGCTCCATCTCGATCAAGTGGGGCTCCGCCACCGCGGTTTCCAGGATCAACATCAGGGAGGCCGCGGGTTCCACGGGCGCCATCAGGACCTGGAGGGTCCTCAACGGCGACACCGGAGCCGTGCTGACCTCCGGCAGCGGGGCGGGCGTCATCACCTTCCCCCGGACCTCGCTGCGCAAGCTCACCTTCGAGATCACCGGCTCGACCGGAACGCCGAAGGTCGCCGAGTACGAGACCTACGCCTGACGACGGCGCGGGTCCCGCCGTACGCCCGGGTCCGGAGCCACCGGTCCCGGGCGTACGGCGGGCACGGCCCCGATCCGGCATGACGAACGGCTCCGAGCGACCCCGGAGATCACCGGGAGGCTCATCCGCCGGGGTGCGGCAGGGCACGGAGAAAACCCGGTGAGGTGGCAGAACGTCACTCATCGGCATGAGCGGAATCCGGCCCAGAGGCTACGCTGAATTCACGACCAGGCGACGCGACCAGAGGAGTGAAGCCACGGTGAGCGTGGATCTCGAACATGAGCCCATTCATGACCTCGCCCGCCGGGTCATCCGACTGGCCGAGGAGACCCAGCAGGCCGCTCAGGTGCTCGAACGACGTCTGGAAGCGCTGGAACGCCGCGGCGGGGCCGCAGACAGAGCCGAACGCATCCTGAGCATCGCCGCCGACATGCGGGTTCACCTCGGTCAGAACAACCTGTCCACCGATGACCTCTACGACCCGGGCACCGGTCTACCCGCATGATCATTGATTCCAGCGCCGTCATCAACGGCGTCCGTCCTGCGGCATGCGGGGAGCCCGAGCGGGTAGGGAGAATCCGCGGCCGGTCGTGAGCCGCCCGGCGCGGCCCGTCCGCGTCCGGGAGTGGTACGGCGGGCCGCTCGCGATGTCCGGTGGCGGCTGGACCCTAGGGGGACGGGTGGGACACGGATTTCGGGTGTGGGCGCCGGCGCGTGAGCGGGTCGACCTGGTGCTCGGCGAGCGCAGGCTGCCGATGCGGCGCTCCGGGGGCGGCTGGTGGGAGCGCGCCGTCGAGGAGGCCGGGCCGGGCACCGACTACGCCTACTCACTGGACGGCGGACCGCCCCGGCCCGACCCGCGCTCGCCGTACCAGCCGTACGGCCCGCACGGCCCCTCCCGGCTGGTCGACCACGCCGCCTTCCGCTGGACCGACGACCGCTGGCGCGGGACGCCGCTGCCGGGGGCGGTGCTGTACGAGCTGCACGTGGGCACCTTCTCCCCCGCCGGAACCTTCGACGGGGTGATCGAGCGTCTCCCGCACCTGGTGGAGCTGGGCGTCGACGCGATCGAGCTGATGCCGGTGGCGGAGTTCTCCGGCGGCCGGGGCTGGGGGTACGACGGGGTGTCGCTGTTCGCCCCGCACCACGCCTACGGCGGGCCGGACGGCCTCAAACGGCTGGTGGACGCCTGCCACGCCCACGGGCTCGGCGTGGTGATGGACGTCGTCTACAACCACCTGGGGCCCTCGGGCAACTACCTGCCGGAGTTCGGCCCCTACTTCGCCGGCCGCCACACCACAAACTGGGGCGACGCGGTCAACTTCGACGGCCCCGGCAGCGACGAGACGCGCGCGTTCGTCATCGGCAACGCGCTGATGTGGCTGCGCGACTACCACGTGGACGGGCTGCGCCTGGACGCCGTCCACGCCATCGCCGACGACTCGGCCGTGCACGTCCTGGAACGGCTGGCCGAGGAGGTGGAGGCGCTGGCCGCGCACGTGCGCCGGCCGCTGTTCCTCATCGCCGAGAGCGACCTGAACGACCCCCGGTTCGTGCGGGCGCGGGAGGCCGGCGGGTACGGCCTCGACGCGGCGTGGGCCGACGAGTGGCACCACGCCCTGCACTCGGTGCTGACCGGGGAGCGCGGCGGCTACTACTCCGACTTCGGCCCGCTGTCCCTGCTCGCCAAGGGGCTGCGGCAGGCGTGGGTCTACGACGGCACGTGGTCGCCGCACCGCGGGCGGGTGCACGGCAGATCCCCGGCGGGGCTGTCCGGGCACCGGTTCGTGGTGTGCGCGCAGAACCACGACCAGGTGGGCAACAGGGCGCAGGGCGAGCGGAACCCGGCGCTGATGAGCGAGGGCCGGCTGCGGATCGCCGCCGCGCTGCTGCTCACCGCGCCCTTCGTCCCGATGCTCTTCCAGGGTGAGGAGTGGGGCGCGACGACCCCGTTCCAGTACTTCACCGACCACGAGGACCCCGAGCTCGGCCGGGCGGTCAGCGAGGGCCGCCGCCGGGAGTTCGCCGCGTTCGGCTGGGAGCCCGACCAGGTGCCCGACCCGCAGGACCCGGCCACCTTCGAACGGTCCCGGCTGGACTGGAGCGAGCGGGACAAGGAGGCCCAGGGACGGCTGCTCGACTGGCACCGGGAGCTGATCGCGCTGCGGCGGCGCGTACCGGCCCTCACCGACGGCCGGCCGGACCGGGTCCTGGCCGACTGCGACGAGGACGCCGGACTGCTGGTCGTCGAGCGGGGGCCGGTGCTGGTGGCGGTGAACCTCGGGGCGGAGACGCTGACCGTGCCGGCCCGGGGCCGCGGCGGCGTCCTGGCCTCCTCCGACCCGGGTGTCGCGCTGTCAGGGGCGGATCTGACGCTGCCGCCGGACACCGTGGCGATCCTGGAGGACTGAGACGCCGTCCGCCGCGGTCACCGTCGTGTTCTCACACAGCGGGCCGGCGCCACCGTGACGCGGCCAGGGCCATGGCCAGGGCCGCATGACCGCAGAGCACGCCCAGCCCCGCCCACCACGGCAGGGGGAAGTAGCCCTCCGACGGCACGTAGTGGGCGACCACCTGCGGGTAGCGGACGGCGGTCTGCTGTACGGCGAACCCGGCCGCCGGGGTGAGGCGCAGCGACCACCGGGCCGCCTCGTCGGGCAGCAGCGGCAACGCTCCCAGGACGTATGGGAGGATGACCGCCGACATCGCGCCGAGGACCGCCGCCCACGTGCGCCGCAGCAGCGCGCCGAGGGCGAGCGCGAGGACCGCGGTGACCGCGAACAGGACGGCGACGCCGAGGACGACCCGCGACAGGGTGAGCCAGGACACCGGGAGGACGGCGTTGCCGTTGGCGCGCAGGATCTCCGCGCCGACCGGCATCGTGACCCCGGCCGCGACCAGTCCGGCCGAGAAGGCCGCCGCGCCGGCGACGACCGCCCTGGCGGCCAGATCCCGGCCGCCGGATGGCGGGACGCCGCCGCGCGCCGTACGGACCGCGGCGGTGGTGGAGCGTGTCATGCGGGGCTCGGTGGTGACGGAACGCGCCGTGCGGGGAGCCGCGACGGCGAAGCGCGCCGCCACCGCGATGACCACCGCCAGACCGGCGGCCAGCCCGACCAGGGTGTCTTCCATGTCGTGGCCGCCCTCCGCGCCGGCCGGGCCGATGTCCCCGGACCCGGTGACGGTGAACGTGCCGTCCGCCTCGACGAGCCCGGGGGCCCGGTGGTTCCGCTCCCAGTCGGTATGGCCCATCTCGCCGACGGCGCCGTGCCGCCATCCGCCGGCCGGCGCGCCGTCGAGGCTGACGTCGTCGAAGACGGCGGTGGCCTGGGTGAAGCGCGTCTCCGTGGTACCGCCGCCCAGGCCGGTGCGCCGTACCGTCAGATCTCCGGGGGAGGTGACGAAGAGCCCGGCCTCCACCGTGCGGGGCGCTCCGGCCAGGCGAGCCGTGCCGACCCTCGTCCACCGGCGGCCGTCGGCGGATTCGTACCCGGTGACGGTGTCACCGGAGCGGACCAGGCGCAGCCAGCGCGGGGAGCGGGGGGAGACGCCTTCCGGGCGGCCGGCCGTGTCGTGGACGTAGTCGTGCTGCATCCGCACACCGTGGCCCCCGGTGACCATGAGCGCCGCGTAGGTGGAACCCTGCCCGGTGCCGTCCTTGACGATGATCCCGGCCTTCGCCCAGGGCACCAGGCCCGGGACGATCTTGTCGTGGTCCGGGGGCGGATAGGTGATGACGCCCGTCATCGAGGTCACGCGTGCGGTGATGACGCCGTTCTCGCCCAGAGGCCGGTGCACGAAGAAGAACTGGTCGCTCACCGCCCGGCCGTCCGGCCCGGCCGGATCCGTGGGACAGGCGATCTCCACGCCCCCCGCGCCGCATGAGGCGCGGTCGCCGTACGCGGTGAGCAGGCCGGGCACGATGACGGCCAGCGCCGCCGCGATCATGGCGATCACCCGGCCCCGGCTGCGGAATACGGCCCACTCCCGGCGCACGGCGGACGTGACAGGTGACATGGCGGTGGTTTCGTCGGTTGACGTCATGCGGCCGGTTCTACGGCTCCGCGCCCGACACCGCGCGAACCGCCGCCGTCATGCCGTTGTTATGCGCGACGGGGCATCCTGGTGGTCCGCACGTCACCGGGGAGAGGACCGATGGGCAAGCCGCGAGGTCTCACGCTGAGGGGCCGGACCGTACGGCAGCGCTTCACCGTCATGTACGCCGCGCTGTTCCTGGCCTCCGGGACCGCCCTGCTGACCATGACGAATCTGCTCGCCGTGGGGTGGCGGGCGTCCCGGGCCGCCCCCGGGACGCCCGATCCTCAGTCTGATCTCACGGCCCTCCGGGGGCACGTCGAGCGGCTCCAGGCACAGCTGGCGGACGTCCACGTGACGCAGTCGCGGCAGCTCCTGGCGGGCTCCCTGATCGCGCTGGCGGTGATGGGGGCGGTCTCCGTCCTGCTCGGCGGGATCGTCGCCGGCCGGGTGCTGCGTCCACTGCGTACGATCGCCTCGGCCACCCGGCGGATCTCCGCCAACAACCTGCACGAGCGGCTGGCGGTACCGGGCCCCGCCGACGAGGTCAAGGACCTCGCGGACACCGTCGACGGGCTGCTGGAGCGCCTGGAGGCGTCCTTCGCCGCCCAGCGCCGGTTCGTGGCCGACGCCTCCCACGAGCTGCGCACGCCGCTGGCGACCATGCGGGCGTCGCTGGACGTGGCCGCGGCCAAGCCGTCGGCGACGTCCCAGACGGTCGCGCTGACCGATCGCCTCCGCACCGAGCTCGACCGGATCGACCACCTCCTGGAGGGTTTCCTCCTGCTCGCCCGCGCGCAGCACGGCGCGCTTCCCGGCCGGGCGCCGGTCTCGCTCGCCCGGCTGCTGTCCGAGGCGCTGACCGGCCGCTCCGCGGCCATCGCGGCGAAGGACCTGACCGTCCACGCCGACACGGGGGACGGCGCGTGGACCCGGGGCAGCCCGGTTCTGCTGTCCCGGGTGGCGGAGAACCTGATCGACAACGCGGTGATCCACAACCGGCGCGGCGGCTGGATCCGGGTGGCGACCACGACGGCGGGTTCCTCGGCGCGGCTCGTCGTGGAGACGGGCGGGGCCGTCCTCGACCAGGAGCACGTCGCCCGGCTCACCGAGCCCTTCCGGCGGCTCGCCGCGGACCGGACCGGATCGGAGGCCGGTTCCGGCCTCGGCCTGTCGATCGTCGCGGCCGTCGTCGGCGCGTACGGCGGACGTCTGGAGTTGCTCGCCCGGCCGGAAGGCGGCCTGCGGGTCGCCGTCTCGGTGCCGTCCGCGCCCGCGCCGGCGGGTGCCGCCGTATGAGGATCCTGGTCGTCGAGGACGCCCGCGCGCTGGCCGACGTCCTGGCGGAGGGTCTGCGCGACCGGGGCATGGCCGTGGACACGGCCCACGACGGTCTGGCCGCCGCCGCCAAACTCGATCTCAACGCCTACGACGTGGTCGTCCTCGACCGCGACCTGCCCGGCATCCACGGCGACACGCTCTGCCACATGATCACCGAACGCGCCGACCGCCCCATGGTCCTGATGCTCACCGCGGCCGGCTCACCGGGGGACAGGGTCAGCGGCCTGACCCTGGGAGCCGACGACTACCTCGCCAAGCCGTTCCACTTCCCCGAACTCGTCCTGCGGATCCAGGCCCTGGCCCGGCGACGCCCTTCCGCCCGCCCGCGGACGCTGCGCGCGGCCGGCATCGAACTCGACGCCGCACGCCACGTCGCCATCCGCGACGGCCGTCCCCTCGATCTCTCGCCCAAGGAGTTCGCCCTCCTCGAAGCCCTCCTGAGCGTCGCCCCCGCTTTCCTCAGCGCCGAGGCCCTCCTGGAGCGGGTCTGGGATGAGAACGCCGACCCCTTCACCAACACCGTGACCGTGACCGTCGGCCGTCTGCGCCGCAAGCTGGGTGACCCGTCACCCATCACCACGAGACCCGGCGTGGGCTACCGCATCACCGATCCGGCGGGTTAGCGCGGGCCGGCGCCGCCCGGACCCGGGAGGGGAACGGGGCCGGACGGCACGGCGCGGAATCGGGCGGCGGACCACGGGACCGGGCGCCGGCCGTGCCGTGGGCGGAAGGGTCACCCATCGGTTCCGCCTGTCCGTGCCCTTGCCAAGAATCGGCAGACCGGTCTATTTTCATCCCGTGGGTCAGAAAGGTGAGGAGACGCGCGGACGCCTGCTGGACGCCACCCGGGACCTGATCGAGACCGGGGGCTACTTCGGGACCGGGCTGAACCAGGTGATCGCGGCCAGCGGCACGCCCCGGGGCTCCCTGTACTTCCACTTCCCCGGCGGCAAGGACCAGCTGGTCGGCGAGTCCGTACGGCGGGCGGGCGAGGAGATCGGCCTGGCGCTGCGCGCGCTGGCGGAGTCGTCGTCCGGCACCCGCGGCATGGTCGCCGGGATGCTGGCGTTCCTGGGCGACCGGCTGGAGGAGTCGGGGTGGCGCAAGGGCTGCCCGGTGGCGACGGTGGCGCTGGAGACGGCGGCCACGAGCGACCCGCTCCAGCGGGTCTGCGCCGAGGTCTACGACTCCTGGGAGGAGGGGCTGCGCCGGCGCCTGGCCGCCGAGGGGCATCCCGAGCCCGCCGACACCGCCGTCACCGTCCTCGCCCTGATCGAGGGCGCGCTGCTGCTGGCCAGGGCCCACCGGAGCCGCGACCCGCTGGAGCGCGTCGCCCGCCGGATCGAGGCGCTGCTGTAGCCCGGACACCGTCCCGCGAGGGCCCGCTTCCCGGCGGGCCTTCTTTTCGGCCAAAAAATATGTAGACCGATCTATTTACAAGGAGTGTCATGACCTCTCATCCGCCCGACTCGGTCGTCTTCGGCGCCGCCGGCTTCATCGGACGGTCCCTCGTCGCCGAGCTGCTGCGCCAGGGACGCCGGGTGGCCGCCGCGGTGCGCGGGCCGGGAGACCGGCTGACCTCACGGCTGGCCGGGCAGGGGGTGGACACCGCGGGACTGACCGTCGTCACCTGCGACATCACCGCGCCGGGGCTGGGGATCACCGGCCTTTCCGGGGTCCGCGACATCTACAACACCGCCGCCCGCTTCGCCTTCGGCATGGACGTGGCGGAGGCGCGGCTCGCCAACGTCACCGGCGCGGTCAACGTGACCGAGTGGGCCGCGGCCCGGACCGGCCTGCGCCGCCTGGTCCACGTCAGCGGCTACCGCGTCAGCGGGGTGGAGCCGGACTACCGGAGGCTGGGCGCGTACGAGGCGTCCAAGGCCGAGGGGGACGCGGCGGTCCGCCGCCGGGCCCGCGAGCTGGACGTCCCCCTGACGATCGTCAACCCCGCCACGGTGATCGGTCCCGGCCAGTTCATCGGCCTGGCCTCGCTGGTCCACGACCTGTGGCGGGGGCGGCTGCCGCTCCTGCCCGGCGGCCCCGGCGTCTTCGTCCCGGTCGTGGACGCCGGCCACCTCGCCCGTTTCATGGCCGCGGTTCCCGAGCACGAGGAGACAGCGGGCAGGGCGTACTGGGTGCTCGACGACGACACGCCCGAGCTGCCGGAGCTGGTCGCGCTGCTCGCCTCCCACCTGGGGGTTCACGCCCCGCGCCGGTCGATCCCGGTCTGGCTGCTGCGGCGGCTGCCCCGGGCGCTGACCGGGGCCGACCCGGAGACGCTGTCGTTCCTGTCGGGCGACCGCTACGACACGGCCCCGGCGCGGGCCTTCGCCGAGCGGGCGGGGCTGCGCATGCCGCCGGTGGAACAGGCGCTGCGGCGCTGGGCCGACGATCTGGTGGCCGCCCGCTTCGGCGCCGGTACGGCCGGCACTACCGGCGGGCGGCGCGCGGGGGGCGTTCGAGCAGGAGGACGGTGACGCCGCGCAGCGGCCAGGTCCGGGTCACGGTGAACCGCTCCCTGAGCAGCGTGTCGATCTTGGGGATCATCGCCGGGGCCACGCCGTTCCTGGACGGCAGCGCGGTCCCGGGGCGGACCGCCCGTCCGAAGTCGCTCCGGACGAGCCAGACCCGCTCCCCCGCCGCGTCGCCGGAACGCCTCTCGGGCGGCATGGCCCCGTAACGGGTCAGGCCCTGGCGTGCCCAGGGCACCACGTAGACGGTCCGGTCGCCGACCTCGCGCTGCGCGGCGACGATCCCGGCGGCGACGCGGTAGCTCACCTGGTGCCCCGGCTCGGTGCGCAGCAGGACCTGCTGCCGGGCCCCCAGCGCCACGGCCGCGCAGAGCCCGGCCACCAGTACGGCACGCGGCAGGCGGGCCGCCCCCAGCCCGGCGAGCAGCGCGAAGGCGGGCGCGGCGAACAGGACGTACCGGGAGCTGTACACCGGGGTGACCAGGTGGGACACCGCGACCAGGACCGGCATCGGCAGCACGCCCCACACCACCGCCCCCGCGGCGAAGGCCCGGAGCGCGGGATCACCCGCGGGCGGCCCGGCGGCCTCCCGGTCGCCGTTCCCCCGCCTTCCCCGCAGGAGCAGGACCGCCGCCGAGACCAGCCCGGCCAGGGCGACGGCCCAGCCGAGGAGCACGGCCGGCAGGTCCCCCGGCTCGGGCTGCGGCTGCCAGCCGGTGATCGCGCTGCGGACCAGGACGACGTTCTCCCATCCCGGCGCCTCCAGCCAGTTGACCTGCCCCACCTGCCCGGCCGAGATCGCCGCGACGGCGAGCGTGACCGGCGAGCCCAGCGCCAGCCACCGCAGGCAGCGCCGGGAGACGACCAGGTGGGCCGGGAGGGACAGCACCGCGAAGAGATGCGTGCAGGGCAGCAGCGCGACGGACAGGACATAGCGGCCCCAGCGCCCGGTCTCCAGCGCCCGGTGCAGGCACCAGAAGGAGAAGACCGCGGCGGCGACGGCCAGCGTGTACGGCCTGGCCTCCTGCCCGAAGCGGGAGATCGCCGGCAGCGCGAGCAGGACGGCTCCCGCGACCACTCCGGCGCGGACGCCTCCGAGCCGGCGGCCCAGATCGGCGAGCAGCCCGGTGGCGGCGGCCACCGCCAGCGCGGAGGGCAGCCGCAGCCACCAGTCGGCCGTGCCCGCCCGGGACCAGACGTACATCAGCAGGTAGTACGGCAGGAACACCGCGTCCCGTTCGCGGAGCGTCTCCCACAGCGTGTCCCAGGAGGTCACGGTCTGCGCGGTCGCCAGCTCGTCGGCCCACATCGAGGGGGCCCAGGAACCCGCGACCGTCAGCGCCAGCGCCACCGCCGCGAGGAGCAGCGGCAGCCACACCGGGGAGGCGGCCCGCCCGGCGCGGCCCCGGCGACCCACGCGATCCGCACTGTGCCCGCCGTCCGGACGGACCCGGTCTCCGGGGCGGGCGGGGTGACCCGTTCGGGGCTCGCCGTCCGGGCGAGGCTCCCGGCCGGCTATCCGAGCCACTGCCGGGTGGGCCAGGTCTCAAGCCGCCACGCGCTGTCCCAGAACATCCACTCGTACTCCGTCGCGCGGCGGAACGCCTCGTCCATGGCCTGGCGCGTCTCGGGGCCGGCGGCCCCGGCGAGCCGGTCGGTGATCGCCCTGATCTGCTCGACCGAGGCGGCGAAAGACTCGTCGGAGTAGGTGTCGATCCACGCCCGGTACGGGTGGCCGGCCACGCCCGCCGTACGGGCGAGGAGCGCGGTGCCGACGTCCTGGTACACCCAGAAGCACGGCAGCACCGCGGCGGCGAGCACGGGCAGGGGCTCCGCGAGGGCGGTCGCCTGGAGGAACGACGCGTAGGCCAGGCACGTCGGCGAGGTGGGGACCGCCGCCTCCTCCTCGGCGCTCACCCCGAACTCCTCCAGGTAGGAGGCGTGCAGGCCGCGCTCGACGGCCAGCGCCGTGTGCGCGCTCCGCGCGAAGAACATCGCGTCGCCGGGGTCGGCGGACCGCACCGAGGCCGCCGCCAGCGCCTTGGAGAACGCCGCCAGGTAACGGGCGTCCTGGACCATGTAGAACGCGAAACGCTCCCGGTCGAGGGTGCCGTCGCCGAGGGCGGCGTTGAACGGGTGGTCGTGGATCGCCTTGAGCAGCGTGGCGGTACGCGCCCAGATCTCCTCGCAGAACATCGTGTCCCCTCACTCACCGGGTCTCGGGGAGGGCGGGAGCCCGCGGGAGACCCGCGGGCGCCGCGCGCCGCGGCCGGCCGCGCCCGGGGACACGACCGGCGGTGACGTCCCTCCGCTAGTACGAACTAGGTCAGGTTCAACGGGTGTGATCTCAGCCCGGCGCACCGGGCACCCCGCGTCGCGGTAAACCGTAACAGAGCCTCAGGAGGCGGGCGGGACGGGAGGGAACGGCATCTCGGCCAGGACGGGGAGCAACGACTCCTCCTCATGGTCGAGGTGCGCGCTCAGCTCCTCCGACAGCCGGTCCAGCTCGGCGCGGAAACGGTCCGGGTCGTCGGCGGCGATGCCGTCCAGCAGGACGACCAGCTCGGCCTGGATGCGGGCGACCGTACGGTGCTCCTCGCGGAGCCGGTCGACGACGTCGCGCAGACGGGGGTGCCGGGCGGCGAGCATGGGGAGCATGTGCGCGTCCTCGTGGCCGTGGTGGGCCTCCAGGGACTGGCAGAACGCCAGGCAGTGCTGCCGCAGTTGCAGCCCCAGCCCCGGCGCGGGCGGCTCGCCCGGCCCCCGGTGGGCCGCCCGCGCGGCGAAGTGGGCGTCGGCCTCGGCGCGCACGTGCCGCAGCTGCGAGCGCAGCCAGGCGTGGATCCGCAGGAGCACGGCGGCGAGGTCGGTGACGTCGTGCGGGTCCTCGTCGGGCCCGGAGCGCCGCAGCATGACGACCGGCAGGGACCGCTCGACGCGGGCCTGGTAGTCGGCGTAGCCGGGGGCCGCGCGCACGGCGTGCTCGAACAACCGGTCCCGCTCCTCGCCCTCGGCGGGGACGGCGATCGCCCACTGCGTCTCGGTGCCGATCTCCACCCGCACCATGGGGTGGGCGAGCAGGTTGTGGTACCAGGCGGGGTGGCGGGGCGCGCCGCCGGCGGACGCGACGACCAGCAGCAGGTCGTCGTGGCGGACGTAGGCCAAGGGGACGGTGTGCTCGGCGCCGGACCGCGCGCCGGTGGTGGTCAGCAGGAGGAGGTCGCCACCCTCGAAGGGGCCGCCGACCTTCCCGCCGTTGGCCCGGAACTCCTCGATGATCGACTGGTTGAAGGACATGGGCATGCGGCGTGGGGGCCTTTCTCTCATGAGAACGCGAAGGTCGGGAACGCTGGGGTACTGCTGGGGTGCTGAGGACGCGCGGGTACGCGTGAGGAGACATGCGGAACCGCCCCGGACGACGTACGGGACCACCCCGGACGACATGCGGGACCTCGGCGGTCGCGGCGACGGCGTGCGGTGGAGGCCGGGGACGGCCGGAGTCACAGAGGCCGGAGGCGACCGGCGCACGGCAGGTGGCGCGCGGGGACGTCCGGTACGGCGCGGCGACGCCCGGTACGGCGCGCGGCGACGGTTACGTCAGATGCGGGACGCGGAGTGTGACCTCATGGCGGGATCCCTTCTGGAAGGTGCTCACCCGGCAGCCGACCGGCCCATCGCTCTTGGCCGGCGCCACGTGGCACGCCGACCATTACAACCATTCGGCGGTCGCCTGTCAACGGGACGATCACCTGAGCGGACTCCGGGTTCCCCGTGTCCGGGCGGCGGTCGTACGGCATCGGGCTCCCGGTCCGGCGACCGTGTCCGGGCGCGGCCGCACGGCATCGGGCTCCCGGTCCGGCGGCGGGACGGCCCGGTAGCCTCACCGCGTGACGACGACCAGGAACTCGCACTGCTCCTTCTGCGGCGCGGCCTACGCCCCCGGCCAGCCGTGGCCGCGGACCTGCCCGGCCTGCGGGAACACGAGCTACCTCAACCCGCTGCCGGTGGCGGTGATGCTGCTGCCGGTGGACGACGGACTCCTCGTGGTCCGCCGCGGCGTCGAGCCGCGCCTCGGGAGCCTCGCGCTGCCCGGCGGTTTCATCGACCTGGGCGAGTCGTGGCAGCAGGCGGCCGTCCGGGAGCTGCGGGAGGAGACGGGAGTCGTCGTCGACGCGGCCGATGTCCGGCTGTTCGACGTGCACAGCGCCCCGGACGGCACCGTGCTGGTCTTCGCCCTGGGGCCGCGGATCGGCGCGGCCGGGCTTCCGCCGGTCACACCCACCGCCGAGACCACGGAGTGGCTGGTCGCCGACGGCCCCCGGGAGCTGGCGTTCCCCCTGCACACGCGGGTCATGGCCGAGTACTTCGCCACCGGGTGACGCGCCGCCGGGCGATCCTGGCGGGTGCCGGGTGTGGTCCGGGCAGCCACGGGCGTGAGGCACCATGAAGGGGTGACGTGGAAGGTGGACGAGGGCCCCGGCGTCCCGACCGACGCCCTGCCCGGCACTCCGGGCGAGGCACCGGACGGCGACCGTAACCGCGGGCCGGCCGGTGCCCCGGACGGCGCGGCGAACCCCCGGTTCCGCATGCTCGCCGACCTCGTCGCCGACGGCGACGTGGTGGTGCTGAGCGGGGCCGGCCTGTCGACGGAGTCCGGCATCCCCGACTACCGCGGGGAGACCGGCCGCAGACGCCGGGCCGAGCCGATGACGTACCAGACGTTCGTCGGCAGCGCCGCGGCCCGGAGGCGATACTGGGCGCGCAGCCACCTGGGCTGGCGGCACATCGCCGACGCCCGCCCCAACGCCGGTCACCGGGCGGTCGCCGGTCTGCAGGAGCGCGGGCTGGTCGGCGGGATCATCACCCAGAACGTCGACGGCCTGCACCGCTCCGCCGGAGCGCGGGACGTGATCGAGCTGCACGGCGGCCTCGACCGCGTGCGCTGCCTGTCCTGCGGCCGGCGGACGTCCCGCCACGAGCTCGAACGACGCCTGGAAGAGGCCAACCCCGGCTGGTACGCGCACACCCGGACCGCCGTGATCAACCCCGACGGCGACGCCGTGCTCGACGACGACCTGATCGACGCCTTCCGGATCGTCGACTGCCGTGACTGCGGCGGCGTCCTCAAGCCCGACGTGGTGTTCTTCGGGGAGAACGTCCCCGCTCCCCGCGTCCAGGAGTGCTACGAACTGGTCGAGCGTGCGGGTCTCCTGCTGGTCCTCGGGTCCTCGCTGACCGTGATGTCGGGCTACCGGTTCGTACGGCGCGCCGCCGGGCACGGCATCCCCGTCGCGATCGTCAACCAGGGTCCGACCCGGGGCGACGGCGACGCCCTCCTGACGCTCGACGCGCCGCTCGGCCCCACCCTCACCGCTCTGGCCGCCGGGCTGGGCCCGGCACGGTGACACCCGGCCCGGCGTGTCCAAGCCCGGGCCGCCGTGTCCAAGCCCGGGCCGCCGTGTCCAAGCCCGGGTCGCCGTGTCCAAGCCCGGGTCGCCGTGTCCAAGCCCGGGTCGCCGTGTCCAAGCCCGGGTCGCCGTGTCCAAGCCCGGGTCGCCGTGTCTAGGCCCGGGTCGCCGCGCGGCGGCCGGCCGTACTCTCCCGGACCACGAGCCGGTGGGCCGCCACGATCCTGCGCGCCGGCCGCGGCTCCTCGGGCGCCGCGCCGCGCGCCGGTCGCCGCAGCCGGTCGGCCAGGCAGGACAGGGCCTGTCTGGCGATCTCCGGCTTGTCGGGGGCGATGGTGGTGAGGGACGGGGTGGCGTACCGGCCGTCCTCGATGTCGTCGAACCCGCAGACCGCGAGATCCCCCGGTACGGCCAGGCCGTGCTCCAGCGCCTCCCGCAGCGCGCCCAGCGCGAGCTGGTCGCTGAAGCAGAACACCGCGTCCGGGGCGTGCCCCTCCTCCAGCAGCCACCGCATCGCCCGCGCGCCGTCGGCGCGGTGCAGGGCGGTCACCGGCACCTCCAGCGCGGGGTCGCGGGGGATCCCGGCGGCGTCCAGCGCCTGCCGGTAGCCGGTCACCCGCTGCTCCGCCGTGCCGTTGGCCAGGTGCGGCTGCACGCCGACGGCCGCGATCCGGCGGCGGCCCAGTTCGATCAGGTGCCGGGTGGCGTCGGCGGCGGCCGCGACGGAGTCCACGCTCACGTGGTCGATCAGCCCGGCGGCGTCCTGCTCGCCGAGCAGGACCAGCGGCACGGCGTCGGCGCGCCGCCGCAGGTCGGCCGGGGACAGGCTCCAGGGGCTCATGATCAGTCCGTCGACGATCTGCCCCTGCATGTCGTCGAGCAGCCGCCGCTCGCGGTCGGGGTCGCCGTCGGTCTGGTCCACGAGCAGCGTCCAGGAGTGCTCCTGGGCCTCCTGGACCAGCAGGGACGCCAGCTCGCCGAAGTACGGCGAGTCGATCTCGGGGATGACCAGTCCGATCAGTCCCGACCGGCCGGCGCGCAGCTGACGCGCCGCCGCGTTGGGGCGGTACTGCAGCTCCTCCAGCGCCTGCCGCACCCGGCGGCGGGTCTCCGGGGCGACCAGCGGGAAGTCGTTGACCACGTTCGACACCGTGCGCACGGACACCCCGGCCCGCGCCGCCACGTCCTTCAGGCTCGCACCCACGGCTCCGCCTCCCCTCCCGCTCACCGGCCGCGCCCGCGCCGCCGTGTCCGGCCCGGTCCGGAACGGGCCGGTCCCGCTCCCGCGCGGCGCCGTCCCGGCGGTCCACCGCCGCGCCGCTCCCGTCGCCGCACGGCGCCGCTCCACCGCCGCGCACTTCCGGTACGGCGGGCCGCGACCGGACGACCTTGATCCAGCTAATCACTCTTGCAACGTTGCAAACAACGGGAGAGGATGATCCGGAACCGGCCGAGGAGGAGGACCATGGCGGAGACGACGAACCCCGTGCCCGCGCGGGATCGGGAATCGGCGGCGGACCGGCGGCCGGAGGCCGTCCCGGAGGGATGGCGGAACGCCGGGGTGAGCGAGGCCGACGTCGCGACCGCGCTCGGCGACCTCCACCGCGACGGGATCACCGCCCGCGCGGGCGCCTTCACCGCCGAGTGGGCCGACCGGATGCGGGAGGACATCGACACGGCGTTCCGCGAGGCGCTCGCCCGTCCGAGCGGCGCGGTGGGACGCGGCCCCAACCGCTACTACGTCGAGATCCACCCCGAGCAGATGCGCGGCTTCGTCGACCTGGTCACCCACCCGTGGGTCACCGCGGTCTGCGAGGCGGTGCTCGGCCCCCGGTACGAGATCGTCGAGCTGGGCTTCGACGTGCCCCTGCCCGGGGCGGTCGGCCAGCCCTGGCACCGCGACTTCCCGATGCCCGAGGAGACCAGGGCGCACCGGCGGCTCACCTCGCTGGCGTTCAACCTGACCGCCGTGGACACCGAACCGGACATGGGGCCGTTCGAGATCGCCCCGGGTACGCAGTGGGACCACGGCGAATCGTTCGAGCACGGCATGTTCCCGCCCCGTGACGCCTATCCCCGCTACCAGGAACGCGCGGTGCGGAAACATCCGCGGCGCGGCGACGTCTCGGCCCGCTCGGCGCTGACCGTCCACCGGGGCACGGCCAACCACTCGGCCAGGGACCGCCCGGTGCTCGTCCTGGGCGTCGACGCCCCCGGCGCGGGCAACGCCGAGCGCCACGACATGGCGGTCACCCGCGGCTACCGGGACGCCCTGCCCGCCCTGGTGCGCGACCATCTGCCCTGCCCCGTGGTGGACGAGCTGCGGCCGATCGTCCAGAAGCACACGATCGAGGGCCTGGTGATGGGCGAGGCCTGAACGCGGCCCCGGCCGGATCCGGCCCCGCCCGCGGAGCCGTACGGCGGCGGCGACCGCGTAGGCCCCACGGCCGCCGGATCCGGCGCCCCCGCCGGCCGTGTCCCGGGAGCCGCATTCCGGTGGCCTCGTCCTGGGGGCGCGTTCCGGGGGCCGCATTCCGGGGGCCGCATTCCGGGGGCCGCGTTCCAGGGGCCGCGTTCCAGGGGCCGCGTTCCAGGAGCAGCGTCCCGGTGGCCGGTCACGACCCCGGGCGTCTCCGGAGGAACCGGAGCAGGCCCGCCCCGGCGAGATACGCCAGGAGCATCGGGACGGGCAGGCGGGCCGGGAGCGTCACGGCGGCGCCGAGCAGTCCCCCGGCCGCCAGCGCCGCGCCGGCGACCGCCGCGACGGCGCGCGGGACCCCGCTCGCGGGCCCGTCCGCGCCGGGGACCGGCCCGGCGCGCCGTTCGACCCGGCCGAACACCGCGACGAGGACCGCCAGGACCACGAGCAGGCACGCGATCCAGGGCAGGCGGAGCAGCAGCCACGACGCCGAACCGGCGGGCGGCTGCGGCATCAGGCCCGCCGGGTAGAGCGCGACGGCCGCGACCACGACGGCGGTCAGGTGCCAGAGGAAGACGGTCATGATCACGGAGTTGACCCCCACCACGACCGCCCACGGGCGGGCGCGCCGGAGCCGGCGGTCGGCGGGACCGTGCAGGAGCAGGGCGAGCCCGGTCTGCGCGGTCGCCAGGGCCAGCAGGGCGAGGGTCGGCGGAGAGGTGTTCTGCAGCCGCTCGCCGGGGACCGCCACCATGCTGACCGGGTACGGCCCCACCGTGGTGAGCAGCACCAGGACCGCGAGCCCCCCGGCCGCCATCGGCAGGGCCACCGTACGGCGGGCCGGCAGCGCCCCCTCCCGCCAGGCGATGCCGAGCTGGTGGATCGCCAGCCAGGCGAAGACGAAGCCGGCCTGGCCGAGCAGCGGCGGGCCGGACCGGAGGCGGACGGCGTCGCCCAGCCCGACCAGCGCGGCGAGCACGACCGGCACGGCGAGCCCCGCCCGGCGGTGCAGCGCGAGCATCACCGGCGTCAGGAGGACCACCGCGAGGTAGGCGACGAGGAACCACAGCGGCATGACGGCGAGCCACACGCCCGTGGCGACCGTCCCCTCTCCGGCCCCGAGGAGGACGGCGAGGAGCGCCACGGCGCTCAGCGTGAGGAGGAACACCGTGGTGGGGCGGATCAGCCGGTCGGTGCGGCCGAGGAACCAGCCCGTGGCGGTGCCGCCCCGCCGCCGGTAGGAGTCGAGAGAGGCGGCGTTCACGAAGCCGCCCACCAGGAAGAACACCGGCATGACCTGGAACGCCCAGGTCAGCGGACGGGTCCAGGGGACGGCCGCCAGGACGGTGTCGCCGCCGAACCCGCCGTGGTAGGTCACCACGACGGCCAGCCAGTGGCCGAGCACCACCGCGAGGATCGCGACGGCGCGCAGCAGGTCGAGGTGGCGGTCGCGGTGCGGCGGCGTCCGCTCCGCGGCCAGTCGGATCGCCCGGACGACGGCCCGGGGGCCGCGCAGCAGCGCAACGCACACGGCCGGTCCTCCCGTCAGGTCGCCATCGGATCGCCGTCAGGTCACCCGGGAGCCTGGAGTGTGTAGCAGTAGTTGGACTTGTTCTTGAACCGGTGGAACGCGTCCGGTTTCCGGTATCGCCATCGGCAGCCCTCGTCGAGCCGGTCGCCGGTCAGGTACATGGTCCCGCCCTTCCTTTTGACGCAGTAGGCGCCCGGGCGGGGGGTCTCCCGGTACTCCACCCATTCCCAGCCCAGCTTGACGCAGTACTGCGTGAAGTGGCCGGGGCCGAGTTCGGCGTAACGGCGCTCGGGCGGCCGGGACAGCGACGGCTTCGGCGACTTCGGCGATTCCGATTCCGGCGGGGAGGGCGGGACGGTGGTCTCGGGCGGCCTCGGCCGGTCCCGGCCGCCCGGTGTGCGGGTGGCCGTGGGGTGATCACTCACCCGGGGCCGGGGGGCACGCGTCGGCGGGGGCGGTGAGGTCCGTGGGGACCTCTCCGGGGCGGTCGCGGAAGTCGCCGTGCTGTGGAACTCCTCGGCGGGAGAACCCGTACCGAGGTCGGCGGGCGCCTCCGGCGTGACCTCCGCGGCCGCGGCCCGTGAGGTCCGGACCGCGCCGGAACCCGCTCCGGCGGAGTCTCCGCGGGGCAGCAGTACGACGCCCGCGGCCCCGGCCGCCGCCGCCGCGGCCACCGCCGCCGCGGCCACCGCCGCGACGGCGACGGCCACGCGTGGCGCGCGCCGTCCTCCCCGCGTGGCCGGGGGCCGTGTGCCCGCCGTCCCCGCCGTGCCCGCCGTCCCGCCGGACGCGGTCGCGCCGTAAGGCGGGCCCGCCGGAACCGGCCCGCCCGGGACCGGGAGGCCGCCGGAGGCCGTCCCGTGCCCTCCAGGCCCCCGGCGCCCTCCCTGCCCTCCCGGTTCTCCGTGTCCTGCGTGCGCTTCGTGTCCTCCGTGTCCTCCGCGCACGAGGCGGGCGAGGATCTGCTGGGCCGTCGGCCGCCGCGCCGGATCCTTGGCGAGGCATTCGCGGAGGAGATCGAGCAGGGGCTGCTCGATCCCGTCCAGGACGGGCTCCTCGTTCAGGATCCGGTTGATGATCACGGGGATGGAGTCGTTGCCGAACGGCGGGCGGCCGATGGCGGCGAAGGCCATGGTGGAGGCCCAGGCGAACACGTCCAGGGGCAGACCCGGCTCGCTCGCGTCGAGTTGCTCGGGCGCCATGTAAGCGGGCGTTCCCACGATCCCGCTGGTCATCGTGCCGGTCGCGGCGAGGGAACGGGCGATGCCGAAGTCGATGACCCGCGGGCCGTCCGGGCCGAGGAGAACGTTCTGCGGTTTGAAGTCCCGGTGGACGACGCCCGCGTCGTGCAGGGCGACCAGCGCGGTGGCCGTGCCGACGGCGAGGCGTTCGAGGGCGCTGCCCGAGCGCGGTCCCTCGGTGACGACCACGTGCTGCAGCGACGGGCCCGGGACGTACTCGCTGACGAGGTAGGGGCGCATGCCGTACAGGCCGAAGTCCAGGACCTGCGCCGTGCAGAACCGGGCGACCCGCTTGGCGAGCTCCGCCTCGCGTACGAGGTCGTCGTGCACGGAGGGTTCCCCGCCCACCCGGGCGTGGTAGAGCTTGACCGCCACGCGGAGGCCGGAGCCCGTCCCCGGGGGATCCGCGGGCTCCGCGAGCTCCGCGAGCTCCGCGAGGTAGACGGCGCCCTGCCCGCCTTCGCCGATCCTGCCTATGACGCGGTAGGGGCCGAGCACCGTGGGATCGCCCGGCTCCGGGGGATGGACATCCGACATCTGCCTCCGGCACCTTTCCGTCGACCGGCGAACGTACGAATCGTAAAACCCCCGGCGGGAAGGAACAGCTCTCCCGCCGGGGCGGGCTTCACCCGCTGCGGCCGTGTTCGCCGGTCATGGCGGGTTTTACGGATATGACGGCGACGCGATGTCCGGCGTGGCTTCGAGGGCCCGGCCCGGTGGACGCGGCCCCGGCGAACCGGCCCGGTCCCCCTTCCGGCCTTCCGGCCTTCCGACGCGACGCGGACAGCGCAACGCGGACGACACGACACGGACGGCACCGCATGGACGGCGCGCCACGGCGCGGGCGACCCGCCGGGCGACATATACCTTATTGGGCCCATTTACCCTGAACACCTTAAGTGCTATATAAGAAATATGCCGGAAAAGCAATTGAGAACGCCCCCGAACATCAGATCAACCGCCGTTCCGCAATACTCCCCCGAGTTTCTCTTCTCTGGCCGCACGGCCAGAATTCCCCCTCTGCGCGGATGAAGAAATGACATCCGGATCACACAAGAATGTCAGAGCAATCATTTGGGGCAGGGGGTGCCCAGAAAAGAAGGAGAAACCGATGGAACTGAACGGCAACCAGCTCCTCAACCGCAAGATCGACGTCTGCTTCGGGCACGGCGACCAGAACGGCGACGGCATCCTGGAGCCGGCCGACGCCCTGGCCCTGGCGGCGCGCATCATCGCCTACCTGGGCGAGCCCTTCAATTCCCCCAAGGCGCAGGCGCTGCTGGACGCCTTCGAGAACTTCTGGAAGCACGTCTCCGCCCGCATGGACACCAACCAGGACGGCAAGGTCACTCCCCTGGAGTGGCGCACCGGGATGATCGGCGCGTTCGCCGGTGACTCCAAGGCGTTCGACGAGGGGTTCCGCCCCCTGGCCGAGGCCCTGTGGAGCATCTGCGACCGGGACGACGACGGGACGGTCGGCCCCAACGAGTTCGCTGCCTTCCAGCGAGCCTTCGGCACGTCGCCGGCCAACAGCAGGATCGCCTTCGACAAGCTCGACACGAACAAGAGCGGCACGCTCTCGGTGGAGGAGCTGCTGGCCGCCTGGCAGGAGTACTACACCAGCCCCGACCCACAGGCCGCCGGCAACTGGCTCTTCGGTGACATCTGGGGCGACGAGGCCTAGAACGGCCCGCGCGTGAAGCTCTGACCGGACCGGGACGGGTCCCCGGCGCGGCGCGCCCGCGCCGGGGACCGCTCCCGCGTTTCCGTCGGATCTCCGCCCATGAGCGAACGCGAGCTTGGAGAACCCAGTGACTCCTCCGCTTCCTGAAGAAAGCGGCTTCTCGCTTCCCTCTGACGAGGTAGGCGACGGACAAGCCCTGCCCGTTTTGAACACAGAAATCATATCAAGGAAGCAAATTCCCCGCCGGGTGAACCCAGCAGCCCCCTCACCAGGTCCGACGGAAAGCCGATGTGAGCCGATCGCGGTAATTGGGATGGGGTGTCGTTTCCCGTCCGGCATAGACTCCCCCGACTCGCTGTGGCGATTTCTCATCGAACGCGGTGACGCGTCGGGAACGGTTCCGGACGGCCGATGGTCCCCTTATTTCAACATAAGTCCGGAAAATTCCGCTGTGCTGCGGACGACCACCGCCCGCGGCTCCTTCATTCCCGACATCGCGGGGTTCGACGCGGAGTTCTTCGGGATATCCCCGCGCGAGGCCCGGCTGATGGACCCGCAGCAGCGGATGACACTGGAGGTCGCCTGGGAGGCCCTGGAGCACGCCGGCATCCCGCCGCACTCCCTCGCCGGCTCCGACACGGGCGTCTTCACCGGCGTCAGCGCCGACGACTACGGCCGGCGGCTGCTTTCCGACCTGCCCCGGATCGAGGCGTGGACCGGCATCGGCGCCTCCCCCTGCGGGGTGGCCAACCGCGTCTCCCACGCCCTCGACCTGCGCGGTCCCAGTGTGGCCGTGGACACCGCCTGCTCGGCCTCGCTGGTGGCGATCCACCAGGCGTGCCAGAGCCTGCGGCTCGGCGAGATCCCGCTGGCGCTGGCCGGCGGCGTGATGCTGATGGCCGGCCCCGAGCTGAGCGTGGTGCTCGACGCCGCCGGCGCCATCTCCCCGGACGGGCGGTCGAGGGCCTTCGACGCCGCGGCCACGGGTTACGGGCGCGGCGAGGGCTGCGGCGTCGTCGTCCTCAAACTCCTGCGCGACGCCGTCGCCGACCGCGACCGGGTGCTCGCGCTGATCATCGGGAGCGCGGTGCTGCAGGAGGGCAGGACCCCGGGCATCATGGCCCCCAGCCGCGAGGCCCAGGAGCACCTGCTGCGCCGGACGTACCGGACGGCGGGCGTCGACCCGGCCGGCGTCGGCTACGTCGAGGCCCACGGCACCGGGACCCGCGTGGGCGACCCGGTGGAGGCCGGCGCCCTGGCGTCGGTGCTGGGCGCCGGGCGTCCCGCCGGCCGCCCCTGCCTCATCGGCTCGCTCAAGCCCAACATCGGCCACCTGGAGGCGGCGGCGGGCGTGGCGGGGCTGATCAAGGCCGTGCTGTGCCTGGGACACGGGCTCATCCCGCCGACGCCGACCACCGCCGGGCCCACCCCGGCGATCCCCTGGGAGAGCTCCGGTCTGCGGCTGGTCACCGAGGCGACCCGGTGGCCGGAAGCCGGGCGTCCCCGGCGGGCCGGGGTCTCCGGCTTCGGGTACGGCGGCACGATCGCCCACCTCGTCCTCCAGGAGGCCCCGCCCGTCCCGGGTTCCGCACCCGGCCGATCCGGCCCTGCCGCCACGTCGGTCCCCGCCCCGGGTCTCCCGGCCGCGCCACCACCCCTCAGAGATCTCCCGGCCTCCACGTCGATCCCCGCCCCGGATCTCCCGGCCGCGCCACCACGTCCCATGGACCTCCTCCCGGCCTCCGCCGGTTCCCCGGACGACACGGACGACGCGGACGACGGGGTGGTCCGGCCGTACCCGCTGTCCGGCGCCACCGGAGAGGCCCTGCGGGCCAACGCCGCCCGGCTGGCCGCCTGGCTGTCGGAACACGAGGACCCGCCGCTCGCCGCGGTGGCCTCCACCCTCGCCCGCCGCCGCACCCACCTGGCCCGTCGCGCCGTCGTCGTCGCGGCCGGGCGGGCCGAGCTGGTCGAGCGGCTGCGTTCCCTGGCGTCGGGTGACCCGGCCGCCCCGGCCGACCGCACCCCGCCCGAAACCGTACGGCCCAGCCCGAAACCCGCACGACCCGGCCCCGTGGCCGGCCGCACCCCGCCCGAACCCGTACGGCCCGCCCCGGAACCCGCACGACCCGGCCCGCGCGCGGACGTCCGGCAGGTGCGGCGCGACCCGGTGTGGGTGTTCTCCGGGCACGGGGCGCAGTGGGCGGGGATGGGCGCGGACCTGCTCGCCGACGAACCGGCCTTCGCCGCCACGCTGGACCGCCTGGAGCCGGTGTACCGCGAGGAGCTCGGTTTCTCCCCCGCCGACGCGCTGCGCGCCGCCGACCTGGGCGGGACGGACCGGATCCAGGCGCTGACCTACGCACTGCAGACCGGACTGGCCGCCGTCTGGCGTTCGTACGGCGTACGGCCCGGCGCCGTCATCGGGCACTCCGTCGGCGAGATCGCGGCCGCGGTGGCCGCCGGGGTCCTGACCGAGTCCGACGGCGCGCGCCTGGCCTGCCGCCGTTCCCGGCTGCTGCGCCGGGTCGCGGGGGCCGGGGCGATGGTGATGGTCGGCCTGTCCCGCGAGGAGACGGCCGCCCTGCTCACCGGCGACGGGAGCCGGGGCGGGAACGGGGACGGGGAGCTGTGTCCGGCGGTGTGGGCCTCGCCGTACTCCACCGTCGTCGCCGGTGACCGGGAGGCGGTGGAGCGGGCGGCCCGCCGCTGGCGCGCCCGGGGGATCGCCGTCCGCGAGGTCGCCTCCGACGTGGCCTTCCACAGCCGCCACATGGACCCCCTGGTCGCCGACCTCGCCGCCGCGGTCAAGGACCTTCCGGCGGGCCCCGCCCCGGTCCCCCTCTACACGACCGCCCTGGCCGACCCGAGGGACCCGGCCGAGCGCGACGCGGCGTACTGGGCGCGAAACCTCCGCGACCCCGTCCGTTTCGCCGCGGCGGTGGGCGCCGCCGTGGAGGACGGCCACCGGACCTTCCTGGAGGTCTCGGCGCACCCGGTCGTGAGTCACTCGATCGGTGAGGTCCTCGCCGCGGCCGGGGCGACGGACGCCCTCGTCACGCACAGCCTGCGGCGTGGCCGGCCCGGACGGCGCGTCCTCCTCGGCGGCCTGGCCGACCTGCATTGCGACGGCGTGCCCGTCGACTGGCCGGTGCTCTGCCCGGGTGACGACCTGGTGGATCTGCCGCGATACGCCTGGCGGCACCGGACGCACTGGGCGGCCCCTCCGCCCGCGACGGCCGGCGGACCGGGCCACGACCCGGACCGCCACACGCTGCTGGGCGGACGGGAGACGGTGCACGGCGCCTCCCCGGCGCAGGTGTGGCGCACCCGGCTCCGGTACGGCAACCGTCCCTACCCCGGGGAGCACCCCGTGCGGGGGACCGAGGTGGTGCCGGCGGCCGTGCTGCTCAACACGCTGTTCGCGGCGGCCGGGGAGGTGTTCGGGGGGACGCCGGACCTGGCCGGGGTGTCGTTGCGGGTGCCCCTGTCCCCCGCCGTTCCCCGGGAGGTCCAGGTGGTCTGCCAGGACGGGACGTTGAGGTTGTCCTCCCGGCTGCTCCGTGACGCCCCCGCCGGACCGCCGCCGTCCACCGGCGCGGACGGGACCGGCCGGGGCGCGGACGGGTCCCGTCAAGGAGCGGACGGGCCGGGCGGACGCGGGGAGACGGCCGACGAGTGGCTCACCCACACGACGGCGGCCGTCGTCCCGCCGGGCGGCGAGGCCCTCGGGCCGTCGTCCCCGCCCGTCCGCCGGAAGGCATGCGGTGGGAAGACGCCCGGCGGGAAAGTGCTCGGTGGGAAGACGCCCGGCGGGAAGGCGCTCGACCCGGGTCTCGTGGTCGGCCGGCTCGCCTCGGTCGGGGTGGCGTCGATGGGCTTCCCCTGGCGGATCGAGGAACTGCGCCGGGCCGGCGGCACGCTCATCGCGACGGTCACCGTCGTCCCCGAGAAGCCGGGCACCCCTGAGAAGCCGGACGCACCCGGAAAGCCGGATATTTCCGAGAAGCCGGGTGTATCCGAGAAACCGGGACACGCCGGGGACACCCGCGTCGCGGCGGTCACCGACGGCGCGCGCACCGACGCGGTCACCGCCGCTCCCGGAGAGAGCCCGGACTCCCCTGCCTGGGCCGGTGTCCTGGACGCCGCGTTCTCCGTCGCCTCGGTGGCCCTTCCCGGCCCGGTGCGCCTGCGGATGCCCGCCCACGTGGACCACGCGGCTCTGACCGGCGAGCCGCCGTCCCGCGCGGTGATCGAGGTACGGCCGACCGGCACCGGCCGCACACCCGATGGGCAGCCGTCCGGCAGCAGCGTCACACCCGCCGCCGATACGGGCACCGGGTCCGGCAACGGCATCACGCTCGCCACCGACACCGACACCGACACCGACACCGACACCGATGGCGCGGCCGTCGGCGGCACGGGCACCGGATCCGGCGCCGCCGTGGACGTCGAGATCCTCGACGGGCGGGGCGTCCCCGTCGCCCGGCTGCTCGGGCTGCGGTTCGGCGAGCCGGACGCCGGCCCGTACCCCGGTTCCCACGGCGATGGTTCCCACCGTGACACGGAGGACGCGAAGGACACGGACGGCACGGACGGCACCGGCGGCACCGGCGGCACGGCGGGCCTCGTCCATGAAGTGGCCTGGCACCCCCTTGAGGTCACCGAGCGGCGTCTTCCGCGCACCGTCCTCCTGACCGGCGCCGACCCCGCCCTCCGCGAGGCGCTGGACGCCTTCCTGTCCGGCGCCGGATCGTCCCTGGAGGTCGCCGCCGGCCCGGACGACCTCGTACGGCGCGCCGGGCGGCTCTCCGCCGCCGACGCGGTGCTCCTCGCTCCTCGCCTGTCGCCGTCCGCGGCGCCGTACGACCTGGACGCGGTCCCGTCGCCGTACCGTCCCGGCCGGTCCGCGCCGCCGGGCGATCCCGATCCGTCCGCGTGGCCGGACGGCGCCGGTCGGTCCGCGCCGCCGGGCGGCGCCGATCCGTTCGCGTCACCGGACGGCGTCCGTCGGTCCGCGTGGCCGGACGGGCTCGATCCGGCGGAGGCGGCGGCGCGTCATGCGATCCTCCTCACCGGGACGGCGCGGCTGCTGGCCGCGACCGTGCCCGTCGGCGGCCCGCGCCTGTGGTGCGTCACCCGGGGCGCGCGCGAGGCGCGGGACGAGGCGGCGCTGGCGCAGACGTCCCTGTGGGGCCTGGGCAGGGTGGTCGCGGGCGAGTACCCCGACCTGTGGGGCGGCCTCGCCGACCTGCCCCCGCGCCCCGGAAGGGACGACGTCGCGGCCCTCGCACGGCTGCTGGGCGGCCGGTGGGACGAGGACGTCATCGGCGTCGACCGCGGCGCGGCCTCCACCACGCGGCTCGTCCCCGCCGCTCCGGCCGGCGCGGCCTCCGGCGTCCGGTGCCGGGCGGACGCCACCTACGTCGTCACCGGCGGGACGGGGGCGCTCGGGCTGCGGGTGGCCCGCCGGCTGGCCGAGCGGGGCGCCAGGCGGCTGGTCCTCATCGGCCGCACCCCCCTGCCTCCGCGCGCGCGGTGGAACGGCGACGGCCATCCCGCCGTCGCGGTGGTCCGCTCACTGGAGGCGACGGGAGTGACGGTCCGGACGATCGCCGCCGACGTCGCCGACCACGACCGGATGGCCGGCCTCCTCGCGCCCGACGCCCTCGGCATGCCTGCCGTACGGGGGGTCGTGCACGCCGCCGGGGTCGTCGACGACCGGTTGCTGCGCGACCTCGACGGCCCGGCGATCCGGGCGGCGATGCGGCCGAAGGTCGCCGGGGCGCTGATCCTGCACGATCTCTACCCGCCCGGCGGCCTGGACTTCCTGGTGCTGTTCTCCTCCGCCGGGCAGTTGCTGCGGTTGCCGGGGCAGGGCGCGTACGCGGCGGCGAACGCCTTCCTCGACGGCCTCGCACGGCACCGGCGGTGCCGGGGGGACCGCGACACCGTCTCGGTGGCGTGGACGAGCTGGCACGGGCTCGGCATGTCCGTGTCGTCCGCGGTCACCGACGCCGAGCTGCGCGTCCGGGGGACCGCGGGCATCACGGCCGAGGAGGCGCTGCGGGCGTGGGACCGCGCGGACCCGCGCGCGGCGGGGAACCTGGCGGTGCTGCGCGTCCTGCCCGGCGGGGCGCGCGCCGGGCGTCCCCGCGTCCTGGCGGCGATCCCCGACGCCACCGCGTCCGGCGCCACCGGGCCCGCCGGCGAGGCGGCGAAAGGCACCGGCACCGGCACCGGCACAGGCACAGGAGACGGGGCCGGAAGCGGGACCGGAGGGGGAGCCGGGGTCTCCTGGAGGGACCTCGACGGCCCCGAGCTGCGCGCGTTCCTGCTGGCGGAGACGGGACGGGCCGCCGCCGAGACCCTGCGCGCCGAGCCCGGCGCGCTGGACCCGCACCGGCCGCTCGCCGAGATGGGCGTCGACTCCCTCCTGGCGACGCTGCTGCGGTCCAGGCTCCAGGAGCGTCTGGGGCTCACCCTGCCGGCCACGCTGCTGTGGAACCGGCCCGCGATCTCCGACATCGCCGACTACCTGGCCGAACTGCGCGCGGCCGGCTCTTCCCTCCCCTGAGACAGGTTCTAGGAGCACATCATGATCACCGGCCCCGACGTCCGCCTCTTCGCGGACGACCCGATGGAGTTCTTCGGCGGTTCACGCCACGCCATGCACGCCCTGCCCCCGCACGACCTCGCCGCCCTCCAGCTCGCGGCGCTGCGGCTGCGCTTCGCCGAGCTGCGCGACCGGCTGCCGGTGCTCCGCGCGATGGCCGACGAGCAGGGCATCGACGGGATCACCCGGCTCGACGACGCGGCCCCGCTGCTGTTCCCGCACACGATCTACAAGTCGTACCCGGCGGCGCTGCTGCTGGAGGGCAGGTTCGACCGGCTGACGACCTGGCTGTCGCGGCTCGTCACCGTCGACCTGTCCGGCCTCGACGTCTCCGGGTGCGACTCCATCGACGGATGGCTCGGCCTGCTGGACGACCGGACCGAGCTGCGCCTGGCCCACTCCTCCGGCACCTCGGGCACGATGTCGTTCATCCCGCACACGCGCGAGCAGTACACCGGGCTCTACGACATCGTGCGGCTGGAGGTCCTCCCCGGCCCGGAGCGGCGCGAGGAGCGCCTCGACGTCGTCTGGCCCGGGTTCCGCACCGGCCGCAGCGGCATCGACCGGCACGCCGCCGCCATGGCGGAGCGGATCGCGGGGTCGCCGGACCGGTTCCACAGCGCCCACCCGGGGCCGCTCAGCGCCGACGTGATGTTCCTCGCCGCCCGGCTGCGGGCCGCGGCCGCCCGGGGCGAGGCGGGACGCGTGGAGATCCCGGCGGCGCTCCGGGAGCGCCGCGCGGAGTTCGAGGAGGCGCAGCGGGCCGCCGCGGCCGGGATGGGCCGGTACGTCGAGGAGCTGGCCGGGCGTCTCGCGGGCCGGCGGGTCGTCTCGCTCGGCCTCTGGGCCACCTACCACGAGATGGCCGCGGCGGGCCTCGCCCGCGGCATCGAGGGCGTCTTCGCGCCGGACTCGGTGATCTTCCCCGGCGGCGGCGCGAAGGGCACGGCCCTGCCCGCGGACTGGGCAGGGGACGTCGAGCGGTTCGCCGGGGTGCCGGCCCTGCGGTACTGCTACGCGATGGCGGAGGTCATCGCGCTCAACCTGATCTGCCCGCGCGGCCGCTACCACATCGAGCCGTGGGTGATCCTGTACGTCCTGGATCCGGACACCGGTGCCCCACTGCCCCGCGAGGGGACGCGGACCGGCCGGGCCGCGTTCTTCGACCTGCTGGCCGACGTCTGCTGGGGCGGCTTCGTCTCCGGCGACGAGGTCACCGTCGACTGGTCGCCGTGCGGCTGCGGGCGCACCACCCCCCACCTGTCCATGGACATCGGCCGCTACAGCGACCGGCGGGGGGACGACAAGATCACCTGCGCGGCGACCCCGGAGGCTCTCAACGACGCGCTGGACTTCCTCAACGGGGCGCTGCTCTGATGGGCGCGCCGACGATCCCGGCGTTCGTCCGGGGCGAGACGGTCTGGGACGACCCGGTCGGCTTCGGCGGGACCGGTGAGGCGTGCGCGTTCCGCGCGCCCGACCCGGTGACCCTGCTGGACCGGCTGCCGCTGACCGACCCGCTGCGCATGCGCGACCTGGCCGGGGTCACCACCTCCGACGTCGTCGACTACCTCGCCGAACTGGGGCCGCGGCTCCGCCTTTCGGTGAACGGTTTCCTGCGGGAGGCCCTGGAGCACTCGGCGGCGTGGTCCGACATGACGCCGCCGGTCCTCCTCGCCTGCTACGAGCAGCTCCCGTCGCTGTTCACACCCGAGGCCGTCCGGGCCGTCGCCGAGGGCACGGTCGGCTCCCGGTTCCTGGACGGCTGGCAGGAGGTGGCCTCGCCCGGCGGCGGGACCGCGGCGGTGCGGGCCGTGGGGGCCCGCGCGGTGCACGTCATCGCGGGCAACAGCCCGATCATCGCGGCCGTCACGATCATCAGGAACGCCCTCGTGCGCGGCGACGCCGTGATCAAGACCCCGGCGAACGACCCGCTCACCGCGGTGGCCATCGCCCGGACGATGGCGGAGACGGCGCCCGGCCACCCGCTCACCCGGCACCTGGCCGTCGCCTACTGGAAGGGCGGCAGCGCCGCCGTCGAGGACCGCCTCTACCAGCCGGGGAACATCGACAAGATCGTGGCGTGGGGCGGGCTCGCGTCCGTCCGGCACGTCACCCGCTACATCCAGCCCGGCGTGGAGCTGGTCACCCTCGACCCGAAGCTCAGCGCCACGATCGTCGGCGCGGAGGCGTTCGCCGACGAGGCGAGCATGGCCGAGACCGCCCGGCTGGCCGCCGTGGACGTCGGCGCGCTGAACCAGCTCGGCTGCTTCAACGCCCGCGTCGTCCACGTCGTCACCGGCCTCGACGCCGCGGGCCTGGAACGCGCCGAGCGCTGGGGAGAGCTGCTCCACCGGGAGATCCTGCGGCTGCCCGCCGCGGTGAGCACCCCGGCGCGGTGGTTCGACCCGGAGCTGCGGGCGTCGCTGCGGGCGCTGCGGACCAGCCCCGACTGGTACCGCGTCATCGGCGGCCGCGACGACGAGGGGGCGGTGGTCGTCTCCCGGGTGGCCGAGCCGGTCGACTTCCACACCGCGCTGTCGGGCCGGGTGGCCAACGTCGTGCCGGTGGCCTCGCCGCGGGACGCGCTGAAGGCCATGAACGCCTACACCCAGACGGTCGGCGTCTACCCCGAGTCGCTCAAGCGGCGGCTGCGCGACCTCCTCCCGTTGTACGGCGTGCAGCGCCTGGTCTCGCTCGGCTACGCCACCCGGTTCCGGCCGGACGTGCCCCAGGACGCCATGGAGCCGGTCCGCCGCATGGTCAAGTGGATCGTCGACGAGACCTGCTCCCCCGGCGACGTCCACCCCCTCGGTCACCTGGACCTTCGGGCGGAGCCCTGGGGGCGGTCGTGACGGGCGCGCGCGGCGTCCGGGGCGCGGGAGACGGCCCGGTGAACGGGGCCGCGGTGACCGGGACTCCGGCCGGCGGCGGGACGGCTGCCGGGGACACGGCGAACGAGGCTCCGGCGAACGGCGGGACGGTGGAGGACCCGCGGCGGACCGTCGAGCGGCTGGCCGCCGACTTCGACCACCACGACCCCGAACTCACGCCCGACCTGGCGCTCCTGGTCCACCGGGAGATCCGGGAGACGACGCCGGTCGCCTACTCCCGCGCCCACGGCGGGATGTGGATCCTGTCCCGCTACGACGACGTCCGCGCCGCACTCCGGGACCACGAGACGTTCAGCTCGGCCTCCGGGGTCTTCTTCCCGCGCGCCGAGGGCACCCCGCCGTTCGCGCCCCTGGAGTACGACCCGCCCGAGCACACCCGTTTCCGCGCCTTGATGAAGCCGCCGCTGCTGCTGCCCGAGGCCCGTCGGCTGGCGCCGGAGATCGCGGACCTGGTCGCCCGCGCCGTACGGCCCGTCGTCGAGCGGGGCGGCGGAGACCTGGTGCGTGAGCTGGCCGTGCCGCTGCCGCTGGCGGTGGTGTCGCTCGCCGTCGGCTTCTCGGCGGACGCCCGCGACCGCATCCGCGACCTGACCAGCAACACCTGGGCGCGGATGCCGAGGGACGGCGACGCGGGCGGCTTCTGGCCGGCGTTCGCCGAGCTGTTCCAGTCGGAGATCCGCCGGGCCCGCGCCCGGCCCGGCGGCGACCACCTGTCCGTCCTGGTCCGCGAGGAGATCGACGGCCGCCCGGTCACCGACGCCGAGCTGCACGTCATGCTGGTCGCCTACGCCATCGCCGGCCACGAGACCTCCATGAACACCCTGGCGCACCTGCTGCGGCACCTGGCGGAGCGCCCCGATCTGCAGGACCGGCTGCGCGCCGAGCCGTACCTGATGCCCGCGGCGGTGGAGGAGGCGCTGCGGCTGTGGACGCCGGTCGACCACGGCACCCGGCTGACCACGAGGGACGTCGTGGTCGGCGGGGTCGTCATCCCGCGCGGGTCACGGGTCGTCCTGCTGGCCGGCGCGGCCAACCGCGACCCGCGGGCCTTCCCCGGGCCGGAGGAGTTCCGGCTGGACCGGACGCCGAACCGGCACCTGACCTTCGGGCACGGCATCCACTTCTGCGTCGGCGCCCACCTGGCCCGCGTGGAGTTCCTCGCCGTCCTGCGCGAGCTCGCCCGGCACCCGGACTACGAGCTCGCGGGCGAGACCCGCCGCTACTACGAGAACGGCCGGCACATCTGCCTGGACCGGCTGCCGGTACGGTTCCGCACCGCCCAAACCGCCCGGCCGAACGGACGACCCGGGCGTCCTGCGACGTGCCAAGACGTTTAGGGACGTCCAGGGACGCTCAAAGATGGACTGGGACGCCCCAGGACGTCGCACATAGTGATCTGGGACGCCCCGGGACGTCTCAAGGTGTCCTCGGACGTCCCGGGGCGTTCTGTGACGGCGAGCGGGGAGCCTCGGCGGCTACGACACGTCCACCCAGTCGAGGGTGCGGTTCACCGCCTTCTTCCAGCCGGTGTAGCCCTCGGCCCGCTGCTCGTCGGACCACCGCGGCTCCCAGCGCCGGTCCTCGTTCCAGTTCTGCTTCAGCTCCTCGGTGGACTTCCAGAAGCCGACGGCGAGCCCGGCGGCGTAGGCGGCGCCCAGGGCGGTGGTCTCGGCGACGACCGGCTTGGAGACGGGCACGCCCAGCACGTCGGCCTGGATCTGCATGCACAGGTCGTTGGCGGTGACGCCGCCGTCGACCCGCAGCACGTCCAGGGTGACGCCGGAGTCCTGCCGCATCGCCTCGACCACGTCGCGGCTCTGGTAGCAGATCGCCTCCAGGGTGGCGCGGGCCAGGTGGGCGTTGGTGTTGTAGCGCGACAGGCCCACGATCGCGCCCCGGGCGTCGGAGCGCCAGTAGGGGGCGAACAGGCCGGAGAACGCCGGCACGAAGTAGATGCCGCCGTTGTCGGCCACCTGGCGGGCCAGCGCCTCGCTCTGTGCGGCCCCGGAGATGATGCCGAGCTGGTCGCGCAGCCACTGCACCGCCGAGCCGGTCACCGCGATCGACCCCTCCAGCGCGTACACCGGCCGCTCGTCGCCGAACCGGTAGCAGACGGTGGTCAGCAGGCCGCTCTTGGAGCGGACCGGCTCGTGGCCGGTGTTGAGCAGCAGGAAGTTGCCGGTGCCGTAGGTGTTCTTGGCCTCACCCGGGGCGAAGCAGACCTGCCCGACCGTCGCGGCCTGCTGGTCGCCCAGGTCACCGGAGAGCGGGACCTCCCCGCCGAACGGGCCGTCGGGCCGGGTCGTGCCGTACAGGCCCGGATGCGAGGAGGGGAGGATCTTCGGCAGCATGGCGCGGGGGATGCCGAAGAACGACAGCAGCTCGTCGTCCCACTCCAGCGTCTCGAGGTCCATCAGCATGGTGCGGCTGGCGTTGGTGGGATCGGTGACGTGGACCCCGCCGTCGACACCGCCGGTGAGATGCCACAGCAGCCAGGTGTCGGTGTTGCCGAAGATCGCCTCGCCGTCCTCGGCGGCCTGCCGGACCCCGTCGACGTTCTCCAGGATCCACTGGATCTTCCCGCCGGAGAAGTAGGTGGCCGGCGGCAGGCCCGCCTTACGGCGGATGACGTCGCCGCGGCCGTCGCGGTCCAGGGCCGAGGCGATGCGGTCGGTGCGGGTGTCCTGCCAGACGATCGCGTTGTGGTACGGCCGGCCGGTGCGCCGGTTCCACACCACCGCGGTCTCGCGCTGGTTGGTGATCCCGAGGGCGGCCAGGTCGGACGCGGACAGGTTCGCCCTGTTGAGAGCCGTCTGGACCACCGAGCGGGTGCGTTCCCAGATCTCCACGGGGTCGTGCTCGACCCAGCCGGCCCGGGGCAGGATCTGCTCGTGTTCGAGCTGGTGGCGGGCGATCTCGTTGCCGCCGTGGTCGAAGATCATGAATCGGGTGCTCGTCGTTCCCTGGTCGACTGCTCCGACGAAGTCAGGCATGAGGGTCGTGTCTCCTTCGGCACTCGGTCGGTCCGCCGTGGCCTCTCCCGGTCCGGCGGCTTACGGGGCGGCCTGCGCGCGGTCTCCCGGCCGTTCTCGTGTACGGTCCCCGGACGGACATGTCAGACGGACACGTCAGACGGGCTCGCTGCCGGCCCGCGCCCGGCCCGCCTCGGGCTCGTCGGCCGGCACCGGCACCCGGCCCGCCTCGGGCTCCTCGCCGGGCGGCAGGAACCGGGCCACCATGATCTGGTAGAGGCCCGCGCCGAGCAACCCTCCGATCAGCGGGCCCACGATCGGCACCCAGAAGTAGAGATGCCCGTGCTGATCCTGCCAGGCGGTCTCGTAGCCGGTGAGGAAGGACGCCAGGCGCGGCCCGAAGTCGCGGGCGGGGTTGATGGCGTAGCCGGCGTTCGTGCCCCAGGCCATGCCGATCGCCACCACGATCAGGCCCACCACGAAGGGCGCGAGGTTCGCCGCGGGCGCGGAGTTGCGCAGGTCGGAGACGGCGAGCACGAGCAGGAGCAGGATCGCGGTCCCGATCACCTGGTCACGCAGCGCACCCCAGGTGTCCACGGGCAGGGTGCCGTTGCCGGGCAGCGTGGAGAAGACGCCCTGCGTCTTGATCGTCAGTCCCGGGTCGGCGGCGTGCAGCACCTCGGTGTGGTTCCACCGCACGATCAGCGCGGCGACGAACGCGCCCGCGGTCTGCGCCAGCGAGTAGGGAAGCACCTTGCGCCAGGGAAAACCCTTGAACGCGGCGAGCGCGACGGTGACGGCGGGGTTGAGGTGCGCCCCGCTGATCCGGCCCGCCACGTAGACGCCGAGGGTGACGCCCAGGCCCCAGGCCCAGGCGATGCTGTCGTGATCGCCGATCCCGCCCGCGACGACCTGGGCGACGACCGCCGTTCCGAACAGGATAAGGACCAGGGTTCCCGCGAACTCGGCGGCCAGCTCGCCGAGCATGCCCCGGGCTCTCACAGATTCCGTCACTTCTCCTCCTCATCGTGCCGTGCTGCGGCGCGGGCCGTACCCGGCTCGATGCGGCTACCGGGGGGCCGGCGGACAGCCATGGAGGAAGGCCACCGAAATCCGGCGACCCTCGCACAATTCGGACGTTAAGGTCATGATGATCAACGGTCAACCGAAACAACAGAGAAATGTTCCGGTATTTCGGCCCGTCTCCGCCATGGCGGTACCGCCGATCGTGACGCGCGCACCGGGCCGTCACGCCCCCGGTGAACCGGGACGCGGCCCTTGCCGTACCCGGCCGGACGTGTAACGGTCGAAGAAGGTCCGATCGCGAGTATCAGGGGGATACGTTTCGCATGGAGAAAAGGATGCCGTTCGAGCGGGAGAACCTACTCGACCTGGCCGAGACGTACCGGGAGCTGCGCACGACCGAGCCGGTGGCGCGGGTCCGCACCTACGTGGGCGACCCCGCGTGGCTGGTCTCCGGTTATGAGGAGGCCAGGCAGGCCCTCTCCGACCCGCGCCTGGGCCGCTCGTCCCCGGATCCGGAGCGCTCCTCCCGGATCTCGGACTCGGTGCTGTTCGGCGGCCCGCGCGATGACATCGAGACCGAGAAGTCCCGGCACCAGCGGATGCGCCGGATGCTCACCCCGGCCTTCTCCGCGCGCCGGATGAGCGCCATGCGGCCGCGCGTCCAGGAGCTCGTCGACGACCTCCTCGACCGCCTGGCCGAGATGCCGAAGCCGGCCGACCTGCACGAGGCGCTCTCCGTCCCGCTGCCCATCCTGGTGATCTGCGAGCTGCTCGGCGTGCCGTACGGGGACCGCGACCACTTCAGGAGGCTGGCCGACGAGATGGGGATGCTGGGCGACCCCGTACGGGCCCAGGCGGCGATCGACGCCATGACCGACTACACCGGGAAGATCCTCGCCGAGAAGCGGGCGCACCCGGCCGAGGACGTCTTCTCCGACCTGGCCACCATGGACGCCTCCGACGACGAGGCCGCCAGGCTCGCGGGAGGGCTGCTGTTCGCGGGCCACGAGACCACGGTCAGCCGGATCGACTACGGCGTGCTCCTGCTGCTGTCCGACCCTGAGCAGCGGGACGCCCTGGTCGCCGACCCGTCGCTGGCGGACGCGGCGGTGGAGGAGATCCTGCGTCTGGCCGCGCCGAGCGACCACGGCCTGCCCCGCTACGCCCAGGAGCCGGTCACCGTCGGCGGCGTGGCCCTCGAACCCGGCGAGGCGGTGGTCGTCTCCATCCAGTCGGCGAACCGCGACGAACGGGCCTTCCCGGACCCCGACCGGTTCGACCTGCGCCGCCCCGCCGGGGAACCGCACGTCGGGTTCGGCTACGGCTCGCACTTCTGCATCGGGGCGAGCCTGGCCCGGGTGGAGCTGCGGGCGGTGTTCGGCACGCTGTTCCGGCGCTTCCCCGGCCTGGCCCTGGCGGTGCCCATGGAGGAGATCCAGGCGCGCCCGAACGCCCTGACCGGCGGGCTCATCGGCCTGCCCGTCACCTGGTAGCCCGGCCGCCCCGAAAAGGGAGCGACCGGGACCGGGGACGGCTCAGGGCAGGGGGATGAAGGAGTCGCGGGCGTGGTCGGCGACGGCGGCGCCGACCACGGTCGCCTCGATCGGCAGCACGTCCATACAAAGGCGGATCGCGTCCACGAGCATCGGGCTGGGAACCCGCATGGACAGCGTGCAGTGCGGCACCCAGCGACCGGGCCGGTAGACGTCGAAGCCGCCGATCCCGGCCCGGCCGAGCCGCTCGTGCACCGCCGCGTGGTGGGCGAGCAGCTCCGGCGTCGGGATCGGGCCGAGCCAGAGCACCCGGCCCAGGAACTGCCCGACGAAGTCGAAGCGCAGCTCGAACGGCGCCGCCACCCGCATGTCCCGCAGCGCCGCGACGACCCCGGGGCCGTCGAGCCGGGGAGCGCCGATGAGCGAGACGTGGGGACGGTGCCGGCCGCTGAGCAGGTCGCGCATCGACGGCACCTCCGCCCGCGCCAGCGCGTCCCACAGCGTCCTGATGCGTTTCTCCGCGGCGGGATCGAGATAGAGCTCCAGGGCGGCGACCATGAGGGAAGGGTAGAGCCTTTCCCGCCGGCCCCCACCCCGCCGGGTCACCGACGAGTCCGACCACTTATACCCCGAGTGTATATACTTGGCGTATAGTCGCTCGGCATGAGTCAGATGAACGATCACCGGATCCAGGCCGAGCCCCGTGAACCGCGCGGGCCTCGGCGGCGAGGCCGACTGGCCGCCGTCGCCGGGCTCGTCGCCGTCATGGCCGCCACCGGCCTCGGCCAGGCCGGGCCCGCCTTCGCCGCCGGCGCCGCCGAGCCGTACCTGCCCGCGCCCACCGGCTCACGACCGGTCGGCACCACGTCCCTGTACCTCAAGGACACCTCGCGCCCGGATCCCTGGGTGCCCGGCGTCGAGGCCCGCGAGCTCATGGTCTCGCTGTGGTATCCGGCCAAGGCTCCGGGCCGTCATCGGGCGCGGTACATGACGCCCAAGGAGTCCGAACTGCTGCTCAAGGACGGGGACATCACCAGCGTCCCGGCCGACACGCTGAGCAGGGTGCGCACCAACGCCTTCACCGACGCCCGCCCCGCGGGAGGCGCGCACAGCCTGCCCCTCATCGTGCTCTCCCCCGGGCACGGCAAGCCCAGATCCGAGCTCACGGCCCTGGCCGAGGAGCTGGCGAGCCGGGGATACGCGGTGGCCGCCATCGACCACACCTACGAGAACGTCGCCCAGACCTTTCCCGACGGGCGGGTCACGACCTGCGTCACGTGTGAGATGAAGAAGGACCCGACCGTGTGGGAGAAGCTGGAGAAGGGCCGGGCCGCCGACGTCTCCTTCGTGCTCGACGAGCTGACCGGCGCGCACCCGAGGTGGAAGGGTGCGCGTCTGATCGACACCTCCAGGATCGCCATGTCCGGTCAGTCCGCCGGCGGCGCGAGCACGCTCGCGGCCATGGCCGCCGACCCCCGGCTGCGTGCCGGCGTCGACGTGGACGGCATCGTGGAGACCGCCCTCCCCGAGGCCGGGCTGTCCCGGCCGTTCCTCCTGCTGGGCAAACCCGCCACGTACACGCCCGGCCGGCTCGGCGGCGTCAACTGGGAGGACGTCTGGGCGGGGCTGCACGGCTGGAAGCGCTGGCTGCTCGTGACCGGGGCCGCGCACACATCCTTCACCGACCTCGGTGTGCTGGTGGACCAGCTCGGCATCGAGGACGGCGCCGACATCCCCGGCGCCCGCGCCATGGCCATCACCCGCAGGTACATCGCGGCCTTCTTCGACCAGCACCTGCGCGGGAAGCCGCAGCCCTTGCTGAACGGGCCGTCGGCGGACCACCCGGAGGTCGAGTTCTGCACCCCGGAGAAGAAGACCTGCGCGTAGCGTCATCCCCCGGCCCGTTCGGCACGTCCGGCCGGCTGCGCGCCTGAGCGAACGCCGGGTGAGCGACCGCCCCTGGATCCCTTGGCCCGGCGGGGGACGTTCGCCTACATCCTCACCGTCAGAGCAGGAAGCCGGTCGCCCCGTAGGTGACCTCGGCCAGGACGGCCTGGCCGCCGGTGTTGGGGTGGAAGTAGTCCCAGGTGCTCAGCTGCGACAGCGTGAAGGGGTAGGAGAAGACGGCGCCCCCGTCGTGCCGGCAGTTGACCTGCTCGGAGCAGACGCGCGTCAGGACGTCGTTGAAGTCGACGACGCGCTGCCGTACCCGGTCGCGCCGGTCGGCGTCGGCCTGGGCGGTGGACAGGGGGTTGGCCAGCATCGACTTGCAGATGCCGAAGGCCGACCACGCCGTCCGGGCGGACGAGCTGCCCTTGCCCGCCTCCCACAGCCGCTTGAGGTCGGGGATCGTGGCGACGAAGATCGACGCGTTGGGCAGGCCGGTGACGAGGGTCTGCATCGCCGTACGGAACCTCGCCTCGAAGTCGGCGACCGACGTCATCGTGGACTCCGACGACGTGCAGGCGTCGTTGGCCCCGATGAGGATCGTCACGTAGCCGGCGTTCTGGGAGACGGCCTTCTGGGCCTGCCCGGCCATGTCGGCGACCTTGGCTCCCGTCTTGGCGTCGTTGTAGGCGACGAGGGACGGGTTGGCGGCGCGCAGGCGCAGGTAGTGACTGTTGACGGACGTGCTGGATCCGGTGGACCAGGATCTGGCCGTGCAGTCGAGGTAGTAGCCGCAGGCGTTGAAACCGCGGGTGATGGAGTCGCCCATCGAGGCCATGACGTCGGGGACCTGGGCGGCCTGCGAGGTGTTCGCGAGGGCCAGGGCCGGGACGAACGCGAACATCACGGCCGTGAGGAGGGTGAGGGCGCGACGGAGGGTGTTCATCTGCTCTCCTGGGGGGGTGCTCCCCTGTCGGGGGTCGTGCTCAGAATGTCAGGCCGTCCTCCCGCTTTGACAAGTGGATCTGACGGATCAGTTACCTTTTCTTGACTTTCACCTCCGCGTCGCCGTGAGACCTCCGCACCGCGATGGGGTCGGGCGGGCGCGGGGGACCGGGCGGGCGCGGGAGGACCGGGCGGGCGCGGGAGGACCGAGCGGGCGCGGGAGGACCGGGCGGAACGCCGCGCCCCGCCCGGCCGGCGTCCGCTCCCGGGAGACCCAAGACACGCCCAAGCACGTTTCCGGAGTTATTGAGATTCCGGGGGCAACGCGGTGACCTGCGGCGGAGGAGAATGGGAACGGTCGTCCGGGAGCGAACGGGGCGCGAGCGCCCACACGCCGAGAGGACACGGCAATGATCACCATCGACACTCCCCTCTGGGCCGCCCGGCTGCGCGCGAGACGGCGGGCCAGCCTGTGGAGCCGGAGAGAGCTCGGGGAACGGGTCGCCGAGGCCGCGGGCGACGCCGGTCGCGACCGGCTGCCCCTCCCGGACGGGCCGGGCGGGCGGCCCGGGACGGCGGGGACGGCCGGGACGACCGGGACGACGGGCATGGCCCGGATGGTCGCCTCCTGGGAGGCCGGGGAGCGGCCGGACGAGATGTGCGCGGAATGGCTGTGCCGGGCGTTCGGCGCCGGCGAGACCGGCGAGCAGGGCCTGTTCGGCGGGGAGGCGGCCGGTACGACGCTCTGGCACCACCTGACGGGCGTGCCGCTGATGCCCGAGCGGTTCTCACCCGACGACGAGGAACGGACCGGCCGGGCGATCGAGGACCCGGCGCGGGCCGACGACCGTACGGTCGCCTACTTCGAGGCCGTTCTCGACGCCTACACCCGCACGGACACGCGCCCCGCGACCCTGGCCGGCGTCCTGGCCCCGGTCTTCGGCACGATCCAGGGGTTGCGCCGCGACGCCCGTCCGGCCGTCCGCCGCTCCCTGCTGCGGCTCAGCTCCCAGGACGCCGACCTGATCAGCCGGATGTGCTGCGAGGCCGGTGATCCGGAGGCGGCGCTGGCCTGGTCGGACCGCGCCCTGCGCGCCGCGCGGGAGGCCGGTGACGAGCGGCTGGTGGCCTATGCGCTCGCCCACCGGGCCGGGCTGGCGGAGTCCCTCGGCGACCCCGGAGAGGTGATCGGCCTCGCCGCCGCCGTGTGCGAGCACGTCGCGCCGGCCGAGCCGCCGGCCGCGACGGCCCGCGGGCACGAGGCGCGGGGGCACGCCATGGCGGGCGAGGGGGACATGTGCCACCGCTGCCTGGAGGAGTGCGCGGAGGCGGCGGCCATGGGAAAGCCGGAGGAACGGGAATCCCCGGGGACGCCGGCGACGGCCGGGGTGGCCGGGGCGGAGCTGGCCGCCGACTGCCTCATCGATCTGCACCGTCCCGCCGACGCGATCGAGATGCTGGAGCGGGAGCTGCCCGGCGCCCCGGCCGGGTACATGACGGCGTACGCCATGGCGCGCCTGGCCCACGCCTACGCCGACGCGCACGAGGACGAGCGGTCGGCCGCGACGGCCCGTGCGGCGCTCGCGCTGTCCCGGCGGACCGGCGCGGCCCGCGCGATGCGGGAGCTGCTCCTGATCCACGGTGACGCGCCCCGCTGGATGTTCGCGGACTGACATCCGGGTCCTCCGGACGCCCGCGGACCGGACACCGCGCCCCGGCGCGGCGGACGGACCACTGCCGCTCCGCCCGCCGCGCCGGCCCCGAAGACGCTCCGCGGCCGGGATCTCAGGCAGGGTCCCCCGGGCCCCTCGGGTCCCCCGGCCCCCGGACGCGGAGGATACCGGCACGGGCGGCGGCGAGGGCGGCGTCGGCCGCCCGGTCCGCGATCGCCTCGTCCACCGGCTCGCCGCTGACGAACAACCGGTAGTACAGCGGTGCGACGGCGATCCGCACCACCTCGGCGGGGTCGGTGCCGACCGGCAGCTCGCCGCGCCCGACCGCCCGGGTGACGAGGACGGCCGACTGCTCGTGGCGGCCGGCGAAGAAGGCGTGCAGCGCCCGCGCCGTGGCCGTGTTGCGCATGGCGGCCGCGATGAACGCGGTCGAGACGGGGCCCAGCTCCGGATCGGCGAACCCGGCCGCCACCAGGCGGTTGAGGGCCCGCAGGTCGCCCTGGATCGAGCCGGTGTCGGGGACCGGCCAGGGCTCGCCGCCCGCGATGTCGAGGGCGTCGGCGGCGAGCCCCTCCACCCCGCCCCATCGCCGGTAGACCGTCGTCTTGTGGACGCCGGCGCGCGCGGCGACGCCCTCCACGGTCAGCCCGTCGAACCCCTTCTCGCCCAGCTCGGCGAGGGTCGCCTGCCGTACGGCCTCGCGCACTCTTGCGCTGCGCCCGCCCGGCCGGGCCGTCCCACCGGAATCCACGGTCCCTCCCTTTATCCGTTTGCCCGTTCCGCGCCGCGTCGGGCATACTCCAGATTAACGCAACTAGTTGCATTAAGACTCGCCACCGCGACCAGGGAGCGCAGCAGCCATGGGCATCTCACCGGACACCGCGACGACCCGTTCATCCCGTCCTCCGGAGGAAAACCCTGTCCACCCAGCTCTCCCTTCGCGACGTTTCCAAGGCGTACGGCGACCGGCCGGTTCTTGACCATGTCTCCTTCACCGTCCGGCCCGGCGAGCGCGCCGGGCTCGTCGGAGAGAACGGCTCCGGCAAGTCCACCCTGCTGCGGCTGATCGCGGGCGCCGAGTCCCCCGACGACGGTGAGATCACCGTCGTCGCCGACGGCGGGATCGGCCACCTCACCCAGACCCTCGACCTGCCGGACGACCACACCGTCCAGGACGCCGTCGACGCCGCGCTCGCCGACCTGCGGGACCTGGAGCGGCGGATGCGCGAGCTGGCCGCCGACCTCACCGAGGACCGGCTGGCCGAGTACGGTGACCTGCTCGACGCCTACGAGGCGCGCGGCGGCTACGAGGCCGACGCCCGGGTGGACAAGTCCCTGCACGGCCTCGGCCTCGGCCCCGTCGGGCGTGACCGGCGGCTGGGCGGCCTGTCCGGCGGCGAGCGGGCCCGCCTCGCCCTGGCCTGCCTGCTGGCGGCCTCCCCGGAGGTCCTGCTGCTCGACGAGCCGACCAACCACCTCGACGCCGCCGCCACGCACTGGCTGGAGGAGCGGCTGCGGTCCCACCGGGGCACGGTCGTCGCCGTGTCGCACGACCGTCTCTTCCTCGACCGGGTGGCCACCGCGATCCTGGAGGTCGAGGACGGCGGGGTGACCCGCTTCGGGAACGGATACACCGGGTTCCTGGCCGAACAGGCCGCGGCCCGGCGCCGCTGGGAGCAGGCGTACGCCGACTGGTGCGAGGAGGTACGGCGGACCGAGGAGTTCGCGTCCGTCACCGCCCACCGCGTCGCCCACGGCCGCGCCATGAAGGACAACAACAAGCCGGCCTACGACCGCGACGCCGGGCGGGTGCAGAGCTCGATCGCCGGCCGGGTCCGCCAGGGCGCCGAGCGCCTGCGGCGGCTCCACGAGAACGCGGTGCCCAGACCGCCCGAGCCCCTGCGCTTCGGGGGCGTCCCCACCCCGGGCGCGACGACGGGTGCGACGGACGGTGCCGGTCCCGTCGCCGACGTGGCGGGCGACGGGGCGACGGGTGCGGCGGGCGACGCGATCGCCGAGCTGCGGGCCATACGGGTGGCCGACCGGCTCCACGTCGGCTCCCTGACCGTCGAGCCGGGACGGCGGCTGCTGGTCCACGGCCCGAACGGTGCGGGCAAGTCCACGCTCCTGCGGGTGCTGGCCGGCGTCACCGAACCCGACGAGGGCACCGTACGGCGCCGCGGCCGGATCGGCCACCTGCCGCAGGAGTCGTCCTTCGACAGGCCGGAGCGCCCGCTCCTCGCCGCTTTCGCCGAGGGACGGCCCGGCCACCCCGAGGAGCACCGGGCGAGGCTGCTGTCGATGGGGTTGTTCCGGCCCGAGCAGCTGCCGACACCGGTCGGGGCGCTCTCGGTCGGCCAGCGGCGCCGGCTCGGCCTGGCGCGCCTGCTGACGGAGGAGGCGGACCTGCTGCTGCTGGACGAGCCCACCAATCACCTGTCGCTCAGGCTCGTCGAGGAGCTGGAGGAGGCGCTCGCCGCCTATCCCGGCGCCCTCGTCCTGGTCTCCCACGACCGGGCGCTGCGCGGCCGGTTCACCGGTGAGGAGATCGAGCTCTGCGACGGCCACCTCCGTTGACCTCCGCGGCCCGCCGCTTCCCCGAGCCCATCCCCGTGGCCTCCGCGGCCCGTCCCTTCCCCGAGCCCACTTCCGGGACCTCCGCGGGCCGCCCTTCCCCGAGTCCACCCTCGAACGAGAGGAACCCCCATGTCATCCGCCCCGACCTTCTCCGTGACGGAGATCCGCGTGTCCGGCCCGGACGCCGGGCCGTACGGCATCACCGCCGGGCCCGACGGCGCGCTGTGGTTCACCCTGGTCCACCAGGGCCGGATCGGCCGGATCACCCCCGGCGGCGAGCTCACCTCCCACCCGCTCGACCCGGCGACGGGCGGGCCGACGACCATCACCGCCGGCCCTGACGGCGCGCTGTGGTTCACCGAGTACCGCGGTCACCGGATCGGGCGCCTCACCACCGATGGGGAGGCCACCGCGTTCCCGCTGCCCACCCCGGAGGCGGGGCCGTTCGGGATCGCGGCGGGACCCGACGACGCGATGTGGTTCACCGAGACCGGCGCCGACCGGGTCGGCCGCGTCACGACGGACGGGAAGATCACCGAGTTCCCGCTGCCGGAACGCGGAACCTTCCCGTCGGCCATCGCCGCCGGACCCGACGACGCGATGTGGTTCACGATGAACCAGGCGGACGCGATCGGCAGGATCGGCATGGACGGCGACGTCACCGTCCACCGGCTGCCGGCCGGGGGCTCGGCCCCGGTGGGCATCACCGCCGGGACGGACGGCGCGATGTGGTTCGTGGAGATCGGAGCGGGTCATATCGGGCGGATCACCACGGACGGGCGGATCGAGGAGTTCCCGCTCCCCGACCGTTCCGCCCGCCCGCACGCCATCGTCGCCGGACCGGACGGAGACTGCTGGTTCACCGAGTGGGGCGCCGATCGCGTCGGCAGGATCACCCCCGGCGGGCGGATCGACGAGTACGGCCTGCCGACCCCGTCGTCGGAGCCGCACGGCATCGCGGCCGGGCCGGACGGCGCGCTGTGGGTGGCGTTGGAGATCGGTGCGCTGGCCCGCCTCTCCCCGGAGCCCGCGGGCTGACCACCCGGCCGGCCGGATCGCCCGGTCCCCCACGGCGTATGGAGGGACAGGGAATTCAGTCCCGAAGCGCGGGTATGGACAGCGAATGAGCATCAACGACGAACTTCACGAGGTCGAAGAGGAAATCGCGCGACTGCGTTCCGAGGCGGCCGACCTTCGCGAGCAGGTGAACGACCTCGGCCCGACCGACGCGGTCGAGCGGTCGACGCTGATCACCATGGCCGAGCAGCAGGAGTCCCTGGCCGAGGACCTGGAGGTCAGACGCGAAGGGCTGAACCGGAAGCTCGGCGAGGCGGGCCAGACGGAGACGCGGGAGTCCTGAACCGGCGCGGCACGTATCTCCACGGGCGCGGCGCGTCTCTCCGGGGCGTGGCACGGCACATCGCACGACGGTCGGTTACATGACACCTCGAAGGGTAACCATAAGAACGAACCGTCATCGGGGGGACGAAATGATCAAAATGCTGCACAAGATGGGCGTGAAGTCCGGCGCGATGTACACGGCCGGCCTCGCGTCCATCGGCCTGTCGTTCGCGGTCTGGTACATGTCGCTCTCGCAAGAGAAGGCCGGACTGGACCGGGCGGACCGCTGGGGCATCTTCATCGGCGAGTGGGCGCCCACCTTCTTCGCGATGGGTGTCGCGCTGCGGATCGAGGAGACCCACCAGGGCATGGAGCAGGGCCGGGGGCACGGCATGGAGATGACCGAGGAGACCTACGCCGAAGGCATCATGCCCTCGCGCGCCGGGGTCTAGATTCCTCCCGGATCCCCGCACGGGGATCCGCACGGAGGTTCACGGCGACGACCGCGAGCGGGCCGCGCCCGGAGTGCGGCCCGCTCTCGGCCATGACCGTCCGCCCGGCCGGGCGCCACGCGAACCACCGCCCTGCCGGGGATCTCGGACCGCCCGGGGTCCGCGAGGGCGGATCGCCGCCCGGCCCGCCCTCACGGGCCCCGGGCTCACGACCGCTCGACCACCGCCGGATGCCGGGGATCGTCGGCGCGTACGACGACGTCGGCGTTCTTCACCGGTCCGGCCTCGTCCTCGTAGCGCGCGTAGGCGGGCAGCGTCCACCGCAGTGCGGGGTCGGTCAGCCGGGCCAGCGCGCCCGGCGACAGCCACAGGTGCACGGTCAGGTCGAACGGCAGGCCCCGGCCCAGCAGCAGCTCGCCGTCCAGCAGCAGCACCCCGCCCGGCGGCACGGTGACGTACGGCGCGCGGGTGGCCCGGTCGGTGACGCTGTCCCACAGCGTGGGGACGACCCGCCCCGAGGACCCGGGACCGAGCGGGCCGAGGACCTCGCGGACCAGGCCCTTCAGGTCGAGCCAGTCGTCGTAGTAGGCGTCCGGGTCGGTACGGCCGTGCTCCAGGCGCAGTGAGGCCGGGCGCAGGAAGTCTCGCGCCGAGACCCTCATCACCTCCCGGCCGCGCAGGCGGAGCGGGCCGACCAGCGCGTCCGCGAGATCCTCCGGCCGCGCGGCGGGGGCTCCGTCGAGCGCCACCCGGGTCCAGGCGCCGGGGGGAGCCGCGGAGATCCGGTCGGCGAGCTCCTCCACCAGCAGCGACGGGGTGATGGGCCGTATCCTCACCGGGACATCCTCTCCCAGGCATCCGCCCGGAAACTCCCGCTTCACCCGGAAACTCCTGTGCACCCACCGGGACACTCCGCCACCGGGGCGAAATCTGCACCCCGCGGGACGCTCCGCCATCGGGGCGAAACCGCGCCCACCCCCCGAGGCCCGGCCAACCGCCATCATCCAGTCAAAGTCGGACATGATCCCGCTCAAAAATCAGCACGTCCGGGTTGTCGATCGGTCACTCGCGGTAACGATCCTGATGGATCGTACCGGCTCGGCCGTGACTGGGCGCCGGTCTCCCTGGCGGCGCCGCCCTCTGGCGGGGGCGGCGACGGGAGGCCGACGTGACCTTCGTGTCTCACCGTCACCGCGCTCGCGGCCGGCTACTCATGGAGACCGCGAGTCAGGAGAACTTCAATGATCAAGCGTAGCAAGCCGACCAAGAACGGGCAGATCAAGCTCACCTTCAGCGTGCCGGCCGACCATGCCGCAGGCGGCGTCTCGCTGGTCGGCGACTTCAACGGCTGGGATCCCTACGCCCACCCGATGCAGCGCAGGAACGGCACCTACCAGGTGAGCCTCACCGTGCCCTCGGAGCGGCCCATCCGCTTCCGCTACCTCGCCGACGGCGGCGTGTGGTTCGACGACGCCGACGCCGACCACTGCGACGAGCACGGCTGTCAGCTGAACCCGAGGGGCCACGAGGACTCCTCCACGGCCCCTTCCCCGGCCTGACGCCCGGCGCCCGGCCGCACCCGGCACCACCCGGGGCGGGCCCCGGCCGTACGCACCGGCCGTCCACCGGGACGGCCTACGCCTCGCGCTCCGGACCGCGGCGGAGACGGTTCAGCAGGACGGCGAGCACCGTGCCGTACACCACGTGGCCGGCGGCCATCACCGCCGGCCGACCGGGCCGGTCGCCGGAGGCCGGAGGCAGGATGCCGAAGCCCGGCACCCAGCCCTGGTAGCTGACGAGCCATATGGCCAGGCCGTAGCCGACGCCCAGCGTGACCGGCACGCGCCGTTCCCGGCGGAGCAGCGCGAGCAGGGAACCGCAGGCGGCGCCGAACCCGAAGTGCGCGACCGTGCCGAGCGCCCTCTCCCCCGGCTTGGGACGGTGCCGGTGGCCCGGCAGGACGGCGCGGGCGATCCGCTTGGGAGGCTGGTCGGGCATCAGCCCCGCCCGTTGCCCGGCGAGCGTCACCACGCTCATCATCACCGTCGCGCCCGCCCCGGCGACCGCGCCGCGTACGAGACTCCTCATCGTCACCTGATCTCTCCCGTCTGCTTCCCGTCTCCGCCGAGCGCCTGTTCCCCGTCCCCGCCGGACGCCCGCCTCCCGTCCCCGCCGGACGTCCTCTCCCCGTCTCCGCCGAGCGCGGCGAGGGTGTCGCGGGCGAGCTGGAGCTCCTCGCGCGGCTGGACCACCAGGACCGGTACGGCCGCGCCCGGCGCGCTCACCGCCCCGTCCTCCTCCACGGCGGCGCGGACCGGCGGTTCGACGCCCAGCAGGCCGAGCCGGGCGCAGACCGCCTCGCGGACCTCCGGCTGGTCCCAGCCGATCTCCCCGGTGAACACCAGCGCGTCCAGCCGGTCCAGGCTCGTCGCGACGGCGCCGATCTCCCTGGCCACCCGATGGGCGAACACCTCGAGGGCCAGCGCGGAGGCGGGGTCGGCGGCCTTCACCAGCTCCCGCGTGTCGCCGGACCTGCCTCCCGACAGCCCGAGCAGCCCGGAACGGTGCTCCAGGCCGTCGCGCAGCTCCTCCAGGGTCAGCCGGGAGTCCGACAGCAGCCACAGCAGCATGCCGGGATCGACGCTGCCCGACCGCTTGCTCATCGGGACGCCCTCCAGCGGCGTGAAGCCCATCGAGGTGTCCAGGCTGCGGCCCTCGCGGACCGCGCACACCGAGGAACCGCCGCCGAGGTGGGCGAGGACGAGCCGCAGCGTCCCGGCGGGCCGCTCCAGCAGCTCCGCCGCCCGGCCCAGCGCCCAGGAGTAGGACAGGCCGTGGAAGCCGTAGCGGTGCAGGCCGTACTTCTCGCGCCACTCGGCGGGCAGCGGGTAGGTCGCGGCGCTCTCCGGCAGGCCGGAGTGGAAGGCGGTGTCGGGGCAGAGCACGTGCGGGACGCCGGGCAGCAGCCTGCGGCACGCCTCGACGAGCGCCAGCGCGGGCGGCACGTGCAGCGGGGCGAGGTCGGCGTACCCGCGCACCGCGGCCACCACGCCGTCGTCGGCCACCGTCGGACGCCGCACGGCCTCACCGCCGTGCACCAGGCGGTGCCCGACGGCCGTGATCTCGCAGTCACCGGCGGCGTCCAGGAAGTCCGCCACGGTCCGCTCGACCTCCGCCGGGTCCGGGCTCCGCTCGCTGTGCTCGACGCGCAGCACCTCGCCGTCGCGGACGAGGTGGAGCTGGAGGCTCGACGAGCCGGCGTTGACGGTGAGCACCGCCCGGTCTGTGGTGGCCATGGTCTCCGGGTGCCCGGCCCCGACTCGGGCAAACGCCGGCCCGGGGGCGCGGCGGGTCGGGCGCCGAGAGCATTGAACTGTGCCCGGCCTGGGCGTACGGTGGTCGCAACGGTCAACCGTCCCCGCCCGCTCCGTGCGGAGCCGTCAGGCGTGGTGAGAGAACGCCGGGTCCGCCCGGCGGGAAGGCGCCTCGCTGATATGGTTCCCGTGATCGAAACGGGCAGGGATGTCCGTCGCCCACCTCGACCGGGGGAAGCGAGCAACCGCTCTCTCCAGAGGGCGGAGGAGTCGCGAGGGCACTGCCTCCAACAGCTGTGGACAGCGGGGCACATTGATGAACCGGCTCTCCATCGCCGTGAACGACCGGCCGCGGTTCACCGTGGTCTCACTGGCCGGCGATCTCGACAAACTGTCCGCCTCCGCCCTGGAGGAGACCCTCTCCACGCTACTGGCGCGAGGTCGGGTCCACATCATCGTCGACGTGCGTGAGCTGAGGTTCTGCGACTCCACCGGCGTCTGGGCGCTGCTCAGCGGCCTGCGCCGCGTCTACGAGCGCAACGGCTGGCTACGACTGGCCGGGGTGCACGGTTTCCTGGGCCGCCTGCTCGACCTCACCCGGCTCAGGGACGCCTTCCCCATCGACGCGAGCGTGGACGAGTCCGTCCTGCGGGCCTTCGAAGGAAGCGTCCCACTGCCCCTCTGACCCGGGCCTTCCCCCGGGACGATCGGATCTTCCGTGAGATGCCGGGAGACCGCCGGTTCCGCCCGATCCGCGATGATCCTCCGTCCCGGCTTCCCCGTGCGGGCGCCCCGTACGGCCCGTTCGCCGTTCCCGGAGCCCCGCCCGGGACGCCCGCCGGATGGTGACCGGAAAGCGGATTCGGAGGCTCCTTACCGACGAGGCCACGTTTAACCGTCCCTTTGCGGGAAGACGCCTGTTGCACAAGTGAACCGAGGAGGCGTGGATGCCCAAGCACCTTTCGGGCCGCATCCCGGCCGTGGCCCTTCTGGTCGCGGCCCTCAGCGCCTGCGGCGGGGTCGGAGCGAACAACGGCGGCGGAGGCGGGACGGGCAGCGGAGCGGGATCGTCGCTGACCACGATGGGATTCGGTTTCCCCGACGAGATCGCCACCGTCCGGGTCGACGCGTTCAAGAAGGCGTATCCCGACGTGAAGGTCGCTATCAACGAGGGTCAGTTCGACGAGCAGGCGTTCCTGTCTGCGGTGGCGAGCGGCAACCCGCCCGACGTCGTCTACCTCGCCCGCGAGCGCATCGGCAGCTACGCCGCACGCGGGGCCATCCAGCCGCTGGACGACTGCGTCTCCCGCGAGAAGATCGCCACCGGCGACTTCTACCCGGCGGCGCAGCAGCAGTCGAAGTACGACGGCAAGTGGTACGCCGTCCCCGAGTTCTACAACTCGGTCGTCCTGCTGGTGAACAACAAGGCGGCCAAGGACGCCGGGGTCGACCCGGCGGACATCGACACCTCCGACTGGGACGCGCTGGCCGGGCTCGCGAAGAAGATGAACCGCGTCCGGGGCGGCAAGATCGAACGGTTCGGCTTCTACCCCAAGCTGCCGGAGTTCCTGCCGCTGTGGGCCAAGGCCAACGGCGCCGACATCCTGTCCGCGGACGGCCGCACCGCCAGGCTCGACGACCCGAAGGTGGCCGAGGCCCTCGACTACGCCGACCGGCTGGTGGAGTCGCAGGGCGGCTGGAAGAAGCTGAAGGCGTTCACCGAGACCTTCGACTACTTCGGCGAGGAGAACCCGTTCGCCACCGACAAGCTCGGCGCCATGCTGACCGAGCAGTTCGTGGTGAGCGCCATGGCGGGCGCGACGCCGGACGCCGACATCACCGTGGTGCCGTTCAGGGACCGCCAGGGGAACCCGGTCAACAACGTGGGCGGCAACGCGTGGGTGATGCCCAAGGGCGCCAAGCATCCCGACGTCGCCTGCCGCTGGATGAAGACCATGACCTCCGCCGACACCTGGATCGCGGCGGCCAAGGCCCGTGCCGACAAGCGCGCCAAGGAGGGCAAGGTCAACATCGGCACCTACACCGGCAACGCCAAGGCCGACGACGTCATCTTCTCCCAGATCGTGAAGCCCAGCGGGCACAAGGCCTACGACGACGCGGTCAAGACGATCCGCTCGGTGCAGCAGGCCGGGTTCGTGGTGCCGCCGTCGGCGGCCGCGGCCGAGTTCACCAAGGCGTGGCAGGACGGGGCCAACCGGGTGCTGCTCGGCGAGAGGAAGCCGGCCGACGCCATGAAGCAGGCGCAACAGCAGGCGCAACAGGCCATCGACGAGGCGACCCGGTGACCGACCCGGCGATCCGCTCTTCGGTCCGCCCGGTGATCCGCCTCACCGCGGTCCTCGGGGGGCCGCGGTGAGGCGGATCCGCCCGGAGACCCGGTGGGCGTACGTCTTCCTGCTGCCGTGGCTGGTCGGCCTGGTGGTCTTCCAGCTCGGCCCGATGGCCGCCAGCCTGGTGCTGTCGTTCACCGACTTCGACCTGATCGGCAGCCCGGAGTTCGCCGGCCTCGGCAACTACACCAAGATGGCCCAGGACCCGAAGGTCCTCCGGGCCATCGGCAACACCGTCTACTACACGGCGCTGCACGTGCCGCTGTCCATCGCGCTCGCGCTCGCGCTGGCGCTCATGCTCAACCGGATCACCGGACGGGCCGCGGGCGTGTTCCGCACGGTCTTCTACCTGCCGTCCATGACCCCGTACGTGGCCGTGGGCGTGCTCTTCCTGTTCCTGCTGAACGGCCAGGCCGGAATGGTCAACCAGTTCCTCGGCCTGTTCGGGATCGAGGGTCCGCAGTGGACGACCGACCCGGACTGGATCCTGCCGGGCATCGTGCTGATGTCGCTGTGGAACCTGGGCTCGACCACGATCATCCTGTTCGCGGCGCTGCGCAACGTGCCGCGCGAGCTGGCCGAGGCGGCGATGATCGACGGGGCCGGCCCGTGGCAGCGGTTCCGGTCGGTCACGCTGCCGATGATCAGCTCGGCGGTCTTCTTCGTGGTGATCATCAACACGATCTCCGCGCTGCAGATGTTCGACCAGGTCTACGCGATGTTCTTCGGCAACCAGATCGCCCAGCAGTCGTACGGCGACGCGGCCCTGTTCTACGTCGTCTACCTGTTCCAGCAGGCCTTCCAGTTCCTGCACATGGGATACGCGTCGGCCCTGGCCTGGGTGCTGTTCCTGGTGATCATGGGGATCACCCTCATCCAGGTGAAGGTGGGCAACCGGTTGGTCTACTACGAAGCCGAGGAGCACGCCGGATGACCACCACGCTGGACCACGCACGGCCCCGGGTGGTGACCGGCGGCCCGGCCGACGACGCGGGACGCGGGACACGGAAGGTCTTCTTCCTGGTCATGCTGGCCGCGGCGTCGGTCCTGTTCCTGTACCCGTTCGTCTGGCTCGTGGTCGCGTCGCTCAAGCCGCGGTCCCGGACGTTCGCCGACCCGTTCGTCCCGTGGCCCCACCCGTTCGCGCCGGAGAACTACCTGGCGGTCTGGGACGCGGCGCCCATGCTGACGTGGCTGGTCAACACGTTGATCGTCGGCGTCGTCGCGGCGGGCGCGGCCACCCTGTCGAGTGCCTTCGTCGCCTTCGGGTTCGCCTACTTCCGCTTTCCCGGCCGCAACCTGCTCTTCGGCAGCGTGCTGGCGACGATGATGCTGCCCGCGGCGGTCACGCTGGTGCCGACCTACCTCATCTGGAACTCGGTGGGGCTGACCGGCACGCAGGTGCCGCTGTGGGCGGGCAACCTCTTCGGCTCGGCGTTCTACATCTTCCTGCTGCGCCAGTTCCTGCTGGGCGTGCCGCGGTACGTCTTCGAGGCCGCCCGGGTGGACGGGGCATCCTACCTGGACCTGTTCTGGCGGATCGCCGTGCCGTTGTCCAGGCCGGCGCTGATCATCGCCTTCGTCTTCGAGCTCAAGGCGAGCTGGTTCGACCTGATGAAGCCGCTGATCTATCTCCAGGACCCGGCGCTCTACACGCTGCCCCGCGGCCTGAAGGCGGTCGTCGACCAGTTCTACCAGGGCGGTGATCCCAAGTGGGAGATCGTCCTGGCGGCGAGCGTCATCACCACACTCCCCCTGGTCGTGATCTTCTTCATCGGCCAGCGCCACTTCGTCCAGGGCATCGCCACCACCGGACGCCGCTGAGGGACCGGGGCGCCGCCGGGCCGCCGGGGGTGCCGCCGGGCCACCGGGCCGGCGGATCGGCGGGCCACCGGGTCGGCGGGTCGGCGACCCGGTCCGTCCGGCGGCCGGGCTTCCACCGTCGCTTTTCGCCATCGCTTTCGCCGCCGCTTTCGCCGCCACCCGGACACCGGCGCCGTGGCGTCAGGCTCACGGGCCCGGCGGCCCGGTCAGCCCGGCCGCCGCTCCAGAGGCGTGCCGGGCCGGTACAGGACGGCGTCGATGCCGACCGCCGCCGCGGCCTCGACGTTGACCTCCCGGTCGTCGAAGAAGGTGACCTCGCCGGGCTCCGCGCCGAGCCCGTGCAGGACCTTCTCGAAGATCTCGGGATCGGGCTTGGCCAGGCCGAGACGGCAGCTGTAGAAGAGGTGGTCGAACGCCCGCGCCCACGGCGCCCGGTCGATGGCCGCGGCCAGCGGTTCGGGGGCGTTGGACAGCAGTGCGAGCCGGTGGCGGCCGGCGAGGGCCCGGAGGGCGTCCAGGCTCGCCGGGTTGAGGCGCGACCAGCTCGCGGTGTCGGCCGCGTCGAGCGCGGCCACCAGCGGGTCCCCCTCGGAGAACCTGCGGTCCAGCACGTCGCCCCAGTAGGCGTGGGAGGGCCTCCCCCTGTCGTAGAGGTCCCGGTGGCGCCAGTAGCGGTCGAGGAACGTCTCGGTGTCGAGATCGGCGAGGACCGCCATGGCCGTCACGTCCTCGGCGGGCTGCGGCAGCGAGATGACCTCGCCGTAGTCGAGCAGCGTCCAGGTGGTCACGCCTCTCCTCCGTCTCATGACGAACTTCGTCTCCGCACCGGAGCCGGTTGCGGCGGCCCGCCGTACCCGGCCGGCCGCCAGGGCGGACCACCGGAGACCGCCCCGGCGGCTCGCCGTACGGAGGACCGCCGAAGCCGATACGCAAGCCTCGCCGGTTCATTTGAACATCTCACATGTTCGAAGGCAAGTGCGGCCGGAGCATCCGGCACCGGGGAGGCGAGCTTTCACGACGCCGGACGGCGGACGGCGACGGACGGTGGACGGCGACGGCGGCGCGGTGGACGGCGAGATGGTGGAGGGCGACGGCGCGGCACCGGACCGTGACGGCGGCGCGGTATGGGACCGTGAACGGCGGAGCGGCGCCGGACGGTGAACGGCGGAGCGGCGACGGCGGCGGTCAGTCGCGGCGCATGACGAGCCGGACCGTCGAACCGGCCGGCCCGGACACGATCTCCACCTCGTCGCACATCTGGCGCATCAGCCAGAGCCCGTAGCCGCGGCGGGACCCGACCTCGGGCGCGATCATGCCCGCCAGGGGATCGGTGAGCGTCCCCGCCTCGTCGCTGACCTCGGCCACGACACGGTCGGCGCACCGCCGCAGGACGAGGACGCCCGAGGTGCGGGCGTGGTCCAGGACGTTGTTGGCGGCCTCGCTTATGGCGAGGATGAAGTTCGACTCCTGCCTCTCGCCCAGCTTCGCGGGGGTCAGGAACTCCCGGGCGCGCTCACGCAGCTCCGACAGGTCCCCTCCGATCGGGAAGCTCGCCACCGCGTCCCCACAGGCGTCACCGGCCATGGGACGGCTCCTCGACGATCGGGACGACCCGGTCGAGCGCGGAGAGCCGGAAGAGGCCCCGCAGATGCTCTCCCACATCGGCGAGGACGAGCTGGACGCCCCGGCCCGTCGCGTCGGTGTGGGCGTCGAGCAGCATGACGATCCCCGAGGAGTCGCAGAACGGGACGTGGGTCATCCGGATCACCAGGCGGGCGGGACGTCCGGCGAGTTCCTCGCCCACCGCGGCGCTCAACGGCTCCACGGCGTCCCGGTCGAGGTCACCGATCGGGATGAGGACCCGAGCGCCTTCTCGATCCGTCTGCCTATCCAGACGAATGCCCATATGTCCCCACGGTGGAATAGATCGATCGACCAGGTATCGTCACACTACCCAATGGATGGAAGGCAAACTTCGAGGTGAGGCCCCACGGCGGCGAGATGGGCGAGCGGGTCCGCGAGCACGACTGGGCGCGCACCCCGCTCGGCCCGATGGAGCGGTGGCCGGCGGTGCTGCGGACCACCGTCGACATCGTCCTGTCATCGCGCACCCAGATCATCCTGTTCTGGGGACCCGAGCACATCAGCGTCTACAACGACGCCTACATCACCGCGCTCGGCGCCAAGCACCCGGCCGCCCTCGGCCGGCCCGGCGCGGAGGCCTGGCCCGAGATCTGGGACACGCTGGGTCCGCTGCTCGAACGGGTACGCGAGTCGGGAGAGTCGTTCTGGGACCGTGACCGCCCCTTCCTGCTGGCACGGCACGGCTTCCCGGAGCAGACCTACTTCGACCTCTCCTACGACCCCGTCCGGCTGCCCGACGGCACCGTCGGCGGGGTCCTCTGCCTGGTCAGCGAGACGACCGGCCGGGTGCTCGGAGAACGCAGGATCCGCACCCTGAGCCGCGTCGGCCTGGCCGCGAGCGGGATGACGACGCGACCGGACGTGGCGGCGGCCGTGGTCGCCGCTCTGGCCGGACACGGCCGCGAGGACGTGCCGTCCGCCCTCGTCTACCTTCTCGGCGACGACGGCGGCCTCCGGCTCGCCACACCCCGGGACACGGCCCCCGGGCGGATCGCCGCCGGTGACGAGCAGGCGGCCGCCGCCCGCCGGGCACCGGTCATCGCGGCGTCCGGCGGGCGCTTCGGCGTGCCCGGCCCCGTCGTCGTCCTGCCGCTGGGCTCCGGGACCGGGTTCCAGGGCCTGTTGGTGTGCGGGATGAACCCCCTGCTGCCCGTGGACGAGGCCCACCGGGAGTTCTTCCAGGTGCTCGCCGAGAGCGTGTCACGGGCGCTGACCGCCGCCGAGGCCCACGAGCGGGAACGCGACCAGACGCGCGCGCTCGCCGAACTCGACAGCGCCAAGACGGCGTTCTTCGCCAACGTCAGCCACGAGCTGCGCACGCCGCTGGCCCTGATCCTGGGACCGCTGGAGGAACTGCTCGGCGACCCCTCCCTCGAACCCGCGCGGCGCGCCGTCCTCGCCACGGCCCGCCGCAACGCGACACGGCTGCTCACCCTGGTCAACGACGTGCTCACCCTCACCGGCGCCGGATCCGGCCGGCTGCGCGCCCGCTACCAGGCGACCGACCTGACCACGCAGACCGCCGGGCTGGCCGGGGCGTTCCGCTCGGCGGTGGAGAGCGCCGGGCTCACCCTGCGGATGGAGGGCTCCCCCCTTCCGCGGCCGGTCCACGTCGACCGGAACCTGTGGGAGCGGGTCGTCTTCAACCTGCTGTCCAACGCCCTGCGGCACACCTTCACCGGCGGGATCACGGTCGGCGTGCGGGACGGCGGCGAGCACGCCCTGGTCACGGTCACCGACACCGGGGCGGGCATCCCCGCCGAAGAGCTGCCCGGCCTGTTCGAACGCTTCTACCGCGTGCCCGGCGCGCCCTCCCGCAGCCACGAGGGCGTGGGCATCGGCCTGGCCCTGGTCCGGGAGCTGGTCGCCATGCACGGCGGCCGGATCGAGGTGACCAGCCGCGTCGGCGCCGGCACCACCTTCGCGATCAGCCTGCCGTACGGCTCGGCCCACCTCCCCCCGGAGCAGGTCGCCGAGGCGGCGACGCCGTACGAGATGGAGCCGGCCGACGCGTGGCCTCCGCCGCCGGAGCCCGGCGCCCCCTTCCCCGCGGCGCCCGCGGCCCCCGCGGTCGTTCCCGACCGGCGGGGCCCGGACGGACGGGACGCGACGGACGACCCTCTCCCGGACGACGCGGACCATCCGCTACCGGGGAACGCGGACCATCCGCTCCCGGACGGCGTGGACGGTCCCCCTCCGGGGCGGATCGTCGTGGCGGACGACAACGACGACATGCGCGACTACCTCGTCCGTCTGCTGAGACCGTACTGGACGGTGACCGCGGTGGCCGACGGGGCCGCCGCCCTGGAGGCGGCGCGGACGTGGGCGCCCGACCTGGTCGTCAGCGACGTCATGATGCCCGGCATGGACGGGCTGGAGCTGGTACGGCGGCTGCGTGCCGACCCGGCCACCCGCACCGTTCCGATCGTCCTGCTGTCGGCCCGGGGCAGCCGGGAGGAGGCGTTCGCCGGGCTGGCCGCGGGCGCCGACGAGTATCTCGTGAAGCCGTTCCCGGCCCGTGAACTGCTCGGCCGGGTCCGTGGAATCCTGCGGCTGGCCGAGGCACGGTCCCGGCACAACCGCCGGCTGCGCGAGCTGACCGAGGCCGCGCTGGCGATCAACGAGGCGTCGACGGCCCACGAGGTGCTCGCCCTGACGGAGCGGTACGGCCGGCTGCTGGCCGACTCCCCCGGGGCGGCGGTGAAGCTCACCTCCGGCGGTCTCACGGTCACCCCACCGGACGTGACCGTCGCGAACGAGACCGCCCCGGACGGGACCACCGCGGATGGAACCGTCATGAGCGGGGCCACCGCGATTGGAACCGTCATGGACGGGACCACCGCGGATGGAACCGTCATGGGCGGAGCCGCCGTCACCGGCGAACCGGCGCTGGACCGGCTCGCCCAACTCGCCCTCGCGCGCCTGGCGAACCTGGAGCGGCTGGAACTGGAGCACCGGATCGCGACCACGCTGCAACTCGCCCTGCTGCCCGAGGTCCCCTCCGACGGCGACCTGCGGATCGCCGGTCGCTACCTGCCGGGCAGCGACGAGGCGGGGGTGGGCGGCGACTGGTACGACGTCATCCAGATCTCCGGGAACGAGCTGATGCTGGTGATCGGCGACGTCGTCGGCAAGGGCGTCGAGGCCGCCGCCACGATGGGCCGGGTGCGCAACGCGCTGCGGGCCTACGCCATGGAGGACCCCGAGCCCGGCCGCGTCCTCGCCCGTCTCAACCGGATGGCCTGCGGCCCGGGCGAGCGCATGCGCTCCACGGTCCTGTGCGTACGGATCTCCCGGGCCACCGGGCACGTGCGGTACGCCGGTGCCGGGCATCCGCCGCCCCTGGTCTGCCGGGCGGACGGGGAGCCCGAGTATCTCGACGGGGCGCTCGCCCCGCTGATCGGGGTGCTGCCCTCGGTCGACTTCCCCACCTCCGAGGTACGCCTGGAGCGCGGAGACCGGCTGCTGCTCTACACCGACGGCATCGTGGAGAGGCGGCCGACGGGCATCCTCACCGGCATGGACCGGCTCCTCGCCGAGGCCGCGCGGACGGCCGGCCTCGACCTGGAGGCTCAGCTGGAGTCGCTGCTCTCGCTCGTCGAGGGCATGGACAACCGGGACGACGTGGCCCTCCTCGGCTTCGTCCATCCGTAGGACCGAACCGGGACTCCCAGGTCAGGGCCGCGAGGCCGGGACGACGAAGCTGGAAACAGCCTAAACTTCACCCATGATTCGCCCCGCAACGCCGGATGACGTCCCCGCCGTCATCGGTATGATCCGCGACCTCGCCGACTACGAGAAGGAACTGGACAAGGTCCAGACCACCCCCGAGGAACTGCGCGAAGCGCTCTTCTGCGACTCCCCCGCGGTGTTCTGCCACCTCGCCACCGAGCGCGACGAGCTGGGTGAGGAGAAGCCCGTTGGGTTCGCGCTCTGGTTCCTCACCTACTCCACCTGGGTGGGCAGGCACGGGATCCACCTCGAAGACCTCTTCGTCCACCCCGACCACCGGGGCGGGGGGCACGGCAGGCGACTGCTCGCCGAGCTGGCGCGCATCTGCGTGGAGCGCGGCTACGGCCGCCTGGAGTGGGCGGTCCTCGACTGGAACACCCCCTCCATCGAGTTCTACCGGTCGCTGGGGGCCGTGCACCTCGACGAGTGGGACATGTACCGGCTCACCGGCGCGGAACTGGAGAAGCTCGCCACCCGGTAAGACCCCTGGGGGAGCGGCCCCGGCGGGATGCCCGGCACGTCCCGGTGATGAACCTTTCATTCGTCCTCTCGCCCCCGCGATTCTCTGACCTGCGTCGATGACGCCTGCCTCCCTCTCCGCGACCGCACCGCGTTCACTCCCCGGGAACGACGGCCTAAAGTCCGTTTCGCGTGAGCGCTTCACTGCCATGCCATGAACCAGCGGTTCGTCATCCCCGGAAGGGGGAGGTAATCCCGTGAAGAAATGGCCAGGCGCCGTCGCCGCGGGCGCGGTAGCCCTCCTGTCCGCGTTACTCGCGGTCATCCTCGTCCCCGGTCCGGCGTCGGCGCACGGCGCGATGATGGTGCCGGGCAGCCGTACGTACTTCTGCTGGCAGGACGGCCTGTCGCAGACGGGGCAGATCGTCCCCATCAACCCCGCCTGCGCGGCGGCGGTCGCGAAGAGCGGCCCCAACTCCCTGTACAACTGGTTCGGCGTGCTCCGCTCCGACGGCGCCGGGCGTACCCGCGGGTTCATCCCCGACGGGCAGCTGTGCAGCGGCGGCAACTCCACCTACAGCGGGTTCGACCTGCCGAGCGCCGACTGGCCCGTGACCCACCTGACCGCCGGAAGCTCCATCCAGTTCCGGTACAACAAGTGGGCCGCGCACCCCGGCTGGTTCTACGTCTACGTCTCCAAGGACAGCTGGGACCCCACCCGGCCGCTGACCTGGGACGACCTTGAGGCGGAGCCCTTCTACACGGCCGACCACCCGCCGAGCGTCGGCGCGGTGGGCACCGCGGACGCCTACTACTACTGGGACGCCCGGCTGCCCTCGGGCAAGTCCGGCCGGCACGTCGTCTACTCGGTGTGGAAGCGGTCCGACAGCGCGGAGACCTTCTACAACTGCTCCGACGTCGTCTTCGACGGCGGAAAGGGCGAGGTGACCGGTGTGGGCCGTCCCGGCTCGACGCCGACCGCGACCCCCACGGTGACGCCGACCTCGACCCCCACCTCGACCCCGACGTCCACGCCCACCTCCACCCCGACCTCGACGCCGGGCAACGGCGCCTGCACCGCCACCTACCGGACGGTCAGCACCTGGGGAGGCGGGTTCCAGGGCGAGGTGACCGTGACCAACCCGGGCTCCTCCCCGCTCAACGGCTGGACGGTGAGCTGGACTCCGGGCAGCGGCACCACGATCAACAGCGTCTGGAACGGCACCTACACGGCGTCCGGATCGGTCGCCGTGGTCAGGAACGCCGACTGGAACCGGACCATCGCGGCGAACGGATCGACCACCTTCGGGTTCGTCGCCAACGGCACCAGCGGCTCTCCCGCTCCGACCTGCACCAGTCCCTGACGGATCCCGCTGAGAGGCGGCCCCGGCCTGCGCCCGCATCCCGCGCCGGCCGGGGCCGCCGCACTCCTCCCGGCAGGTGCTCCCGGAGCGCCGCGGGAGGCCGCGGCCACGGAAGCGATCACGGAAGGAGGCCCCGCGGTGGCGACCCGGAGGATCGCGCCCCTGCTCGGCGTCGTCTCGCTGGGGGCCGCGGCGGCGCTGCTCGCGGTGTCCTGCGCCGGCCGTACGGCGGACACCCGGCACGCCGCCGGGCACACCGCCGGGCACACCGGGGAGATCCGGGGCACCGCCGGGGACGCCGCGACCCCCGGGGGCTCCACCGCAACCGCGGCGAAGACCCCGGACGCCGCCGGGACCGCGACGGCGTCCGCCGCCGGCTGCACCGCCACCGTCACCCTCGTCGAGTCCTGGCCCGGCGGCTACCGGGGAGCCGCGACGATCAGCAACGTCTCCGGCCGGCCGATGCGTGACTGGTACATCCAGTGGCTGCTCCCCCAGGGGGCGAAGCTCACCCAGGCGTGGAACGGCACGCCCATGCAGAGCGGCCCCATCGCGATGATCCACGCGCCCGAGGGGGCCGTCCTCGCCCCGGGGGCCACCGTCTCCGAAGTGGGCTTCGTGGGCTCGGCCGCCGCTCCCCCGGCCTTCACCGAGATCACCTGCGGCTGACCGACCAGCCGTGCGGGGCGACGACCCCGTCGAGCCCGCGTGAGGCGGGGTCCGCGTCCAGCACGGTCGCGGGGCCGACGGGCAGCTCGGCGTCGTCGAGGTTGAGGGCGAGGTCGAGCGCCTCGCCGTCCGCTTCGAGCGTGATGACGTACTGCCGGTTGCTCAGCACCCGCGTTCTCGAACAGGCGCGGTGCAGCCACGGATGCCGGCGGCGCAGCCCGATGAGCCTCTGGTGGAGGCGGAGCGTCTCCGTGCCGGAGTGGTCCGGCGCGGCGGGCCCGCGCGGCGGGAACTCGGGCCTGATCGCGTCGTCACCGCCGGCCCGGTCCTCCTTGACGGCCCGGAAGCCGAACTCGTCGCCCGCGTAGACGGCGGGGGTGCCGCCGACGAGCGCGAGGAGGGCGACGGCGTGCGGAAGGTGCCGGGGGTCGGTGATCCGGCTGGCGATGCGGGTCACATCGTGGTTGCCGACGAACGTGGCGGGCGCGAAGGCGCCGAGCATGTCGTTGTGCCGGCGGAGCGACCAGTCGAGCTCGTAGAAGTTGCCGTGCTCGATGCTCGACCAGATCGCCTTCCACAGCTCGTACTGGGTGACGGTGTCGGCGGTGCTCTCGGCGACGAACGCCGCGTAGTCGCCGTGGATGACCTCGGCCTCGAACCAGGCGCCGGGGTGGGTGTGGCGCACCTGGGGCAGCACGTCCGCCCAGAAGGCGGTGGGGACGCGGTAGGCGGCGTCCAGCCGCCACGCGTCGGCGCCCCGGTCGAGCCAGTGCCGCATGACGTCCACGACGTACCCGCGTACGGCGGGCTCGTCGTGGTCGAGCGCGACGAGCTGCTCGTGTCCCTCGAAGGTGTCGAGCCGTACCCGCCCGTCCTCGTCGGAGGCCGGCCTGAACCACCGCATCGCCTCACTGCCGAGTCCGTCCCGCAGCGCGGCCTGGACCCGGGGGTGACCGCGGCCGACGTGGTTGAACACGCCGTCGAGCTGGATCCGGAGCCCGCGGGCGCGTGCCGCGGCGACGAGCGCGTCGAAGTCGGAGTCGTCGCCGAGGCGCGGGTCGAGCCGGAAGTGGTCGAGCGTGTCGTAGCCGTGCGTCTCCGACAGGAAGATCGGGCCGAGCGCGATCCCCGAGGCGCCGAGGGAGACGGCGTGGTCCAGCCAGTCGATCACGCGCAGCAGCCGGTGCTCGCCGGGGCGCACGGGGCCGGAGGGCGGCTCGGGAAAGGCTCCGACGAAGCCGAGCGGGTAGAGCCGCCACCAGATCGCGTGCCGGACCCAGCCGGGCTCAGGCGTCATGGGGCCTTCCGATCCGGTCGGGGATCCGGGCGGCGTCCGTGGGATCGGGTGCTCGCCGCGGAGCGGGTTTGCGCGGGAACCATAGCGCTGGTGCTGCCCGCTTTCCGGTCGATGACACGGTCGCGCGTCTGCCGGTGCACCCATCGGCGCCGCCCGGCACGGCGTCGACGGAGCAGGTTGCCTAAATGCTTTAGGAAATCACATAATCCTTTCAGGCGACTGGGAGGAGAGCCGTGGCGCGCGCGGGGCTGTCGACGGAACGCCTGGTCCAGGCGGGGGCGGAACTCGCCGACGAGGTCGGCTTCGACCAGGTGACCGTCTCGGCGCTCGCCAGGAGGTTCGACGTCAAGGTCGCGAGCCTGTACTCACATCTGAAGGGCTCCCAGGATCTCAAGACCCGGATCGCCCTGCTCGCACTGGAGGAGCTCGCCGACCGGGCCGCCACCGCCCTGGCCGGACGGGCGGGCCGGGACGCCCTGGCAGCGCTGGGAAACGTCTACCGTGACTACGCCCGGGAGCACCCCGGCCGCTACGACGCGACGCGCCTCCGGCTCAACCCGGAGACCGCGGCCGCGAGCGCCGGAGGCAGGCACTCGCAGATGACACGGGCGATCCTGCGCGGCTACGACCTGGCGGAAGCCGACCGGACGCACGCCGTACGGCTGCTGGGCAGTGTCTTTCACGGCTACATCAGCCTGGAGGCGGCCGGCGGCTTCAGCCACAGCGAACCCGGCACGCAGGAGACCTGGGAGTGGATCCTGGACCACCTCGACGGCCTGTTGCGAAGCCGGCCCACGCCCTGAGACGCGTCGGGCGGTCGGCTCGCCCGCGGCCCGGGACGGCCCCGGGACGGGCCGCACCGGGGCCGTCCCGGGATCCCGGGACGGCGGGAAGCCGCGGAACGGGGCCTCAGCGGTCCTCGCGGAACTCCACGTGCCGCCGGGCGATCGGGTCGTACTTGGCGAGCGTGAGCCGGTCGGGGGAGTTCCGCCGGTTCTTGCGCGTCACGTAGGTGTAGCCGGTGCCCGCGGTCGAGCGCAGCTTGATCACGGGACGGAGCTCGTTTCCAGCCATGGCCCTCTCCTCTTCCGGCCGATCTCTCCGACCGACCCCTCCGGTCGATCTCTCCGACCGACGGGACGCACAACACGACGACAACGATTTCCATTCCTTTCAAGTGAGGGCTTTTCGCTCCGCCTCCGGCCCGACAACCGGATAACCGGTTGAGGAGCGGGATCGCGACTGCTAGACATGCCGAGATTCCGATGAGAGCGAGCATGAGGAGCGGATCCGTGCTGACCGGAGAACTGGTGCGGCTGCGGCCGATGGAGCCGTCCGAGGCGGAACACCTGTGGCGCTGGAACAGCGACCCGGAGGTGATGCGCTGGATGGACGAGGGCTACCCGCAGACGCTCGCCCAGGTCGCCCGGCGCTGCGAGGACCGCCCGGTCAACTCCTACGACGACGTCCTCCTCGGAGTCGAGACCCTCGACGGGGGCCGCCTCATCGGGCTCGTCCGTCTGAGCGACGCCCAGCCGGAGATCGGCCGTGCCACATTCGACGTCTACATCGGCGAGAAGGACTGCTGGGGGCGCGGCTACGCCACCGATGCCACCCGGGAGATGTGCCGGTACGGCTTCGGCAGGATGCGGCTGCACTCGATCGAGCTGAGCGTGGTCACCGAGAACGTCTCCGCGATCCACGTCTACGAGAAGGTCGGGTTCGTCAGGGAGGGCCGGCTCCGTGAGGTGTTCCGCCGCGACGGCCGGTGGTACGACATGTTCCTGATGAGCATGCTGGAGGGCGAACTGCGCGACTGACCCGTCCCGGTACGACACCGAACGGAGATCCGTACGACCGGACGTGCCCGCGGGGTGAAGCCGTCGACATCATCTTGACGTCATATGACATCAAGTGAACGCCATGAATGACGTCATTTCGCTTGACATGACGTCACCTGTGGCGTCATAGTGATACCCATGGACGTCACGCCCTTCGTCGAGAATCTCCGCCGCGCACTGGCCGCTTCGGCGGCGGTCGCCGACGCCGAGACCCGGGCCGCCGTGGAGAACCTCACCACCTCGCTCGACTCCGCCGTCAGGCTCACCCTCATCGAGGTGCTGTCGGCGGCGGCCGACGAGGTCACCCGCGAACTCGCGCCCGGCTCGGTCGAGGTGCGGATCCGCAACCGCGAACCCGAGTTCGTGGTGACACCGCCGGACTTCGGGGAGGCCGCGGACTTCGCGCCACCGCCCGGGGCGCCCGGAACGTTCACGCCGCCCGGCGCCCCGTACCCGCCGGGGCCGCCCGGCCTCCCCGTGCCGCCCTTCCCCCCGGCCCCGCCGTCGCCCCCGCCGCCGGCGGGCGAGGAGGGCACGGCCAGGATGACCCTGCGCCTGCCCGAGTCGCTCAAGAGCCGCATCGAGGAGGCGGCCGGCGCCGAGGGCGTGTCGGTCAACGCGTGGCTGGTCCGCGTGCTGTCCACCGCCCTGCGGGACGGCCCGCCGGAGCCGCGCTCCCGCGGGGGCGGCAAGCGCCTCAGCGGCTGGGCGCGCTGAGACGCCCGTACCCGCCCGCCCGCGCCTGAGCCGCGGGCACCCACGTCCCGGGCCTTCCGGCCCCCGCGCCCGTCCGTCCGCGCCTGAGCCGCAGGCACCCACCCCCGGGCATTCCGGCCCCCACACCGTTCCTGGTCCTCCGCCCCCGAAAGGGAGATCTCGCCATGCCCTCGTTCCCCTCCCCCGAACCCGTCACCCTGCGGGTCAAGCTGCCCGCCGGCCTCCTGGAGGTCACCGCCGCCCCACGTGAGGACGCCGTCGTCGAGGTCCGGCCCTCCCGCTCCTCAAGCTCCGCCGACGCCGAGGCCGCGAGCGGGACCCGCGTCGAGCGGCTGGCCGACGGCACGATCCTGGTCGAGGCGCCCGAGCAGCGCACGATGCTGGGACGTCAGGCGCGCGTGGACGTGCTCGTCGCCCTTCCCGAGGGGTCGGCCGTCACCCTCCAGACCGCCTCCGCGGACATCCGGACCTCCGGCCCGCTGGGGGACGTCGCGGTCGGCTCGGCCTCCGGCGACGTCCGGATCGAGCACTGCGCCCGCCTTGAGGTCAGGACGGCGAGTGGTGACGTCACATGTGACGTCACCGGCGCCGAAGCCGGCGTCAGAACCTCCTCCGGTGACATCCGGCTGCCCGAGCTGCGCGGCGGGGCGGAGATCACCACCTCCAGCGGGCGCGTCGAACTGGGCGCCGTCAACGGTGACATCACCGTCAGGAGCGGCTCCGGCGACATCACCGTCGAGGCGGCCGGCGCGTCCTTCCGGACGATCAGCGCCTCCGGGGACGTCACGATCGGGACGGCCGGCGACCTCGTGGAGACCCGCACCTCCTCCGGTGACGTCGGGATCGGGGCGGTCACCCGCGGCCGGGTGTCGGTCAACAGCGTGTCGGGCGACGTCAGGATCGGCGTCGCCGACGGGGTCAGCGCCTGGCTCGACGTCTCCACGATCTCCGGCGACCTCCGTTCCGGCCTGGAGGAGGCGGAACGGCCCGGTGACGAGGCCCCGCGAGCCGAGATCCGCGTCAAGACCGTGAGCGGTGACATCTCCCTGGTGCGCACCCCCCACCCGTAGGACCCGCGCCCGGATCCCACCGTGCCCCCCGCAGCCCCCGCAGCCCCCGGAAGGGAAGAGCCGTGAACAACGATTTCCAGATCACCGCCCTGTACCGGACGACGCACGCCGAGGCGATCGCCGAAGCCGAGCTCTCGCGCCTGACCCCCCGGCGTCCCGGTCCCGCCCGCCGGTGGACCGCCCGCGCCATGCGCCGGCTCGCCGACCGGATCAGCCCCGAGCCCACCGGAGTACGCCCCGGCCCCGCCCGCCACCGCCCGACCACCATCTGACCACCGCCTGACCACCGTTCGTCATCGCCCGGCCCCGCCCGGCCCCGCCCGGCCCCGCCCGGCCCCGCCCGGCCCCGTCCGCCATCGCGCGACCACCGTCCGGTCCCGTCCCACCGCCGCGCGACCACCGTCCGGTCCCGTCCCGCCGCCGCCTCCCGCCCCTCACCCCGTTCCCGGACCCCGGGGCACCGATCTCCCCCGGATCTCACCCGGACCCTGTCGGGGTCGCGCGGTAACTTTGGGGCTGCCCACAGGGCCGCCCGCCCCGGCTGCCCGTCCGAGGAAAGAGAGATCGTGACCACGTCAATTCATCAGCGGATCGCCGACGAGCTGGGTGTGCGCGAGCGGCAGGTACAGGCGGCCGTGGAGTTGCTCGACGGCGGCTCCACGGTTCCGTTCATCGCCCGTTACCGCAAGGAGGTCACGGGAGCGCTCGACGACACGCAGCTGCGCACGCTGGAGGAGCGGCTGCGTTACCTGCGGGAGCTGGAGGACCGGCGGGCCGCGATCCTGGAGTCGATCCGTTCCCAGGGCAAGCTCGACGACGCCCTCGAGGCGCAGATCGCCGCGGCCGACTCCAAGGCCCGCCTGGAGGACATCTACCTCCCCTACAAGCCCAAGCGGCGGACCAAGGCGCAGATCGCCCGCGAGGCCGGTCTCGAACCGCTCGCCGACGGCCTGCTCGCCGACCCGTCCGTCGACCCGCAGGCCGCCGCCGCGGCCTTCGTCGGCGAGGGGGTGCCCGACGCCGCCGCCGCGCTGGACGGGGCGCGGGCGATCCTCGTCGAGCGGTTCGCCGAGGACGCCGACCTCGTCGGCGGGCTGCGCGAGCGGATGTGGAACAAGGGCCGTGTGGTCTCCGCGGTCCGCGAGGGCAAGGAGGAGCAGGGGGCGAAGTTCTCCGACTACTTCGACTTCGCCGAGCCGTTCACCAAGCTGCCCTCCCACCGGATCCTGGCGATGTTCCGCGGGGAGAAGGAGGAGATCCTCACCCTCACCCTGGAGCCCGAGCCGGAGCCCACCGGTTCCTACGAGGCGAGCATCGCGCACCGCTTCGGCGTCACCGACCGGGGCCGTCCGGCCGACAAGTGGCTTGCCGACACCGTCCGCTGGGCCTGGCGCACCCGTATCCTCGTCCACCTCGGCATCGACCTGCGGACCCGGCTGTGGCAGGCGGCCGAGGACGAGGCGGTGCGCGTGTTCGCCGCCAACCTCCGTGACCTGCTGCTCGCCGCGCCCGCCGGCACCCGCGCCACCATGGGCCTGGACCCTGGTCTGCGCACCGGTGTGAAGGTCGCGGTGGTCGACGCCACCGGCAAGGTGCTGGAGACCGCCACGATCTACCCGCACGAACCGCGCCGCCAGTGGGACCAGTCGCTCGCCACGCTGGCCGCGCTGGCGAAGAAGCACGACGTGGAGCTGGTATCGATCGGCAACGGCACCGCCTCCCGCGAGACCGACAAGCTCGCCGGCGATCTCGTGAAGCTGGTACCCGGGCTGACCAAGGTCATGGTGTCGGAGGCCGGCGCGTCCGTCTACTCCGCCTCCGCCTACGCCTCCCAGGAGCTGCCCGGCATGGACGTGTCGCTGCGCGGCGCGGTGTCGATCGCCCGGCGCCTCCAGGACCCGCTGGCCGAGCTGGTCAAGATCGATCCCAAGTCGATCGGCGTGGGCCAGTACCAGCACGACCTCGCCGAGACCAAACTGTCCCGTTCGCTCGACGCGGTCGTCGAGGACTGCGTGAACGCGGTGGGGGTCGACGTGAACACCGCCTCGGCGCCGCTGCTGGCGCGCGTGTCGGGCATCACGGCGGGCCTGGCCGACAACATCGTCGCCCACCGCGACGCGTCCGGCCCGTTCCGGTCGCGCCGGGCGCTCAAGGAGGTGCCCCGCCTCGGCCCCAAGGCGTTCGAGCAGTGCGCGGGCTTCCTGCGTATCCCGGACGGCGACGACCCCCTCGACTCCTCCAGCGTCCACCCCGAGGCGTACCCGGTGGTGCGCCGCATCCTGTCGGCCACCGGCGGCGGCATCCGCGAGCTGATCGGCAACGGCACGGCCCTGCGGTCGCTGCGGCCCCAGGACTTCGTCGACGACACCTTCGGCCTGCCGACCGTCACCGACATCCTGTCGGAGCTGGAGAAGCCCGGCCGCGACCCACGCCCGGCCTTCAAGACCGCGGCCTTCAAGGAGGGCGTGGAGAAGATCTCCGACCTCGAACCCGGAATGGTGCTGGAGGGCGTGGTCACCAACGTCGCCGCGTTCGGCGCGTTCGTCGACGTCGGCGTGCACCAGGACGGCCTGGTCCACGTCTCCGCGCTGTCGCACACCTTCGTCAGGGATCCGCGCGAGGTCGTCAGGCCCGGCGACATCGTCCGGGTGAAGGTGCTCGACGTCGACATCCCGCGTAAGCGCATCTCCCTGACCCTCCGCCTGGACGACGAGCCCGCCCGGGGCGGGGGCAGGCGCGACCAGGCCGACGGCGGTCGGCGCGGCGATCGGCAGGGTCAGGGGGGCCGGCAGGGCCAGGGCGGCCGGCAGCAGGGCCAGGGTGACCGCGGCCAGGGCGGCCGGCAGGGGCGAGGCGACCAGCAGGGGCGGGGTGACCGGCGGCGCGACGCGCCGGGCGGGGCGATGGCCGACGCGCTGCGCCGCGCCGGGCTCACCGGCCCCGGCGGCGACCGGTAGGCGCCGACGCGCCACACGGTACGGCCGCCGCCCACACGGGCGGCGGCCGTACCGCGGGTCAACGCCGTACCGCGGGTCAACGCCGTACCGCGGGTCAACGCCGAGCCACCGGTCGAGGCGGTGCCACCGGTCGGAGCCGTGCCGCCCGGTGGCCGCGTCCGCCGTCCGGACCCGGGCGGGCCAGGCGCCGGGCCCATCGTCCGGGCCCATCGTCCGGGCCCGCCGTCCGGGCCCGCCGGTCAGCCGCGCGGCGCGTACATGATCACGGCCATCCCGGCCAGGCAGATCAGCGCGCCCGCCACGTCCCAGCGGTCAGGCCGGAACCCGTCCATGACCATTCCCCAGACCAGCGAGCCCGCGACGAACACCCCGCCGTAGGCGGCGAGGATCCGGCCGAAGTCCTGCGCGGGCTGGAACGCCGCCGCGAAGCCGTACGCGCCGAGCGCGAGGACACCGCCCGCGATCCAGAGCGGCCCGCGTCCCTCGCGCACGCCCTGCCAGACCAGCCACGCGCCTCCGATCTCGGCGACCGCGGCGAGGGCGAACAGCGGCAGGGAGCGGAGGACGGTCATGGGTACGACGGTACCCGGCGGCGATCAACAGCCCGACCAGGGCCAGCACCGCCACCTCGAAGACCACGACCAGCCGCTGGGTCACCCCTCCGGGGATGTCGTCGCCCGCCAGGGGGATCCCGAGCATCCGCACCACGTACGGCAGGACCACCAGCACCAGCACGCTGAGGGACGCCAGGCTCAGCAGCCGCACCGGCCGGGCGTAGGGGCCCGCGGCGTGCCGTCTGGAGAGGATCAGGCCCGCCACCGGCATGGCGAGGAAGGCCGCGAACGCCGCGTAGCGGTGGATGCCCCCGGACATCGACAGCGGCAGGCCGGGCGCGTCCGTGGGGAAGACGCCGATCAGCAGCATGCACAGGCCCCAGGCTCCGACCAGCAGTGCGGCCCCGCGGTCCGCGGTGCGCCGGGCCAGCGCGATCCCGAAGGCCGCGGCGCCGGCGGCGAAGAACGCGAGGGACACGGGCAGCAGCCACCCGTCGGGGGCGAACGCGTACTCGCTGATCAGCGTGTGCACCGGATCCAGCCCCGTGGCCACGTGCAGCCCCACCATCGACGCGGCTCCCGCGCCGATCGCCGCGTAACCGCCGCGGATCATCCCTGTTCCGGAGAAAACCTGACTCGCCATGACTCAAAAATGGCGTCCGACCAGGGGCTCGGAGTATTGGAGATGATCCCCAGGCGCCCCTGAGCCGTCCCCGATGCGCACCGGCCCGGGGTGGGGCCCGCCCTTCGGGGACGCCCCGCATGCGACGTCCCTGAGCTGCGCGGAAACCGCCGGGGGTAGGGCTTTCCCCCTCAGGGTCGGTCCCCCGGGACGCCTCCGGAGCGGAAAGCCCCCTCGCGGGACGCCTACCGCAACCGGCGCCCGCCGCCGGGACCGGCACCCGTCGCCGAAGACCTCCGGCCCCGGCGCCGGGACGCCTCCGGGACCGGTTCCGGAACGCCTCCGGGACCGGTTCCGGAACGCCTCCGGGACCGGGTTCCCGTTCGCGGGACGCGTCCCCGGAGCCGCGTGTCCCGCCCGCCGGACCTCTCCGGACCGGGCGTCCCGGGGGGCCGCTTGACTTCGAGCGCGCTCTAAGGGGCAGGGTGAGACATATGGGGATCACCATCCAGGAGGCCTCGCGCCGCTCGGGGCTCAGCGCGCACACGCTGCGGTACTACGAGCGGATCGGGCTCATCCACGAGGTGGAGCGCGACCCGAGCGGGCACCGTGCCTACACGGAGACCGACCTGGCCTGGCTCGACTTCCTGACCAGGCTGCGCTCGACCGGTATGCCGATCGCGGACATGTGCCGCTACGCCGACCTGTCCCGCCGGGGCCCGGGGACCGCCGCCGAGCGGCGGCGGATGCTGGAGGTCCACCGGGAACGGGTCAGGACGCGGATCGCGCGGCTCACCGAGGACCTGGGGTCCCTCGACTACAAGATCGACCTGTACACCGCAATGGAGGCACGATGAACAGGCGCCGTCTCGGCCGGAACGGCCCCGAGGTCTCGGCCGTCGGACTGGGCTGCATGGGGATGTCGGAGTTCTACGGCGCGGCCGACGAGGCCGAGTCGATCGCGGTCGTCCACCGCGCCCTCGACCTGGGGGTGAACCTCCTGGACACCGCCGACATGTACGGCAGGGGGCACAACGAGGAGCTGGTGGGCCGGGCGATCGCCGGCCGCAGGGACGAGGTGGTGCTGGCCACCAAGTTCGGCATCGTCAGGAGCGACGACGTCAACGCCCACGGCGTCGACGGAAGCCCCGCCTACGTCAGGAAGGCCGCCGAGGCCTCCCTGAAGCGGCTGGGCGTGGACCACATCGACCTGTACTACCTGCACCGCCGCGATCCCGATGTGCCCATCGAGGAGACCGTGGGGGCGATGGCCGAACTGGTCGCCGAGGGCAAGGTCGGTCACCTCGGCCTGTCGGAGGTGGGCGCGGAGACGCTGCGCCGGGCGCACGCCACGCATCCGATCGCCGCCCTGCAGAGCGAGTACTCCCTGTTCACCCGTGACATCGAGGCGGAGATCCTGCCGGCCGCGCGGGAGCTGGGCATCGCCCTGGTGGCCTACTCCCCCATCAGCCGGGGCCTGCTGGGCGGCACCCTGCCGCCCGCCGGGGAGCTTCCCGACGACGACTTCCGCAAGCGCCACCCCCGGTTCACCGGGGAGAACGGGGCCCGCAACGAGGAGCTCGTGGCGAAGGTGCGCGGGATCGCCGAGGAGGCGGGCTGCACCCCGGCTCAGCTCGCCCTGGCCTGGCTGCTCACCCGGGGTGAGGACGTGATCCCGATCCCGGGCACCAAGCGGCTGCGCTACCTGGAGGAGAACGCGGCGGCGGCCGGCGTCACGCTGAACCCGGACCAGCTCGCCGCGCTGGAGGCGGCGGTGCCGGGCGGCGCCCGGGGTGAGCGGTACGTGAACATGTCGCTGATCGAGCGCTGACCGCACCGGGCCGGAGCACCGGGCCCCCATCCTCCGGGCGGCGCGAGAGTCGTGACTCCTATCAGTCTCACGGCGGATGCCGCGCGTCCGGGGCCCGCCCTACCCTCGCCCCATGAGCCTCCGCCTTCCCCCCACCGCGGCCGGCCGACTGCTCGCGCTGACGCTGGCGACGGCGGTCTGCGCCGCCGCCGGTGCGGGTCTCACCGTCGCGGGCCTCGCCGTACGGCGGCACCTGCGGATCGGCCGCCGCGCGCGGGAGCGCGGCGAGACGCTCGCCCGCGAACCGGTACGCGCGAAGCGCACCGTGAACGGCCGCGTGACGAACAGCCGCGTGACGAACGGCCGCGCCGTGAACGGCCGTACGGCGAACGCGCGGGCGGCCGGCGGCCTGACGGCGGGCGAACGGGCGGACGGCGAGTGGACGGCGAGTGAGGAGCGGGCGCGGATCGCCCGGGAGCTGCACGACGTCGTCGCGCACAACGTCAGCGCGATGGTCATGCAGGCGGGCGCCACGCGTCTGTCGCTCCGGCCAGATCAGGTCACCGAGCGCGAGGCGCTGCACGTGGTGGAGGAGACCGGCCGGGCCGCGGTGGAGGAGTTGCGCCGTACGCTGGGGCTGCTGCGCACCGGCGCCGAGGACGACGGGCTGGCGCCGCAGCCGACCCTCGCCCGCCTGGACGAGCTGATCGAGCGGATGCGCGCGGCGGGCCTCGACATACGGCTGAGCGTCGAAGGCGAGCCGAGCCCGCTGCCCCTGGGCCTGGACCTGTCGGCGTATCGGATCGTGCAGGCGGCGCTGGACAACACCCTGCGGCGCACGGGTCCCACCGCCGTCAGGGTTCGGATCGCCCACCGGCCCCGGGAGCTGGTCCTGGAGATCACCGACCGCGGCCCGTGTGACGGCCGCACCGGAGCGGCGGGCGGATCCGGATCCGGGCTGGCCGGTGTGCGGGAGCGGGTCGCGCTCTTCCACGGCAGCCTCTCCGCCGGCCCTGAGCCCGGTGGAGGGTACGGCGTGCGGGCGGCCTTCCCGCTGGCCGCCCACGCGGCCAGGCCGGACAGGGTCACGGGATAGGACGGCCTCTCACCCGGCCTCCCCGGTCAGGCCGTCAGGCCGGGCAGGACCACCGGCCCCTCCGCGGCCGGGCCGGACAGGGCCACGGAACAGGGCGGCCCGCTCTCACCGGTCCGGCCGGTTCGTCCCGGCGGAACCCACGGATCCACGGACCCCACGGACCCACGGGCCCACGAAAGGGACAAAGATCACCTAGGCGATAGAAACGCCTACATTCACCCTGTCCGTAAGGCCCCCGTGACCCTCCGGCAACCTGGGATGGTTACTGTCCCGTGACATGCACAGTAAGAAGCTCGCCGTCCTCGGCGTGGCCGGGCTGACCGCCCTGGCCATCCCCCCGTCGGTCGCACACGCCTCGGCCGGCAAGTCGGTGACGGTGACCGTGATGGGCACCTCCGACCTGCACGGGAACACCCTCAACTGGGACTACTTCAAGAACGCCGAGTTCGACGACGGCAAGGGCAACGACGTCGGCCTCGCCAAGGTCTCGACGATGGTCGGCAAGATCCGCGCCGAGCGCGGCGCCGACCACACCCTGCTGTTCGACTCCGGCGACACCATCCAGGGCACGCCGCTGGCCTACTACTACGCCAAGGTCGAGCCGATCACCCAGACCGGCGAGCTCCACCCCATGGCTCGCGCGATGAACGCCATCGGCTACGACGCGGTGACCCTGGGCAACCACGAGTTCAACTACGGCCTGCCGCTGCTGGCCACGTGGATCAAGCAGATGAAGGCCCCGGTGCTCGGCGCCAACGCCGTTGACGCCACCACCGGCAAGCCCGCCTACCAGCCGTTCGTCATCAAGACGATGAAGGTCAGGGGCGAGAAGCCGGTCCGCGTCGGTGTGCTCGGCCTGACCAACCCCGGCGTCGCGATCTGGGACAAGGGCAACGTCGAGGGCAGGCTGCGCTTCGACGACCTGGTCAAGACCGCCAGGAAGTGGGTGCCGGTCATCCGCGGCCTCGGCGCGGACGTGGTCGTGGTCACCGCGCACGCGGGCGACAGCGGCATGTCCTCCTACGGCGGCGACCTGCCGGTCGAGAACGCCGCCGCCCTGGTCGGCGAGGAGGTCCCGGGCGTGGACGCCGTGCTGTTCGGGCACGCCCACAACGAGGTGCCGCAGCGGTTCGTCACCAACAAGGCCACCGGCAGGCAGGTCCTGCTGACCGAGCCGGCCAAGTGGGGCCAGCGGCTCAGCGTGCTGGACTTCACGCTGACCAAGCAGAAGGGCCGGTGGACGGTCACCGGCAAGTCCTCCACCACGCTGAACACCAACACCGTCGCCGAGGACCCGAAGATCGTCGCGCTCATGAAGAAGCAGCACGACACCACGGTCGGGTACGTCAACAAGGAGGTGGCCACCTCCAAGGACGAGCTGCTGGCCGCCGAGTCCCCCTACAAGGACACCCCGATCCTGGACTACATCCAGAAGGTCCAGACCGAGACGGTGAAGAAGGCCGTCGCCGGAACGGCGGACGCGAACCTGCCGGTGCTGTCGATCGCCGCGCCGTTCAGCCGGACCGCGACGTTCCCCGCGGGACCGGTGAGCATCCGCGACATGGCGGGCCTGTACATCTACGACAACACGCTGATGGCCGTGAGGCTCACGGGCGCCCAGCTCAAGGACTACCTGGAGTACTCGGCGAAGTACTTCGCGCAGCTCGCCCCGGACGCCCCGGTCGACCTGGCCAAGCTGACCAACGCCGGCAACATCCCCGACTACAACTACGACCAGCTCTCCGGCGTCCGCTACGAGGTGGACATCGCCAAGCCGGTCGGCCGGCGGATCACCGGCCTGTCCTACGACGGGCAGCCCGTCGCGGCCGACCAGCGGTTCGTGGTCGCGATCAACAACTACCGCCAGTCGGGCGGCGGCGGCTTCCCGCACGTCTCGACCGCGCCGGTGGTCTACAACGCCCAGGTGGAGATCCGCCAGGCACTGATCGACTACGCCACGGAGACCAAGGTCATCGACTCCGCCGACTTCGCCGAGGCCAACTGGAGGCTGACCCGCGACGGCAAGCCGCTGTTCTAGGCCCCTCATCGAGGATCCCCGCACCCGGCGGGGCGCCCGGCCCGGCTCAGCCCCGGGAGGCGCTCCGCCGGGGCAGGACGGTGACGGGTTCCGCCATGTACCACCGGGTGAACCGCTCGCCGCGGGCCAGCGAGTCGAGCCTGCGGGGCAGTTCCCGGCGGGAGAAGGGGTCCGCGCCGGCGTTGCGGATGTGGATGCCCACGGCGTACATGTCGCGGACCTCCATCAGGGTGGCGTAGCCCGGCCACGACCGCAGGTCCCGGCCGTAGGCGAGGGCGAAGGCGTCCACGTCGGCGGCGGTGAGGCCGAAGCGGCGCTGTCCGTGGTAGGTGTGGACCAGGTCCCATTCGCACGGCCCGACCGCGACGCCGTCCCAGTCGCAGAGCACGACGTGCCCGTCGGTGCCGCGCAGGAGGTTGTCGATCCAGGCGTCGCCGTGCAGCAGCACCGGGGCGCCCTTCACCTCCAGGCCCGACCACCGCTCGGTCAGCTCGGCGATGCGGTCGCGCAGCCAGGTCCGCTGACCGGGGGTGAGCACGGCGGAGCGCTCCACCTCGGCGCGGATCCCGGCCAGCGGGTTGGCGAACCGTTTCACCGCCACCGGCGGCACCGGCAGCAGGTGCAGGGTGCGCAGGATCTCGCCCAGCTCGGTGGTGGTGGGGCGCTCGGCCGCCGCCGGGACGTAGTGCCAGAAGGTGACCACCCCGCCCTCGTGGACCACCGGCTGCTCGCAGATCGTGTCGGCCGGCCGTACCGCGGGGAAGCCCTGCTGGGCCAGCCACCGGGCCACCGCCAGGACCATCGGCAGGCGGGCCCGCGCGTCGGACGCGGTGGCGATCCGCACCACGATCTCCCCGCGCAGGTTGAAGACGGCGTTGCTGCGCACCCGCAGCAACTCGGCGCCCCGGTGGTCGATCCCCAGGCCCTCGCAGACGTCGCGCAGGACCGCGAACGCGTCCCGCGCCAGCGAGCCGCCCGGACCGCCTGAACCACCGGGACCGTTGGAACCACCCGAGCCGCCTGAACCACCCGGGCCGCCTGAGCCGCCCATCAGACGGCCCGCGCCGCGTCGTCGAGCAGGTCGGCCAGCCGGCGCGCCGGCGTCGTACGGTGCCGGGTCTGCGGCATCCCCGCCAGCACCGCCCGTGCCCGGTCGAGGACGATGGAGGTGCGGTGCTCCGCCGGCACCTGGAGGAGCGCCTTCTCCGCCAGCAGGCACGCCTCCTCGACCTCGCCGCCGCGGACGAGGTGCGCGGCCCGGTCGAGCAGGATGAGCACCGGGTCGATGGCGTAGGCGCCGGAGGGACCGGGCGTCCAGTCGACCTCCTCGCCCAGCTCGATCAGGGTGCCGATCCGGTAGAACTGCATCCGCCGTTCGGAGAAGCGGAAGGCCAGGTGGTCGTGGCCCTCGGGGGGCATCCTGGCGAAGATCCGCTCCGCTTCGGCGAGCGCGACCCGGGCGGCCCGGTGCTCGCCCAGCCTGGCGAGCGCGCGGGCCTCGGCCGCCGCGCCGAGGGCCGCGGGAGAGCTGGGCGCGCTGCCGGCCAGCGTCCGCGCCTCCCGGGCGAGCCGCACGGTCTCGGCGAGGTCGCCGTAGTAGTAGGGCAGCATGGCCTCCTGCGCCCGGACCAGGGCGCGCAGCCGCAGGTCGCCCGTGTCGTCGGAGGCGGTGCGGGCGGTGCCGTACCAGGTGTGGGCCTGGCGGGTGTCGCCGAGCTTCATCAGCGCGTCGGCCGCCAGCAGCGCGAGCATCACGGTGGCGTTGAGCAGGCGCCGCTGGGCCATGGCGGGCTGCCGGGCCCCGACGAGGGTCCGCACGTCGGACAGTTCCAGCATCAGCCGGTAGAGCATGGGCAGCGGGGCGCTGGTGACGTATTCGCGCCGGTAGCGCAGCACCTGCTCGTCGAGGCGGTCGAGCTGCTCCTCGGAGACGGTGGCCGCGACGAGCGTGCGGTCGAGGTCCTGGCGGATCCGCTCGACCTCGGCGAGCAGGCGCCCGTTCAGCGGCAGGCGTCCGCCGAGCAGCGCGTGGTGGAACAGCGCGCGGCGCTCCATGCCGTCGTCGCCGCCGGCCTCCTCCTGGGTCTGGTACGGCGTGCGGCCGTCCCCCGCCGCGACCACCACGACCCTGGCCCCGCCGCCGTCGTCCTCGCAGTAGTCACCGGCCAGGCCGAGCCGTACGGCGTTGGCCCGGTACAGCCGCGCCAGCAGGTCGATGGTCTGCGGCCGCGGCCGGGCCCGGTGGTTCTCCCACGCGTTGAGCAGGTCGATGCTGGCCCGCGCCTCGCCCAGGTCGTGGCGCTCGCACAGCTCCTCCAGCTCCTCGACCGCCTGCCGGGCCGACCATCCCCGGGCCAGCCGGTGCGCCTTGAGCAGGCTCACCCCGCAGCAGCCGTGGACGGCCTGCGCCGTCTGCCAATGGGTCCATCGCCTCGCCTGCGCCTGCTCGCGCCAGCGCCGCGCGCACGCGGGCGGGTGCTCTCCTCGGGCCACGGCGCCCTCCCCGGTCGCTGTTCACCCATCACGGACGGGGGCGCACCACAGCGTGAGCGCTCCCGCGCGTCGCTTTCCCGTTATCGTGCTTTCCGCACGGAACACCGGGAATTTTCCTCCCTATTCCACCAGTTCGGTGGGAGATAGCAAGATGGGACATTGCCTGTCGGGCCGGGAAAACGCACTCTGCTGGGAAGAACGACACCAGCATCCGCCGGGAGTGATCCGGATGACGGCAGAAGACGGCCAGGCCGTTGATCATCTGCGGCGCCTCGCCGCCCAACTGGAGGCCCACTCCTTCAAGGTGTGCCTCGACGCCCCCGCGGGACCGCTGCCCCGCCTTCACGTGACGAACCCGATGGCCCCCACGGTGTCCGAGGACGTCCTCGCCGCCCACGAGGAGGACGGCGAGTGGTGGTTCTGGCTGTCGTGGGCCGGCCGCATCGGGCACGCCGAGGACGTCGCCACGGCCGCGGAGCGCGTGGCCAGCGTGCTGCACGTGGCACGCCGATAGGTGATTCTTGGCGGCCACATGGGTAAAACGTGTTCAGCCCCGAGACAGGAGTGACCGTTGAGAAGGATCCAGATCATCCAGCGGCCGCGGCCGCCCCGCACACCGGCGCCGCTCGACATGCGGACCCCCTCGGGAAAGCTCCTGCCCTTCTAACCCCTCCAGCCCCGCCGGAGGAAGCCCCCCTCCGGCCCGGCCGGCGCGGCGCGCCGGAGCGAGCGCCCCACCGGCACACGCCATCCGTACCGAGGCCGTACGGAGGTCACGCCCGAGCCTCACCCGAGGCCGCGCGGCGAGACCGTCCCGCGACCGTGCAGTGGCCGTGCCATGGGCGTTGCAAGGAGGATTCAAGCAGGTTGCAGGCGGTCCGGAGGACCTTGGGACCATGAGCAGCCGTCCCTTCCCCGTCAGCGTCAGCGTGGTGGTCCCCGCCCTCAACGAAGCCGCCAACCTCCCGCACGTCTTCGCGACCCTTCCCTCGTGGATCGACGAGGTGATCCTCGTCGACGGCAACTCCACCGACGACACCGTGGCCGTGGCCCGGTCCCTCCGTCCCGCCCTGCGCGTGGTCGTCCAGACCCGCAGGGGCAAGGGCAACGCCCTCGCCGAGGGGTTCGCCGCCGCCACGGGCGACATCATCGTCATGATCGACGCCGACGGCTCCACCGACGGCCGTGAGATCTTCGCCTTCGTGACCGCGCTGGTCGAGGGCGCCGACTTCGCCAAGGGTTCCCGCTACGCCCCCGGAGGCGGATCCGACGATCTCAGCCCGATGCGCTCGCTGGGCAACAGGGCGCTGACCATGATCACCAACGGGCTGCACGGCACCCGATACACCGACCTGTGCTACGGCTACAACGCCTTCTGGGCACGCCACCTCGACGCCCTCGGCCTCGACTGCGACGGCTTCGAGGTGGAGACCCTGATGAACATCCGCGCGGCCCGCGCCGGCCTGGTGATCCGTGAGGTGCCCAGCCACGAACGCAGCCGCATCCACGGCGTCAGCAACCTGAACGCCGTACGGGACGGCTGGCGGGTGCTCCGCACCATCCTGCGCGAGCGCCGCTCCCACCGCGCGGCCGAGTCATCGGCACCCGTACGGGCGGCCGCGACGATCTGAAACGGCCTCCTCCGACCTCAGGTCCGGCTAACGTGCGTCTCAACCCGGCCGGACAGGAGGTCCTCATGCGTGAACGGCAGGCCCAGGAGGCGGAGCGGCGTTTCGGCGAGGCCGTACGGCGCGCCGCCGCCGAAGGCGCCGAGGTGGCCGACCGGCATGGTGAGGAGGTCGCCGCCGTCATGGGCATCGCCGGATGCCGTCGACCCGGGGGCGACCTCCCTGATCTCAGGGAGTTTCTCCTCTCGGCGCCCGGCTGGGACGACGGCGTCGAGTTTCCGCGCGACCGTGACCTTCCCCGGGGGATCGATTTTCGCTGACGGGCATCGGTCATGTGCCCGGTATGAAGGTGATCTCCGGATCAAGGAGGCGGAACCGGGCTCCGCGCACCGGAGGAGACGGCCCGCTGTGGTCTGCGGGGTCTTTTCCCACCTCAGCAGGTGGTGGCTTCCAGGGCCTCGGTGACGGAGGGGAAGACCTCGAAGACCTGGGTGAGACCGGCGAGGTTGAGCCGCCGGGCCAGGTTGCCCTGGATGCCGGTGAGGATGAACCGGAAGCCCCTGACCTGGCCGTTGTGCCGTGCCTGGAGCAGCTCGCCGATGCCGGAGGAGTCGCAGAAGGTCAGGGCGGACAGGTCGAGGATGACGGTCTTCGACGGCGCGGCACCCCAGACCTTGCTCAGCTCGGCCCGCAGGATCGGCGTGTGGTAGTGATCCAGTTCGCCGCTGGCCTGCACGACGATCGTCGAACCATGCAGTCCTGACGTCGCCGTGAAACTGGGCTCCGGCTCATTACCCACGAACATGATCAACCTTCTACAGCGGCCCTTCTCAGCCATGCAACCTTCTCACACGGAGCGGACCGCCTTGGTGGTGCGGCCGTCCGGCGCCCTCGGCGCCCGGCGTCTCCACCCGATCCTCGCACGCGCCCGGTGGTGTGCGGCGCCCGCGGGTCCGGCAGGGGTTCCCCCTTCCGTGACGCCCGTCAATCCCCTTCGGGTGACAGGTGCCCCACGTCGACGGGAGTATTCAGGATCCGGGCCGTCGTCTCACGGAAGGGCCCGCGACGCCTCCGCGTGGAAGGTGTCATCGTGGATGATGCCGTCTCGACATGTGGACAAAAGATGCGAAATCCCCGAGGCGTTGACGTAGTCTCTCCGAAACTCCACCTAAAGGGAGTCGGAGATGAAAAGGGTACAAATCGTCCAGAAGCCCCGTCCGCCTCGTCCGCCCGTGCCCCTCGACCTGCGCACGCCCTCAGGCCGAAGGCTCCCCTTCTGACGGCTTCCCGCGCCGTCCGTCCTTCCTCCGCAGGAACAGCCGGTTGGCGAACCACAGGACCACCCCCACGGCCAGGAGCGCGCCCGCGCGAAGGTAGACCTCCCCTTCGCGGCCCGTGACGGGCAGCGCCAGCACGACACAGACCACCGCGCCCAGGACGGGCATCCACTTCGGGGCCCGGTAGTGCTCGTGCTCCACCGGGTCCCTGCGCAGGACCAGCACGGCCACGTTGACGATCGCGAACACGCACAGCAGCAGGAGCACGGTCGTGTCCGCCAGGCCGCTCACGTCACCGGTGATCACCAGCGCCACCGCGACGCCCACGGTGAACAGGATGGCCACCCACGGGGTGGACCTGCGGCGGTGGACGGCCGCGAAGACCCCGGGCACGATGCCCTCGCGGGCCATGCCGTACACCAGGCGCGAGGCCATCAGCATGTTGATCAGCGCGGTGTTTCCCACGGCCAGCAGGGCGATGAGCGCGAACAGCTTCGGCGGGAACGCCAGGCCCGCGACCTTGACCACCTCCAGCAGCGGCCCGGTGGACTCGGTCAGGGTCCTGGTGTCCACCAGCATCGTCGCGGTGAAGGCGACGGCCATGTAGATCAGCGCGGCCACGGTGATGCCGCCGAACAGGGCGCGGGGGAAGTCCCGCTGCGGGTCGCGGCACTCCTCGGCGAGGTTGACCGAGTCCTCGAAGCCGAGCAGCGCGTAGAAGGCGAGGGCCGTGCCGCCGAGGACGCCGAGGAACGCGCCGTTGACCGGATGGAACTGCACCGCCCGGGCGGGCTCGCCCTCACCGGAGACCAGGGCGTAGATCCCGATCGCGACGATGACCAGCAGGCCGAACGCCTCGATGATCGTCAGGACCACGTTGACCCTGACCGACTCGGAGATGCCGGCGAAGTTCACCAGCGTGACCAGGCCGAGGAAGATCAGCGCGCCGATGACCGTCGGCAGCGTGACGAACTCGCCCAGGTAGTTGCCGCCGAAGGCGCGGGCCGCCGCGCTCGCCGAGGTGATCCCGCTCATCAGTACGGTGAACGCCACCATGAACGTGACAAAGGGGATGCCGAACGCCTTGTTGGCGTACAGCGCCGCGCCGGCCGCCCGGGGATACTTGCCGACCAGTTCGGCGTAGGCCGTGGCGGTGAGGGCCGCGAGCACGAAGGCGATGAGGAAGGGCAGCCACAGCGCCCCGCCGACGTAGCCGGCCACCTTCCCGACCAGGGCGTAGATCCCCGCGCCGAGGATGTCCCCGATGACGAACAGCAACAGCACCTTGCGCCCGATGACCCGCTTCAGCGAGTGCTGGACGGTTTCGGGATCGACGGTCGCCTCAGCCATACCGTCCCCTTACCCGAAGCGGGGCGAGGATCACGCCGAGTCACAGCCGCCGCCTTTTTAAGCATCTGTCAAGTGCCCGGCAAGTGACGCCTCTAGGGTGCACCTGTCGTAAAAGGCAATGAAAGGCAAAGATGTTCTCCCTCCTCCCCTCCCGCCGTATCGCCGCCACCGTCGCGGGAGCCGTCCTCCTCTCCCTGTCCGCCGCCTGCGGCGCGGGCGGCGACGCGGCGATGTGCGCCGACGCGCTGAAGCTCATGAACGACTACAAGACCGACGTGGCGGGCGTCGGTGTGGACATGGAGAAGCTCAACGCGGTGAACGAGAAGTTCGCCTCGGACATGAAGGCCATGGCCGCCAAGGCCGACGGCGACCTCGCCTCGGGGCTCAACGACCTGGCCGCATCCTTCGGAAGCCTGAAGATCGACCCCAACGACCCGGGGGCCGCCGCCGGAGCGATGCAGGGCCTCAGCGGCAAGATCGTCTCGGCCGGCACCAAGATGAACGCCGCCTGCTCCTGACGCGCGCCGCGCCTCCCCGATCCCTCCCCGATCTCCCCGGGAGGCGCCCGTCCCGCCGCACGGACCGGCCTGCCCGAGGGGCCGGGCCGTGCGGCCGCACGCCCCGCCGTACCGGCCGCGCACGGATCACCCGCCGGCCCCGTACGACCCCTTGCAGCTCAGCCCCGCGCTCCGCGCGCCTGCTCGTAGCAGCGGTCGAAGCCCTCCAGCACGGCCGGCCAGGAGCTGCGGACCGGCTCGGTCGCGCGGTTGTGCGCCGCGATCGCCTCGCGCAGCCCGCGGTCGCGCACCAGCCCGGCCACCGCCGCGACCAGGCCGTCGAAGCTCTTTCCCAGCAGCCCCTCCTTGCCGGGCCGCACGAAGTCGGCCACCCCGCTCTGCGCCCGCGCGACCACCGGCACGCCCGCCGCCCTGGCCTCCAGCGCCGCCAGCCCGAACGACTCGCGGGGCGCGGGGGCGACGAACACGTCCGCGGTGGCGAGCAGCTCGCGGATCCGGTCGCGGTCGTAGCGGCCGGGCAGCGACACCCACCCGGTCATGCCGTTGGACCGCAGGTAACGCTCCATCTGGGCGCGCGCCGGGCCGTCCCCGACGATCGTGGCCCGCATCGGGACGTCCCGGGGGACCTGCGCCCTGGCCTCCCTCAGCAGCCGCAGCAGCCGGACCGGCTGCTTGCGGGGCGCCAGCCGCCCCACCGCGACGACGTGCACCGGCTCGCCGTCCGGCGTCCGCCGGGCCGGGCCGGCGGCGCGCCAGCCGGAGACGTCGAGGCCGTTGGAGACGACGTGCACCGGGACGCCCCGGCCGGCCACCGCGCGGATCGGCCGGGCCGCCGCCTCGCTCACCGTGGTGCCCACCAGCCCCCAGCGGTGCCACTCGAACGCCAGCCGCAGACCGGTGTAGACGGCGCGGGTGACCGGGTCCCACATGCTGTGCACGGTCACCACGGCGGGCAGCCCGAGCCGTACGGCCGCGCGGACGCCCATCCAGGCGAACGGCGAGACCGCGCCGGTGTGCACGTGGACCACGTCGGGCCGTCGGGCCCTCATCAGCCGCAGCAGGTGCCCGACCCCGAACGGGTGGACCGGCAGGTCGAAGGGCAGCCCCGCGACGATCCGGTGCACCCCCGGCAGGGGCTCGCCCGGCGTGGCGGTCGCCACCTCGACGTCGTGGCCCGCCTCGCGCTGCGACCGGATCAGATCGGCGACCTGGACCTCGATCCCGCCCAGGCGCGGCAGGTAACAATCGCTGACGTGGAGGATCCTCACCGTGCCAGCGTATCCCCGCGTGAGATCATGCCTGCGTGCCCGTCTGGGGAGGCCCCATGAGCGGGAGACGGACCGCGCGAACGGAGTGAGGGCGATCAAGACCGTCAGGACAGCCGTGTTCTTCCATGCCCATCCCGATGACGAGGCCCTGCTGACCGCGGGGACCATGGCCATGCTCGCGGCCGAGGGGCACCGGGTGGTCCTCGTGGTGGCGACCTCCGGCGAGCGCGGCCAGGCCGACCTGGAGCCGGGCGAGGCGCTGGGCGCGGCCCGGGTCGCCGAGCTGTATCGGTCGGCGGCGGCGCTGGGCTGCGCCCGCGTGGTGAACCTCGGGTACGGCGACTCCGGGCTGGCGCCCGGCGGCGGGGTCGCCGACGACCGCCCGGACAACGCGTTCATCGACGCCGACACCGAGGAGGCCGCCCGGCGGCTCGCGGCGATCCTCACCGAGGAGGACGCCGGCCTGCTGACGACCTACGACCCGGCCGGGGGCTACGGCCACCCCGACCACGTCCAGGTGCACCGGGTAGGCGCCCGGGCCGCGGAGATCGCCGGCACCCCGATCGTGCTGGAGGCCACGGTCAACCGCGACCCGCTGCTCAAGGGCATCCGCCTGATCAGCCGCTTCTACCCGCAGCTCGACATCCGCGCCTTCGAGGGCGCCTACTCCCCCGGCGAGGCGATCACCCACCGGGTGGCCGTGCGGCGCTTCGCCCGCCAGAAGCGGGCCAGCATGGCCGCCCACGCCTCCCAGGCCACCGGAGCCGACACCCGGACGCTGGGCGTGATGCTCAAGGTTCCCGGACCCCTCTACCGCCTCGTCTTCGGCACCGAGTGGTACGTTCAGCGCGGCCTGCCGCCCGGCACGAGGCTGAAGCATCCCTTCGAAGTTCCGTCGAAAGGATGAGCCCCGGACCGGCAGACTGGTTCATGGGGGTGCGATGAAGAACAAGTGGGTCCAGATCGGGTTGTCGGCGGTGTCGCTGGCGCTGGCCGCCACGCTGGTGCGCTTCCTGCCGGAGATCCTGGAGGCGATGACCGGCGAGCACGTCTCCTGGTCGCGGATCGGCGCGCAGTTCGCCGGGCTGAGCTGGCAGATGGTCGCGCTGATGACGGCCGTCTGGCTGGCGAGCCTGCTGGCCTACACGTTCGTGCTGACCGCCTCCCTGCCGGGCCTGACGCACCCGCAGGCTCTGACGCTCAACGCGGCGGGCAGCGCGGTGAGCAACCTCCTGCCGTTCGGCGGCGCCGCCGGGGTCGCGATGACCGTCGCGATGACCAAGGGCTGGGGTTTCCCGCTCCGGGCCGTCGTGGTCTCCACCCTGGTCAGCGGCGTCTGGAACACCCTCTTCCGGTTCATCCTGCCCGCCGTGGGCATCGTGGCCCTGCTGTTCAGCGGCCAGGACCTCAACCCCGCCGTGACCGGCGCGGCCTGGGCGGGCGTGCTGTCCATCCTGGCCCTGGTCGCCGTCGTGACCGCCGCCCTCTACTGGGACCGCGCCGCGGCCCTCCTCGGCCGCCTCCTCGACGGCCTCGCCAGGCTGCTCCCCGCGAAGGTCAGGCCCGACCGGCACGGGCCCTCCCAGGCGCTGGAGAAGCTGCGCGCCGACACCTCCGAGATCGTCCGGCGCCGCTGGCCCGGGCTGACACTTGGCATGATCTTCTTCCTCGGGCTGCAGTGGCTGATCCTGGTCTGCTGCCTGCACGCCACCGGCGCCTACACCGGGCTGGCCCAGTCGGTCGCCGCGTTCGCATTGTCCAGGGTGCTGACCACCGCCCTGGTGACCCCGAGCGGGGCCGGGATCATGGAGGCCGGCACCGTCGGCGCACTGGTCTTCTTCGGCGCCCCGGTCGACTCGGCGACCGCCGCCGCGCTGCTCTTCGGGTTCTGGACCTACACTGTCGAAATCCCCTTCGGCGGCCTGGCGCTCGGCGCGTGGGCGCTTCTGCGCCGGCGTGAGAACGCCACCCCGGCCCGCGCGGAGGAGCCGGCCCGCCGTTAGATGGGAAAGACCTTGTGCGCGATTCGAAGGCACGCATAGCGTGGCGCCTGACATGGTGGCGTTCCGGGTTCTCGGGCCGGTCGAGGCGCATTCGGATGATGACGAGCTCGACCTCGGCGGGCTGCGTCAGCGCGCCGTCCTCGCCCGGCTGCTCGTGGCGCGCGGGCAGGTCGTCCCGGTCGACTCACTGCTGTACGACCTGTGGGACGACGACGGCGCCCGCGGCGCCCAGGCCAACCTCCAGGTGTACGTCTCCAGGCTGCGGCGGGTCCTGGAGCCCGGCCGCCCGCGCGGGGGGCCCAACCGGCTGCTGGTGACCGTCGCCTCGGGGTACGCCCTGCGGGCCGGACCCGACCAGGTGGACGCCCTGCGGTTCGAGGCCCTGGTCCGCACCGCCGGGGAGCAGCTGGAGGGCGACGACCCCGTCTCGGCCCGGGCGCGCCTCGCGAAGGCGCTGGCGCTGTGGCGCGGCACGCCCTACTCCGACTTCGCCGACCAGCCGTGGGCCGAGGCCGAGGTCAACCGGCTGGCCGAGCTGCGCCTGGTGGCGCTGGAACGGCACGCCGACAGCGGCCTGCGCCTGGGCATGCCCGCGGAGTCGGTGCCCGACCTGGAGGCGCTGACCGCGCGGCATCCGCTGCGCGAGGAGGGCTGGCGGCTGCTGGCCCTGGGCCTGTACCGCTGCGGGCGGCAGGGCGACGCGCTCGCCGCGCTGCGCCGGGCTCGCGCGATCCTCGCCGACGAGCTGGGCATCGACCCCGGCCCGGCGCTGCGCAAGCTGGAGTCCGACATCCTCGCCCAGGACCCGGGGCTGGAGCTGGCCGTGCCGGTCGTCCGGCAGCGCGCCGCGGTCCCGGCCGACACCTGGCCGCCCAGGCCCGCGGCGGGCGCGGGCGGTACGGCGGGCGCGGTGGAGCCGCCGCCGCTGGAGACCGAGCCGTTCGTCGGCCGGGACGCCGAGCTGGGCCGGTTGACCGCGGCCGCCGCCAGGACCGCCCGCTTCACCGTCTCGCTGGTCGGCGGCGACGCGGGCGCGGGCAAGACCACGCTGGTCCGCCGGCTGGCCTCGCGGCTCACCGCCGACGGCTGGGTCGCCGCCTCCGGCGCCTGTCCCGACAGCAGCGCCACCCCGCCGGGCTGGGCCTGGGTGGAGATCCTGCGGACCCTGGTGGACGCGGCCGGGCCCGGCGAGTACGCCCAGCTGCTCGCCCCGCTGCTGGACGACGCGGCCCCCGAGCCGGACGACGACCAGGCTTCTGGGGGTTTCCGGCTGCACCGGGCGGTGGGCGGCTACATCGCCGCGGCCGCCCGCTCGGCGCCGATCCTGCTGACGCTGGAAGACCTGCACTGGGCCGACGACCAGACCCTGGCGCTGCTGCGCGCGCTGCCGAGCCTGCTGTCCACCAGCCGCGTGCTGCTGGTGGTGACCTGCCGCGACAGCGAGCTGAGCGACCGGCAGGCCGAAGTGCTGGCCGCGCTGGCCCGGCTCGGGCCGGTCCGGGTGGGCCTGGACGGCCTCGACGCCGACGCGGTCGCCGAGCTGGTCCGGGCGACCTGTGTGCGGGAGGTCGACGAGGACGCGGTCGGCACCATCGCCGAGCGGACCGGCGGCAACCCCTTCTTCGTCCGGGAGACCGTACGCCTGCTGGACGCCGAGGCGACGCGCGACCGCGCGACGGCCGCCGAGGTGCTCTCCGGTGTGCCGTCCGGGGTCCGCGACGTGCTGCGGCGGCGGATCTCCCGGCTGCCCGCCGCGGCTCAGCAGATCCTGCTGCAGGCCGCGGTGATCGGCCGCGACGTCGACGTGGACGTGCTGGTGGACGTCGCGGGCGACGAGGACGCCGTGGTGGACGCGGTGGAGGCGGCGCTGCTGGCCGGGCTGGTCACCGAGCCGGGGCCGGGCCTGCTGCGGTTCGACCACGACCTGGTCCGTGACACGGTCTACTCCGACGCCTCCCGGCTGCGCCGTTCCCGGCTGCACGCCGCGGTGGCCGCGGTGATCGAACGCAGGAACCCCGGCGACGTGGCGGCCCTGGCACACCACTACGACGCGGCGGGCACCACGGAGACGGCGGGCAAGGCGGTCCACTACGCCCGGCTCGCCGCCGCGCAGGCCGAGCGCCGCTTCGCCCACCGCGAGGCCGCCACGCTGTGGGAGCGGGCCGTGGCCGCCTTCGACCGTTCCGGCGTGACCCACACCCCCGAGACCACCCGCGAGCGGCTGCTGCTCACCCTGAACCTCATCAAGGCGCTGGCCCTGTGCGGGGACATGGCGGCGGCCCGCAGGCGGCGGCGCGAGGCGATGGACGCGGCCCGGCCGCTGGGCGACCTGGAGCTCACCGCCCGGGTCGCGGCCTCGCTGGCCGTACCGCACAAGGGCATGGCCCGCGACTTCACCCGCACCGCGTGGGAGATCGTCGACGTCGCCGAACAGGCGCTGGTGGAGCTGCCGGCCGCCGAGCAGTCGCTGCGGGCGAGCCTGCTGGCCACGCTCGCGCTGGAGCTGGAGGGGTCGGCCACGCCGCGCGGCGAGCAGGCGTCGCTGGAGGCCGAGGAGCTGGCCCGGCGGACCGGTGACCCGGCGCTGCTGGCGACCGCGCTGAGCGGACGACTGCGTCAGTCCTACGGCATCACCCCGGTCGGCGAGCGCGAGGTCATCGGCCGGGAGCTGCTGGAGGTCGGCGAGGCGAGCGGGCAGGTCTCGGTCCAGGCCCTGGCTCACCTGGTGCTGATGGAGTGCGCCGCCGCGTCGGGCGCGTTCGCCGACGCCGACGCGCACGTCGCCGCCGCCGAACGGCTGGCCCGGCGGTACGGCCTGCCCGCCCCGGCCGCCGTGGGCGCCTGGTACGCCGGGCAGCGCCTGATGATCGCCGGTGACTTCGCGGGCGCGGAGCGCGCCTACCGCGACGCCGCACGGCTGACCGCGCGGGCCGGGATGCTGGAGGGCCGCCAGGACCTGCCGCTGATCACCGCGTTCTGCCTGCGGCTGGTGAACGGCCGGGCCGCCGAGATGGTGGAGCCCCTGGCCGAGGCCCACCAGCGCGGGGCCAAGTGGACGACCGACGCCTACGCGGTGGCGCTGGCCTCGGCCGGGCACGCCCGCGACGCCGGGGCGGTCATCGCGGTGAAGACGCCGGTGCGGCCCGACTTCCTCTATGAGCTGGCGATGATCTGGCGGGCGCTGGCGGGCATGCTGCTGGACGACCGGGAGCGGATGACCGAGGCGTACGACACGCTCAAGCCGTTCTCCGAGCGGATCGCCGGGGCGGGCACCGGCGTGGTGGCGCTGTGGCCGGTGGCGCTGACGCTCGGCGACCTGGCGCTGCGGCTCGGGCTCACCGACGCGGTGCGGCCGCACTACGAGAAGGCGCTCGCGGTGGCGCGGCGGGTCGGGGTGACCCGCTGGATCGAGGCGGCGCAGCGGTCGCTCGACGGCTGACCCGGCAGAGGGGCTCCGGCCGCTCGTCCGCGGTGAAGACCGCCGCCCCCGGGACGGAGCCGGTGCGGCGGACCGTCGTTCCCGGAGCGGGGCCGGCCTGGCGGGCCGTCATGCCCGGGGCGGAGCCGGCGTGCTCCAGGGTCGTGCCCGCGTAGGCTCCGGCGAAGGCGAGGCTCGCCACGAGCAGTTTCGCGACGTTCGCGGTTCCGCTCGCCAGCACCGTGACCCAACCGCTCCGCGGACCCATGACCGCACACCTTCCTCTCCTCGTATCAGGTGTACGCGGGTACGGTTGATCTCTGCTTGACGTCCGCTTGCAGGGGTTCCGTAGTATCGAACAGGTAAGCCTGACCTAATATCCGACATATCCGTCGTGTGTCGACGATGCGAGCGTGAGGGGGGTGTTCACCGGTGCGATCTCCGGCGGCGGGCATCCCCGATCCCACCTCCGCCGCGCTGTGGGGCCTGCCGCTGTGGCTGTGGGTCGTCCTCGGCGGCATCGGGCTGTTCGGGGTGTTCCAGGTCTACTACTGGGTGGGCCACCGTCTCGGCTCCCGGCTCTACGCCTCCCGCCTGGGCCGCAGGCTCGGCCAGGAGAACATCCGCAGGGTGGAGGACGCCGTCCGGAAATGGGGGGCGCTCGCCGTCTACGGCTGCTTCTGGGTCCCCGGACTGCGGCACACGCTGCCCTGGACGGCCGGGGTGCTGCGGATCTCCTACCCCTGGTACGTCGTGGCCAGCGCGCTCGGCTGCCTGACCTGGGTGCCGGTGACGTCCTTCGGCCTGTACTCGGTGATCTGGGGCTGGCTGCGACTGGCCGCGCGGTCGCCCGCGCTGGCGGCCGTGGCCGCGGTCATGGCGGCCGCCGCCGTCACCGTCCTCGTCATGCGCCGCCGTCGCCGTCGCCGCGAGGCCGAACGGCGGCCCGAGGACACCCTGACCGCCGTCTGACCGGCCTTACGGCGGTCACCGGAAAGACGTCTCACCCGAAAAACGGTCAAGGGTCGTATGCCGGCCGCCGGTTCTGTCACCATGATTCCCATGCAGATCGGGGGAATCCGCCTGGGCGCCTGCGCCGCCCTCGCCGCACTGACCGTCCTCGGTGCCGGCGTGACCGCGCCCGCCCACGCCCAGCCGGGGCCCGCGCCCGCCCACGCCCGGCCACAGACAGGGCCCGTGCGGGCCGGTGGCGCCGCGCCCGCCGCCGCGCGGGCCGGTAGCGCCGCGCCGGCGGTCACCGGGAAGGCGGCCTACCTCTTCGACGCGGCCACCGGGACGGCCTACTTCGACAGGCAGGCGAGCAGGCGGCTGCCGGTCGCCAGCCTGACCAAGGTCATGACCGCCTACGTCGTGCTGCGGCAGGCGAGCCTCGACTCCGTCGTCAGGATCGACGCCTCGGACGTGCGGCACGCGCGGACCAACGACGCGACCTCGGCGGGGCTGCGGGCCGGTGAGCGCCTGACCGTCAGGGACCTGCTCTACGGCGTGATGCTCCCCTCCGGGGCGGACGCCTCGCACGCCCTGGCCCGCGTCTACGGGCCGGGAGCGACCCGGTTCACGGCCAAGATGAACGCCGCCGCGCGCGCCCTCGGCCTGTCACTGACCCGCTACGCCAACCCGGACGGCCTCCCCAAGCCGGGCGGCGGCTACTCCACCGCCATCGACCAGGCCAAGCTTGCACAGACCGCGCTGAACGACCCGGTGCTGCGGACCATCGCCTCCACCAGGCGTCACGTCGTGCGGGCGTCGAAGCTGCACCGGGCGCACACCTGGACCAACAGCAACAAGCTGCTCGGCAGGACCCCCGGGGCACTGGGCGTCAAGACCGGTTACACCCGGGCCGCCGGGTACTGCCTGTCGTTCGCCGCCGAGCGCGACGGGCACCTGCTGATCGGCGTCGTCCTGGGCGAGCCGAGCTCGGACCGCCGGTTCAGCAGCGCCGGCCGGCTGCTGGACTGGGCGGCCGTACAGGCCGCCGGGTCACCGGACATGGACTCCGGGACGGTCGGGGACCTCTGAGCTCATGGCGACGCTGCGCGTCGCGGCTCGGGGGCTGATAACCGATGTCTTCCCTCGTCGTTCACTCGCTACGCTCGCTCCCTCCTCAGTCCAGACACCGGCGCCCCCGAGCGGGCTCATTGCGACGCTGCGCGTCGCGGCTCGGGGGCTGGTAACCGGCGCCTTCCCTCGTCACTCCGCCGCTCCGCGGCTGCGTTCCTCAGTCCAGACACCGGCGCCCCCGAGCGGGCTCATTGCTGTGCGGCGTGGGCGTGCAGTACGGCGTCGAGCAGGCCGGGGAAGAGCTCGTCGAGGTCGTGGCGGCGCAGCGCGTTCATCTTCGCGGTGCCGCGGTAGACCTGGCTGATCACCCCGGCCTCGCGGAGCACCCGGAAGTGATGGGTGCTGGTCGACTTGCTGACCACCAGGTCGATCGCCGAACACGGGGCGCCCTCGTCGTCCACCTCGGACAGGAAGGCCACCACCCGCAGCCTCATCGGGTCGGACAGCGCGTGCAGCACGGCCTCAAGCCGGATGTCCTCGCGGCGGGGGTGGTCGAGAGCCCTGTCGGACGTGACCCGCATGACGACTCCTTCCCTCGGGATCATCGATTGTACGAGAACCATCATAATTTGACATTTCTCGTACTACGAGATTTATCGTACTAGGGTGCCCGGACGGCGAGCCCCGCTTCCGGCACGGAGTGCCCGGAACCGGGCGACCCGTACGACGACGAAGGAGCGAGGCCGTGAGCGCGCTGTTCGAACCCCTCACCCTGCGGGGCCTGACGATCCCCAACCGCGTCTGGATGGCGCCGATGTGCCAGTACTCGGCGGAGGCCGAAGGTCCGGAGCAGGGCGTTCCACACGACTGGCACCTCTCGCACCTGGCCGCCCGTGCGGTGGGCGGGGCCGGGCTGATCATCACCGAGGCCACGGCCGTCACGCCCGAGGGCCGCATCTCCCCCTTCGACCTCGGCATCTGGAACGACCGCCAGGTGGAGGGATTCGCCCGGATCACCCGCTTCCTGAAGGAGCACGGGGCCGCTCCCGGCATCCAGCTCGCGCACGCCGGCCGCAAGGCGTCCACCGACGTCACCTGGCGCGGCGGCGGCCCCCTCGGCCCCGACCGGTACGGCTGGCAGCCCGTCGCGCCGAGCCCGCTGACCTTCACCGACCGCCACCCGGTCCCGGCGGAGCTGAGCGTCGAGGAGATCGGGCGGCTCGTCGAGCACTTCGCCGCGGCGGCCCGGCGGGCGCTGGCCGCCGGGTTCCAGGTGGCGGAGGTGCACGGTGCGCACGGCTACCTGATCAACCAGTTCCTGTCGCCGTACACCAACCGCCGCACCGACGCCTACGGCGGCTCGTTCGAGGGCCGCACCCGGTTCGCCCTGGAGGTCGTGGACGCCGTGCGCGCGGTGTGGCCGGAGGAACTGCCCGTCTTCTTCCGCATCTCGGCCACCGACTGGCTGACCGAGAACCCCGAGGACGACCGCGAGGGCTGGACCGCCGGCGATACCGTACGGCTGGCCAAGGAGCTGCTCGCCCACGGCGTCGACCTGCTGGACACCTCGACCGGCGGCAACGCCCCGGGGGCGCGCATCCAGACCGGCCCCGGCTACCAGGTGCCGTTCGCCGCGCGGGTGAAGGCCGAGACGGACCTGGCCGTGGCGGCAGTCGGGGAGATCACCGAGCCCCGGCAGGCGGAGGAGATCATCGCCTCCGGCCAGGCCGACGCCGTACTGCTCGGCCGGGAGTTGCTGCGCACGCCGTACTGGCCGAACCTCGCCGCCCGCGAGCTCCAGGAACTCGGAGCCGAGCCCCGCTGGCCGGACCAGTACCACCGGGCCGTCTGAACCCAGCTTTCCCCATGTTTCGGGCATAAGATGATTAATATAGAAATAGGTGCTTAAGCTTATTTATATATTATTTATGCGCATCCAGTGACTTTTGCCGAACCGTAGGTTCTTTGCGGTGTCATGGTCGATTCCTGTCCGGCAGTGTTGTCCCCCAGGGAAACCCCGAGGACGAATCCTGTCCTCACCTTCACCCGGAGGGTCACCATGAGGACGAAGATCACCGCCCCGGCCGTCGCCGCAGGGGCGGGGCTGCTCGCGGGCACGCTGTTCGCCACGCCGGCGGGAGCGACCGTGACACCGGTGGCGGCGCCGCAGGCCGCCTCGCAGAGCATCGCGGCCACCACGCAGACCGCCGGCCTGCAGTACCGTCCCTGCCCCCGCCATCGCGGCTGCCACCGCGGCTGGAACCGCTGGCACCGGTGGGACCGCTGGGATAGATGGGACCGCTGGGACAACGGCGGACGGTGGAACAACTGGAGCAATTGGAACAGATGGAACGACTGGGGCTGGTGACCTGGGTGGCCGGTTCGTCCGTATGGTGGCCCGCCGGACCACCTGCGGACGGGTCCCGCGCGAGCGGGGCGCCGCGGGCCCGGAACAGGCTGTCCTTGATCGGGGCGAGACGGGCCCCGGGTGAGCGGGGCGCCGCGGAGGGACCCGCCGCGCCGGCCCGGAACTCACCGCCCGCGCATCAGGCCGTGACAGGCGATGGCCGCCGCGGCGACCACGTTGAGGGAGTCGACGCCGAGGTCCATCGCCTGCGGGCTCATCGGGATGCAGACCGGCTCGTCGGCCTCGCGCAGCCAGCGCGAGGAGAGCCCGTCGCCCTCCGAGCCCAGCAGGAGCGCCACCCGCCCGGTCATGGCGGCCCGGTCCAGGGGCGTGGCCGACTGGTCGGGGGTCAGCGCCAGGGTGCGGAACCCGGCCGCGCGCAGCTCCGCCAGCCCGCCGTACCAGTCGGTCATGCGCGCGTACGGCACCGCGAAGACCGCCCCCATCGAGACCTTCACCGACCTGCGGTAGAGCGGGTCGGCGCAGCGGGGTGACAGGATCACCGCCTCGACGCCGAGGGCGGCGGCGCACCGGAAGATCGCGCCGACGTTGCCGTGGTCGACGAGGTCCTCCAGGACCACGACCCGCCGGGGCCCCTCCGGGGACGTGCCGCCCAGGAGCCCGGCCACGGAGGGCAGCGCCCTGCGTTCCATGGCCGCCAGCGCGCCCCGGTGCACCGGGAAGCCGGTGACCTCCTCCATGACGGCGTCGTCCACCACGTGGACCCGATCGCCGAGACCCTCCAGCACGTCGGAGAGGGAGGCGACCCAACGGCGGGTCAGCAGTACCGAGCGCACCGGGTAGCCCGCGGCCACGGCCCGGCGGATCACCTTCTCCCCCTCGGCGATGAAGAGCCCGTGCCGGGCCTCCAGGCTCTTGCGCAGCTCGACGTCGCGCAGGTTGGCGTAGTCGGCCAGTCGGGGATCGGAGGCGTCAATCACCTTGGCATACTGCCACGACCACCCCGCGCCGCTTTCCGGCGAAGCCTCGCGTACGCGCCTCCGTGACGCTCCGTGACCTGTATGTTGCTGGGAGCTTCGTCGGGGAGATCGGGGGCGTCGTGGCCGACCGGGTCGTGCTGTCACAGCCGGTGGTGGGGGACGGGTGGCTGCGCGACGCCCGCCGGGCCCGGATCCTGTCGCTGGCGACCCTGGCGTGGCTGGGCGTCGAGAGTGTGCTCGGGCTGGCCGCCGGGCTGGGCGCCCACTCGCTGGCGCTGATCGGCTGGGGGGTGTCGTCGCTGGTGGAGGCGGCGGCCAGTCTCATCGTCGTCTGGCGGTTCACCGGGTCGCGCACCCGCTCGGCCGACGCCGAGGTCAAGGCGGGCAGGGCGGTGGCGGTCAGCTTCTGGGTGCTCGCCCCCTATCTGGTGCTCCATGTGGCGCACGACCTGGACGCGGGGCACCGGGCCGAGCCCAGCCTCCTGGGCGTGGTGGTGACGTCGGTCAGCCTGGCGAGCATGCCGCTGCTCGGGCTGGCCAAGCGGCGGCTCGGCGCGCGGCTGGGCTCGGCCGCCACCTCGGGTGAGGGCACCCAGAACCTGCTGTGCGCGGTGCTGGCCGCCGGGGTGCTCGCGGGGCTGGCGCTGAACGAGACGGCCGGCTGGTGGTGGGCCGATCCCGCCGTGGCGACGCTGCTGGCGGCGGTCGCCGTGCGCGAGGGCCGGCGGGCCTGGCGCGGGCACGCCTGCTGCCACCACTGAGGATCCGCGGGAACCGCAAAGGTCTCGTCCCGGCACACGCGGCGTTCTCCGTACCACGACTGGTGTTTCACCGCACCTGTCATTCCCAGTACAGTTCCGTGCACATTGCGGGACATCTACCTATAAGGTGACCCGCCACGGCGCGTTCCGTGGAGCGTGCGCCGGCTCCAGACTTCGAACCCCTTGAGAAGGCATCGTGGGCGGACGCCACCGGACGGATGAGCTCGACGAGGGCCACCCCTCCCCCTCCTCGCCGCCGGCCAGGCAGCGCCGTACCCGGCCCGGAATGGTGCTCGCCCCGCTGGCCGGCGCGGTCGCACTGGCCGTGCTGCTGGGCGTCGCCGCCTTCGTGGTCGTCAACCGGGACCGGGGATGCGCCGGGGGGCAGGTCGCGGTGCGCGTCGCCGCCTCACCGGACATCGCGCCGGCCGTGTCCCGGATCGCCGAACGCTTCACCAGGGCCCGGCACGACGTCGGCGGCCGCTGCGTCAGGGTCGCGGTGACGAAGGAGGCCCCGGCGGCCGTGGCCTCCGCGCTGGAGGACGGCGCCGGCACGCCGGGCGCGATGGACGTGTGGATCCCCGACTCGTCGCTGTGGGTGGCCGGCCTGCGGGAGAGGAACCCCGGCGTCCCGGCCCCCGGCGCGTCGCTCGCCCGCTCCCCCGTCGTCCTGGCGGCGTCCGAGGCCGTGGTGGGCGACCTGCGGAAGAACCTCGGCGAGGTGAGCTGGCGCGGTGTGGTCGACGCCGCGAACGTCGCCAACGTCGAGGGGCCGGGCCGCAAGGTGCGGGTGCTCGCGCTCGACCCCGTGGCCAACGCGGCCGGGCTGGGCGCGCTGCTGGCCGCCTCCGGAGCGGCCGCTGCCGCCGGGACGAGCCAGGAGCAGCTCGCCGGCGCGCTGAAGACGCTGTCCGGCTCCGCGGTCCGCGACCCGGAGGCGCTGCTGTCGAGCCTCGGCGTGAAGGGCAGCCGCGCCCCCGTGGGCGTCGCCTCCGAGCAGGGCGTGTGGGCGTTCGGCGCCGCGGAGAAACCCGAGGTCCCGGTCGTGCCGCTCTACCCGGCCGAGGGGACCCTCGACCTGGACTACCCGCTGGTGGTCACCGGCGCCGACCCGGCCGTACGGCGGGCGGCGGCGGCCTTCGCCGCCGAGTTCGGCACCGAGGCCGCCCGCGAGGAGCTGCGCCGCCAGGGCTTCCGCACCCCGGACGGTACGGCCGGCGCGGCGCTCTCCCCCGGCGGCGGCTTCCAGGCCGAGGCGCCCCGGCGGCTGAAGACGCCCGGCCCCGCGGAGATCACGCGGATGACGCGGTCGTGGTCGCGGCTGAACCTCGGCACGCGGCTGCTGGCGCTGGTGGACGTCTCCGGCACGATGGCCCTGCCGGTCCCCGGAACCGGACGCGACCGGATGGAGGTGATCTCCAAGATCGCCATCGAGGGCATGCGGCTGTTCCCGCCCAAGAGTGAGATCGGCGTCTGGGAGTTCTCCACCGACCTCGACGGCCCCGGGGTGGACTTCCGGAAGACGGTCCCGGTCGGCCCGCTGGCCGAGCGCGTCGACGGCGTGCTCCGCAAGGACCTGCTGGCCCGGAAGTTCGCGGCGATCCGGGCCGTGCCCACCGGCGACACCGGGCTGAACGACACGCTCCGGGCCGCTTACGCGCAGATGACCGAGGAGTACCGGGATGACAAGATCAACACGGTTCTGGTCCTGACCGACGGCGCGGGCAACGACGACCCCGGCGGCGGCCTGTCCGACTCGGAGATCCTGAAGTACCTGCGCGACGCCTACGACCCGGACAGGCCGGTCAGCATCCTGCTCATCGCCTTCGGGCCGGATGCCGCCAAGGGCAAGGTCCGGATGGACGCGCTGGCCGAGGCGACCGGCGGCGAGGCGTTCATCGCCAAGGACATCCTCCAGGTCCGCACGTTCTTCCTGGAGGGAATGCGGCGCCGCACCTGCCTGCCGGACTGCTGAGTCCCCGCCGTTCTCCGCCGTTCCCCGCGGGGGCGGCCCGGCGCGTCCCCTCCGGCGGCGCCCGTCCCGGCGTCCGTCTCCGGTCGCGAACGGCCCCGCGGCGAGCGTCACGAGGCTGTTCACAACAGCCCCATGAATCACAGTTTCCCCAGTTCATACCGTATGCGCATGGCATGGGGCTTTCAGGACAACCTGCCGCCCAGGGGTGGCGTCTCCTACGCGTGTGGGGTCTCGGGCATGGCCCGTGAACGAGCCCGTCCCGCGGGGAGGAACGCACGTGCCCGGATGGCCGGCCACAGGCCGAACCGATGATCGACGATTGGTGGAGGAGCTCCGGCGTGCCGGCGCGGCGGCGCCGGCGACCCTCTACGACTCCTATGCCGACCGTCTCCATGACTACGCCCACTCACTGCTGGGCGACCGTGACGGCGCGGCCGGCGACGCGGCCGACGCCGTGCACGACGCCCTGGTCACCGCCCGGGAGCGGGTGGACCTGCTGCGCGACCCGGGACGGCTGCGCCCGTGGCTGTACGCGCTGACCCGGGTGGAGTCCGCCGGGCGGTCCCGGAACCCGCGGGAGCCGGCCCGCACAGCGGTCCTGGAGGTCATGGACCCCGAAGACCTCCCCGACGACCCCGGTGAGCGGGAGCTGGCCCTCCTGGTGCACGAGACCCTGGCCGAGCTTGACGGGCAGGAGCGTGAGGTCCTGCTGCTGTCTGCCCGGCACGGCCTCGACGCCGCGGAGGCCGGCGCCGTGCTGGGTCTGGGCTCCCGGCAGGTCGCGGCCCGGCTCGCCCGCGCCCGTAACCACCTGGAGAACACCGCCGCCGCGGTGGTGCTGGCCAAGGTCGGCCGGGCGCACTGCCCGGACCTGTCGGCCATGGTGGACTCGCTGGAGGGCCCGCTGCCGGCCATGCTGCGCAGGCGTCTGTCGAGCCACATCGCCCGCTGCGAGGTCTGCATGGAGCGGCGAGGCCGGCACGTGCCGGCCGAACGGCTGCTCGACCTGGTGCCGGCGGCCTTCGCGCCGCTGTCCCTGCGCCGCCGGGTCATCGCGACCTGTGTGGATCCGGAGCTGCGTGACGCCCGTGCCGCCGTCGCCGGGCCGGTCGGCCGCTTCGACCGGTCCGGGTTCCCGGTGGTCGCCGGGGGGCGCGGGGGGCGGCGCCGTACGGCGGGGGCGCGGCGCGCGAGGACGGACCGGGGGCGCGAGGCCGCGGGCCGGACGGGCGGAGACACGGGCCGGACGGGCGGGAGCGCGGGCCCGGCCGGTGGAGGCGCGGGCCGAGCCGGTGGAGGCGCGGGCCGGGCGGGCGGGAGTGCCCGGCGTGCCCCGCGGGGGGCGAAGCCGGCGGTCGTGGCGGCGGCCTGCGTGCTGGCGGCGACCGGGGTGATGGTGGCCGTCACCGGAGGCGGTTTCGCCGGAGGTCCGGCACGGGGCGCCGCGCCCGCCGGGGAGCCCGCCGTGATCTCCCTGGGCCCCGGGCCGGAGGCGGACCCCTCCGAGCCCGTGCCCGGCGACCCGGCGGACGCCGGGGAGACCGCGCCGGAGGACCCGGAGCCGACCGGGGACGAGGAGGACGGGTCCGAATCCAGGACGTCCGCCCCGGCCGTCCCCACCCCCTCGCGCGCCGCGGGCCCTGCCCGGCCCGCTCCGCCGCGGCCCGCTCCCCGGCGCAGCCCCTCCCGCCGGGCCACCGCGACTCCGACGACACCGGCGGCCGGGCGGCCGGCCGTCTCGTGTCCCGCGAACCTCGGCAGGGGTGCGGGGCAGGTCAGCCTGACGGCGAGCGGCGGCGCGCTGTCGTGGTCGGCGTCCGCCTCGGGCGGGCTGGACGTCAGCCCCGCCTCGGGACGACTGACGGCCGGCAGGAAAGCGGTGATATGGGTCACTGCCGCCGACCCGAGCGAGAGCGGCTCCGGGCGGGTCTCGATCAGAGCCGCAGGCCGTGTCCTCGGCTGTGCCCTTTCTTGGGAAGCACCTGGTCAGGAGGAGGAAGACCCGCCGGGCGACCCGCTGCCCGTCCCCTCGTCCGACCCTTCCTCCGCCACCTCCGCGGAGGTCCCGAGCGCTCCGGAGGCGACCTGAGTCACTGACCTTCGGCCGACCGAATTCGGCATTTCTTTTTACGATCCTGTAAACCGGGCACCTCTGCCAGGCGTCGGCATTGACGTGCAGTGGAGTGGTTGGTCACATGAGACTGCGATCAACCGTGTGAAGACGAGTGCTGAAACGAGATCGGATCGGGGAGTCAGGAGATGCCGGGTCACCGCGTGGTGCTCAGGTGGATCCTGGCGGTGGCCTGCGCCGGGGGCGCCGTGATCGCGCTGGTGGGGATCGACACCCCGCTGCGGCCGGCTTTGACGGGTCTGTTCGTTTTGCTTACCCCCGGGGTCGCCGTGGTAGGACTGTTGCGGGATCGTGACTCTCTTACGGCAATATCGACAGGGGTAGCGGCAAGTCTGGTCATGAACGTTTCCCTTGCCACCTCGATGCTGATCCTTGACGCATGGTCGCCTCGCGCCGGAGTGGCGACGATCGCGGTGCTCAGCGGCTTCATCTACGTACTACGCCTGCTGCAGCCGAAGAACGCACGCTTGCGGACCGAACAGGGGGCCGGGTCGAAGTGAAGATCACCGTCGTGAGTCCGAGGGATCTCGGGGAGTCCGAGGCGTCACGGTGGCGCGAGCTCCAGAAGGCCTCCCCCAGCCTCGACAACCCCTTCCTGTCGGTGGAGTTCACCCGGGCCATGGGACGGCTGCGCGACTACGTGCGGGTCGCCGTGATCGAGGACGACGGCGTCATCGCCGGGTTCTTCCCCTACGAGCGGCACGGCCTGGGCGTCGGCAGGCCGTTGGGCGGCTTCCTGACCACCTGCCACGGGCTGATCTCCGTACCGGACCTGCGGCTCGACTCCCGCGAACTGCTGCGCGGCTGCGGGATCTCCGCCCTCGAGTTCGAGTACCTGGTCCCGGGCCAGCCGACGTTCGCCCCGTACGAGACGGACGTGCGGCCGGCGCCGCTCATGGACCTCCGCGGCGGCTTCGACGCCTACGTCGAGCAGGTGCGCGCCCAGTCCTCCAAGAACTACAAGACGGTCCGCTACAAGGAGCGCAAGCTCGGCCGCGAGCAGGGTGAGATCCGCTTCGAGTACGACTCCGCCGACCCCGCGACGCTGCGCACGCTGCTCGGCTGGAAGTCCGACCAGTACCGGCGGACCGGCCGCGTGGACCGTTTCTCCCAGCCGTGGATCGTCCGGCTCGTCGAGGAGCTGCACGACGGGCCGTCCGCCGACTTCGCGGGCGTCCTGACCATGCTCTACGCCGGTGACACGCCCGTCGCCGGGCACTTCGGCCTCCGTACGGAGACCACCCTCGTCGGGTGGTTCCCCGCCTACGACCCCGAGTACGCGCGGTACTCGCCCGGGATCATGCACCACCTGCACATGGCCGAGCACGCCGCCGCGGCGGGTCTCGCGCAGGTGGACATGGGCAAGGGCGGGCGCGAGTACAAGGACTGGCTCAAGACCGGTTCCGTCATGGTCGCCGAGGCGCGCGTCTCGCGGCCGTCCCCCGTCGCGGCCGCCCAGTGGCTGCGCCGGGTGCCCGTCAACCGGCTTCGCGCCGTCGTGGTGGAGAACCCCACGCTGTTCCGCGCGGCCGACCGTGTGCTCAAGGGCTACGGCCGGGCACGGTCGAGCCTCCAGTCGCGCACCACCCCGCGGGAGAACGGCCTCGCGCCGCGGCCCGCCGCGGGGGAACCGCGAGCCGCCGTCCCGGAACGGTCCGCCGTCCCGGAGCGGCCCGCCGCTCAGGAGTCGTCGCGGGCGCGCTGACACCCTCAGCCCCTTCAGCCCCCCTCGACGGCCCCCGGCCCCCTCTTCCCCTCCAGTCCCTGTCCCTGTCCCCGACGTCCCCGATCGTCCCCAACGCAAGCTCCCTCTACCGAAGTCACGCCGTTCTCATTTCCCGAGTGAGGGCGAGCGGGCGGAAGGACCAAAGGAACATCCGTCATCATGAATCCTGACACCGTCAGACAGAACACCAAGCAGCTCGGCGTGCTGCGCTCGGTGCCGCCCATCGAGCGCTTCACTCCCATCACCCCGCACATGGCCGTCTCCCCGACCGTCAGCGTCGTCGTGCCCGCTATGAACGAGGCGGAGAACCTCCCGCACGTCTTCGCCACGCTGCCGCAGTGGATCGACGAGATCGTCCTCGTGGACGGCAACTCGGTGGACGACACCGTGGCCGTGGCCCGGCGGCTGCGTCCCAACGTGAAGGTCGTCACCCAGCGCGGCAAGGGCAAGGGCGACGCGCTCTCGGCGGGCTTCGCCGCGTGCACGGGCGACATCATCGTGATGATCGACGCCGACGGCTCCACCGACGGCCACGAGATCATCCAGTTCGTGGGCGCCCTGGTCACCGGCGCCGACTTCGTCAAGGGGTCGCGCTACGCCGCGGGCGGCGGCAGCGACGACCTGACCTTCAGCCGCCGGGCCGGCAACACGGTTCTGACCACGCTGGTGAACTGGTTCTACGGCACCCGCTACACCGACCTCTGCTACGGCTACAACGCCTTCTGGGCCCGGCACCTGCCGGCCCTCGACCTCGACTGCGAGGGTTTCGAAGTCGAGACGCTGATGAACATCCGCGCCGCCAAGGCCGGGCTGCGCATCCAGGAGGTGCCCAGCCACGAGCGGTGCCGGATCCACGGCGAGAGCAACCTGCACGTCGTCCGCGACGGCCTGCGCGTGCTGCGCACCATCCTGCGCGAGCGCCGCCGGCGTCCCGCCGCGGCGCTGCCGGAGCCCACTGCCACCCCCGCGGCGGATCAGGGCGCGGCATAGCCATGAAGATCAGTGTCGTCATCTGCGTCTACACCGAGGACCGCTGGGAGGACATCCGGGCGGCCGTCCGGTCCGTGCTGGACCAGCGACGCACGCCGTACGAGGTCATCCTCGTGGTCGACCACAACCCGGACCTGCACCTGAGACTCAAGCAGGAGTATCCGGACGTGGTCGTGGTGGAGAACACGCACCAGAAGGGCCTGTCCGGTGGCAAGAACACCGGCGCGGAGATCGCCACCGGCGATGTCGTGGCCTATCTGGACGACGACGCGGTGGCCGAGCCTGGCTGGCTGGAGGCTTTGGAGGAGGGCTTCCAGACCCCGTCCGTCGTGGGGGTGGGCGGGCTGACCAGGCCGTTGTGGGCCACGGGGCGCCGCCCTCGCTGGTTCCCCGAGGAGTTCGACTGGACCGTGGGCTGCACCTACCGGGGCATGCCCACGGTCCGGGCTCCGATCCGCAACGTCATGGGCGGCAACGCCGCCTTCCGCCGCGAGGTCGTCGGCGAGGTCGGCGGCTTCCACACCGGGATCGGCCGCAGCGTGCAGGGGCGTAAGAGCCGCCCGCTGGGCTGCGAGGAGACCGAGTTCTGCATCCGCCTGTCCCAGCGGCGCCCCGGGTCGGTGATGCTGTTCGAGCCGGGAGCGGTGATCGGCCACAAGGTCCCCGCGCCCCGGATGGGCTTCGCCTACTTCCGGTCGCGCTGCTACGCCGAGGGCCTGTCCAAGGCCCTGGTCGCCTCCAGCGTCGGCGCCCAGGACGGCCTGTCGAGCGAGCGGAGCTACGCCACGAGGACGCTGCCCCTGGGGGTGCTGCGCGGCGTCGGCTCGGCGCTGCGGGGCGACCTCGCCGGCCTCGGCCGGGCCGCGGCGATCATGGTCGGCCTGGCCTGGACCGCCTGGGGGTACGCGGTGGGCACCGCCCGGCTGAGGCTGGGGCGGTCATGACCGGCGTTCCGATACTGATGTACCACGCGGTGAGCGACACCCCGAACGACGCGACCCGGCCTCTGGCCGTCTCGCCGGGGCGCTTCGCCGATCAGCTCGGCCTGCTGCACGACCGGGGCTTCACCCCGATGACGCTGTCGGACCTGGTCGCGGGCGTGCACCGGACCGGGAGGCTGCCGGCCAAACCGGTGGCGATCACCTTCGACGACGGCTACGCCGACTTCCACAGCGACGCGCTGCCGATCCTCGACCGGTTCGGCTATCCCGCCACGGTCTTCGTGACCAGCGGCTGGGTCCAGGACGCCGGCCCCCACGCGGCCGGGCGCAGGCTGGCGCCGATGCTGGCGTGGAGCCAGGTCCGCGAGGCCGTCTCCTGCGGCATCGAGATCGGCGGGCACAGCCACAGTCACCCGCAGCTCGACCAGCTCCCCGACGCCGAACTCCGCAACGAGCTGCGCACCAACCGGACCCTCCTGGAGGACCAGATCGACCGCCCGGTGGCCACGATGGCCTACCCCTACGGCTACTCCAGCGCGCGGGTGCGCAGGGAGGTGCGCCGGGCCGGGTACTGGACCGCCTGTGCGGTGGCGAACGACGCCTTCGAGGAAGGCGACGAGATGCTCTCGATCCCCCGCCTGACGGTCACCGAGCGGACGTCCATGGCGAAGTTCACCAGGGCCGTCGAGGGAGAGGCGCTGCCCCTGCTCTACCTGCGGGAGCGGGCCCTCACCAAGGGTTACGCGCTGGTGCGCCGCACACGCTACGGGTGGCGCCAGGTCTCGACGCTGTACGCGCGGGGGCGGGTAACGGCAGGTGAGTGACACGAGTCTCTCCAGTGGAACGGCGGAGACCCGGGTGACGCGGGACGGGCCGCTGAAGAACCTGTGGAGCCGTCTTCCCAAGGACCTCAACGACCCCCTGCTGCGCAACGCCTACTCGCTGATCGTCAACGCGGGCGCCGCGGGCGCCCTGGGGCTCGCCTACTGGACGGTGGCCGCCCGGTTCTACTCCGAGGGCGACTACGGCCGTTCCTTCGCGCTCATCGCCGCGATGCGCCTGCTCGCGGCGATGACCGCGTTCGGGTTCGTCGGCGCGCTGACCCGCTTCCTGCCCGAGGGCGGGCGGGCGACCGGGCGGCTCGTCGGCGCCGCGTACCTCGTGGGCGGTGGCGCGGCGGCCCTGGCCACCGGCTTCTTCCTGGCCACGCTCGACCTCTGGGGGCCCAACTACGGAAGCCTGCACGGGATCGGCACGGCCGGGTGGTTCCTGTTATCGGTCGTCCTGTGGTCGGTCTTCACCCTCCAGGACGTGGTGCTCACCGCCCTGGGCAAGGCCACCTGGGTGCCGCTGATCGGGGTGGGCGTCGGAATCGCCAAGATCGTCCTGGTGGCGGTGCTGGCCCCGGTCTTCCCCGGCACCGGGATCTTCCTCGCCTGGACGATCCCGGTGGCGATCACCGTCGTGCCGATCAGCATCGCGATCTTCGGCAGGCTGTCGCCGATGGCCGCCGCCAGGGGCGCCCACCGCGCCCCGCCCCGCCCGCGCCGCATCGGCCGCTTCCTCGCCGGGGACTTCCCCGGCACGCTGCTCATCCTCATCAGCGTCTACCTCGTGCCGGCGATCGTGTCGGGCGGCGTCGACGCGAAGGTCGCCGGATACTACGGCGCGGCCGTCACGCTCGTCGGCGTCTTCGACATGCTCGCCCTCAACATGGCCATCTCGCTGACCATCGAGGGCTCCGGCGACCCCTCGCTGCTGGCCGGCAAGTGCCGCCTCGCGCTGCGGCGGACCCTGATGCTGCTGGTCCCGGTGGTCACCGTGGCCGCGCTGAGCGCGCCGCTCGTGCTGCGCCTGGGCTGGGGTCCCGCCTACGCCGATCACGGGGCGGCGGTGCTGCGGCTGCTGGCCCTCGCGTGCCTGCCGCACGCGGTGATCGAGATCTATCTCGGTGTGCTCCGCGCGCGCAGCCGGGTACGGACGCTCCTGATGCTCCAGGCGCTCCTGTGCGTGCTGGTCGTGAGCCTGTCGTTCGTCTTCTTCCGGCTCTACGGCATCACCGGCGTGGGCATCGGCGCGCTGACCGCCCAGCTGGTCGTGGTGGCCGTCGTCACGCCCGGCCTGGTCTCCGTGCTACGCGCGGCGCCGCAGGCCCCGGCCGCGGAGGCCGATCTCTCGCCGGACGAGACCCCGACCCTGGTGATGATGATCGTGGACGCCCAGCCCACCGTGGCGACCGTGGCGTCGTCGGCGGCGCACGGCCCGGACCGGGCCGCGGGGCGGGAGGCCGCACCCGTACGGCCCCGCGTGCCCCTGGCGGTGCGGGCCAGAGCCTGGCTGCCGCCGCTGATCACCGCCGAGGGACTGGCGGTGGTCGCGCTCGCCGCCGTGTCCGGCGGCGCCCCGTCGTTCCCGTCCACCGCCGCGGCCGTCGCCGGCGCCGGGCTGCTGATCGTGGCCTTCGCCGCCGAGCTGCTGATGAACCGCCGCCGCCCGGTACTGTGGACGCAGCTCGTCGCCGTCGCGGTGTGCCTGAACGCCACCGCGGCGCAGGCCGGTCCGGCCGCGGAGCTCGCCGGCCGGGTGCTGCGGATCATGACCACCGGCGAGGCCCCGGGCGGCGACCTGCTGCTGGCGCTGCCGGCCTTCCTGGCGCGTGCCATGGGCCTGACCGACCCGACCTGGCTGCTGGCGTGGGCGCCGGCCGCCTTCGCGGTGGCCGCGCTGGCTCCGGCGGCGCTGGCCGTACGGACGCTCCGTGCCGGTGAGCGGCTGCGCTGGCCCGCGGTGATGCTGGTGACGATCGTCTTCCGGCTCGTCTCGACGGGGTCCCCGCAGGTGGCCCTGGCCGTCCTGCTCGGCCTGTGCGCCGCCGCGCTGGCGCTGACACCGGCGCGCAGGACACGGCGCGGACCCGAGCCGGCCGTCTCCTCGACGGACGAGCCTCTGAGAACGGCGGCCTGAACCACCTAGACTGCCGCCACGGCGCTCGACCTGCGTCTCCCCACAGCTCAAGCTCCATTGAAAGGACCCATCGTGAACGACTGGCCGGCGGTCACCGCAGTCATTCCCACCCGCAACCGCCCCGACTTGCTCCGTGAGACGATCGACTCGATCCTCGGCCAGGACTACCCGGGCGACGTGACGTGCGTCGCCGTCTTCGACCAGAGCGACACGGACGAGTCGTTCGCGTCCGACGCCCCGGGACGCCGCGTGCTGGTCACCCCGAACAAGCGGCAGCCGGGGATCGCGGGGGCCCGCAACACCGGCAGCCTCATGGCCGACAGCGAGCTGGTCGCCTTCTGCGACGACACCGACCTGTGGCTGCCGCACAAACTCCGCGCCCAGGTGGCCGCGCTCGGCGACGGGCACTTCGTGACCTGCGGGGTGGAGATGTTCAACGACACCTCCTCCTATCCCAGGTCGATCCCCATGACCTCGGTGACCCTGCGCGACCTGCTGAACAAGCAGCTCCCCGCGATGCACCCCTCGACCTACCTGATGCGGCGCGAGGCGCTGGTGGACGGTTTCGGGCTGGTCAGCGAGGAGCTGCCCGGCGGCTACGGGGAGGACTACGAGCTGCAGCTCCGGGCCGCCAAGCTGGGGCCGATCACCAACCTCCCCGAGATCGGGGTGCGGCTGCGGATGCACAACTCCTCCTACTTCTCCTTCGTCGACATCAGCGCGACCGTCTCCGAGGCGCTGCGCTGGATACTGGACCAGTACCCGGAGTTCGCCGGGGCGGGCGGCTACGCGCAGCTCAGCGGGAAGATCGCCTTCGCCGAGGCGTCCATGGGCCACTCCTCGCAGGCGCTGCGCTGGATCGGCCGCACCGTGCGCAAGCGCCCCTGGGAGCCGCGCGCCTACCTCGCGCTGGCCGTGATCGCCGGGGTTCCCGCCGATGCGATCGTGAGCCGGCTGCTGCGGATCGGCCGCGGCATCTGACGGACGCCAGACCCCGCCGCGGCGGGATTCGCGTCCACGGGGGACCGGAGAAAGCGGCGTCCGGCGGAAACCGATGGAATCCGTGAGTCCACAGATTCACAGGAAACCGTAAGAAACGGCAGAAGCGGCGACCACCTGCGGTTAAGCGCGTCTCCTTATGCTCGCCATAACAGCGGACGGGCATGATCTCATATAAAAATCAATTAAAATTCGAACGACCTGAGAAGACGCGCTCTATGTTGATCGTCACCGTTCTCTCGGCCTCACCCACTCGGACGGACTCATGAGCCAGCCTGGAAACAGAAGGCACGCCAGACCCGCGGGGAAATCCCCGGTCTCACGGTGGCTGCTCGTCGCCCTGGCCGGCGTTCTCGTGGCCGCGGCGGGCGTCTACGCACTCGTCTCCAGAGGCGGCGGCGATCGCGAGGCGGCCGCGCCCCCTCCCCCGACGATCCCCGGAGAGAGCGCCTCTCCCACCTCCTGCGCTCCCACCGACAAGCTCGTGCCGCCCTGCGGGGCCTGGTGGGGCATGCACGTGCCGGTGACCAGTGACGCCCAGCTCGTCTCCGGCGTGGAGGCCGTCGAGAAGCAGATCGGCCGCAAGCTGGACATCACTATCAGCTACCACGACATGTCCGACAGCCCGTCCGGGCGGTTCTTCCGGGACGGCGAGGTCGCGCTGAGCTCCGACCGTCTCACCCTCCTCGGCTGGGAGTCGTCGATCTGGAGCGACAACCTCGACATCCCCTGGAAGGAGATCGCGGCCGGATACTACGACCAGGCCATCATCGACCAGGCCGCCCGGGTCAGGGAGTACGGCAAGCCCGTGCTGGTCGGCTTCGACGGCGAGAAGGACCGTGACGAGACCGGCCAGGACCCGAAGGACTACATCGCGGCCTACAAGCACATCGTCGACGGCTTCCGCCAGGAGGGCGCGGACAACGCCGTCTGGGTCTGGGGCGTCACCGGCTACTACCCGTTCCGCGACCGGTGGAAGTCGTACTACCCGGGCGACGACTACGTCGACTGGATCAGCTACGACCCCTACAACTTCGCCTCCTGCCGCAAGGCCCCCTGGCAGGACTTCGAGAAGACGGTGCGGCCCACCTACGACTGGTTCCAGGAGAACGGCTTCGCGGGCAAGCCGATGATGCTGGCCGAGTACGGCACCGAGAGCGACAAGAGCGACTCCTCCGCGCGTGCCGACTGGTACCGCGACATCCCGGACGTGGCGAAGACGATGCCCAACCTCAAGGCGTTCATCCAGTGGAACAACGTCGACGGCGAGTCCTGTGACTTCAGGCTGACAGGTTCCGGCGTCATGGAGGCGTTCGCCGAGGCCGGCCGGGACCCCTACTTCAAGCAGCCGGGCGCGGCGCAGGGCGGCGAGGCGCAGGCCACGGGCTGAGCGACGACGCGCCGCCGCCCGGGGACGACCCGGACGGCGGCGCTTCGGCGACGGGCGCGGGCGATGACGGCACCGCGCCGGGAAGGGACCCGGCCTCGGACGGCGGTATGCCGGGAATCTGGTGGATCCCGATGGAACACGCCAGGCGGGAGTCCCGGCAGCCAGGCACGGAGGAGAATCCGCGCGGAGTAAAGTCGGGGTCTGGCATTGGCATGACGGGGACCGGGAGAGGGCGACGTGGCGGGCAGGAAGGCCGAAGAAGTCAACGAGGAGCCGGCCACCCGAGCGTTCTCGCGACCGCCGTCCACTCCGGCCGCGCCTCCCGGAAGCCCCGGGGAGACCGAGGCGTCCGGGACGCCGGAACGTTCCCGGGGCGACGAGGAGCCCACGGACGAGGCTGAGCCCACGGACGGCGGGAAGTCGCCGGACCGTGTGGAGTCCTCGCACGAGGAGCAGTCCACGGACGGCGGGGAGTCTTCGGACGAGGCTGAACCCTCGGGCGGCGGGACCGCGTCCGGAGCGGCCTCGGGTCGCACCGTCGCGTCCGGGGAACCCCCGGACGGCGCCGTCGGCGACGAGGAGCCCTCGGGCGGCATCGCCGGCCACGAAGCGGCCTCGGACGGCGAGGATGACGAGCCCTTCTGGCCCGTGTGGCCCGTCCTGCGGACCGAGGACCGGACCGAGAGCCAGGACCGGACCGAGAGCCAGGACCGGACCGAGGACGAAACAGGGGACGAGGTCCCCGGTGGTGACGGACCCGCCGACGAGGAGGCCCCCGGCGGGCCCGCCGACAGGGACGGGTCCGCCGAGGAGGACGCGGTCCCCGGCCGGGGCGGACCCGGTGCGGAGGGCGCGACCGTCGTCGTGACCGGCGCCTCGCTCGCGGCGCTCCGCGCCGACGCCCGCGACAGCGACAGCGACAGCGACAGCGACAGCGACAGCGAAGACCGTGGCAGAGCCCGCGACGGAGCCGGCGACCGTGACGAGGACGAGATCGAGATCCTCATCGCGGAGGAGGACACGGACACGGACGCCTCACCAGGCGGCGAGGACGAAGGCGCCTCACCCGGTGACGGGACCGGCCGGGACGGCGAGAGCGACGCGGACGAGGAGGCGGATGACGCCTCACCCCCGGCCTCGTCCCGGACCCCGTCCGGCGACGCCTCACCCGAAGGCGGGAGCGACGAAGGCGACACACCCGGGGAGGAAGAGGGAGCCGAGGAGCTCGTCGTCCTCGCTCCCCCCGTGGAGGACGACGACGCCACCGTGAGCTGGCGCGTCCCGGCCGACCTCCTGAGCTCGCGGGCCCGCGGGTCCTCCGTACCCTCGTCCGTACCGTCCGGCGAATCGTCCGGCGCGGTGTCCGCCGGTTCGGTGCTGACGGCCGGGAGGACGGCGGCACGGACCGCGGAGCCGTCCCTGTCGGTGGTCCTCGCCGCCGACTCCATGGACTCCCGGGCCCGGCTGACCGCCACGGTCGCGGCGCTGCGCGCCCAGGACCCGGCGCCCGAGGAGATCATCCTGGTCGTCGACCAGTGTCCGGAGCTGGCCTCCTGGGCCGAGGCCGAGCTCGCCGGCGTCACGGTGCTGCCGGGGCGTGAGGCGGGCGGCGCGGCCGCGGCGCGCAACCTCGGGCTGGCGAACGCCCGCGGCGACGTGATCGCTTTCCTGGACGAAGGCTCACTGCCCGAGCCCGGATGGTCGGCGTCACTGCTGGCCGCCTACGCCGACGACGTGGTCGCGGTGCGCGGCCGGGTGACGCCGCGCTGGAGCGCCGGCCGTCCCGACTGGTTCCCCACCGAGCTGTCCTGGGTCCTGGGGGTGCCGTGCACCGGCGCACCCGAGGAGACCGAGGAGATCGACGACCTGTACGGCGGCGCCCTGTCGTTCCGGCGCCGGACGCTGTCCGAGGCGGGCGGCTTCCCCGAGACGCTGGACCGCCGCGCGGGCGACGCCGCCGCCGAGCCCACCGGGGGGACCGCGACCGAGCTCCGCTCCCGCCTGCGGGAGCTCGCGCCCGAGGCGAAGCTGATCCACGAGCCCTCGGCCGCCGTGCGGCTGAACGTCCCGCCGCGCCGGGCCCGCCTGTCCTACTTCCTGGCCCGGTGCTTCGCCGAGGGCCGGTCGCAGGCGGGCGTGCCGCGGCGGGCCAGCGGACGGGAGGGGGCACTGGCCCACCTGGCGCCCGTCCGGGCCGGGCTGCCCAAGGCGATCTTCCGGGCCGTCACCTTCACCGGCCCGGTGGACGTCAAGGGCTGGAAGGCCCTGCTGGTCATGCTCCTCGGCCTGGCGGCGGTCAACGCCGGCTACGTCGCCCGGCGGCTGCGGACCACGCGCACCGAGGGGACCGCCCGGCAGGTGAGCACCCTGACCTGGTTCGTCTCCCGCACGTCGCTGCCGCTGGCCAGCATCCTGTGGGGGCTGTCGCTCCGAGGCGTCCACCTCGACGGGATGACCGACCTCGGGCTGATCACGGTCATGCCGGTCACGTTCTGGCTGGCGATCGCGGTCATGGTGATCGGATTCGTCTGCCTGCTGGGCGACCGGGAGGCCCTGGAGTTATGGCACGCGGGCTACGTGCTCGTGCTGATCGCCGTGCTCCACGCGACCCCCGCCCTGCTCTACCCGTCGCTGCGCTACTCCTGGGCGTGGAAGCACGTCTCGGTCATCGACTACCTGATCAGGTACGGCGCGACCGACCACAGTGTCACGTCGCTGTCGGCCTACCACCAGTGGCCGGGGTTCTTCTCCTTCTTCGCCCTCATGACGAGGGCCGCGGGACTGGAGAACGCCCTCGGCATCGCCGTGTGGGGACCGGCCGCCTTCAACGCCGCGCTGCTCCTGCCGTTGCTGCTGCTCTGGCGAACGGTGACCCGCAACCGGCAGCTGGTGTGGGGCGCGGTGTGGATCTACTTCTCCTGCTCCTGGGTCGGGCAGGACTACTTCTCCCCCCAGGCCACCACCCTCGTCCTCTACCTGATCGTGCTCTCGGTCGTGGTCAGGCGCTTCCGGCGCGGCCCGATCCGGGCCGGCGAGGATCCCGAGGCGCTGGCCGCCGAGCCTCCGCCCGTCTCCGGCACCCGGACCCGCCTGATCTGGTCCTGCCTGCTGGTCGTCGTCGTCCTGGGCATCGCCTCCTCCCACCAGCTCACCCCGCTGGTGCTGACGGCCGCGCTCTTCTCCCTGGTCCTGCTGCGCCGCCACCGCAACCTCGGCATCCTGGCGGTCACCGCGATCGTCGTGGTGGGGTGGGACCTGCTGGCCGCCCGGCAACTCCTGGAGGAGCGTCTGGGGGACATCCTCGAGTCGCTCGGCGACGCCGGCGGCAACCTCGACGACGGCCTCATCGCCCTCGGTGACGCCTCCCCGGGTCAGGTGATCGTCGCCTACGCCGACCGCGCGCTGTCCGCCGGGCTGTGGCTGCTGGCGCTGGCCGGAGCCTACAAGCGCCGCCACCTGCTCAGGCGAGCGTGGCTGCCACTGGTCGCGATCGGGCTGAGCCCGCTGCTGTTCCTCGCCGGCGGAAGCTACGGCGGCGAGATCGTCTTCCGGGTCTACCTGTTCACGCTGCCGCTGACCGCGTTCCTGGCCGCGGCCCTCTTCCTGCCGGCCCGCCGGGAGTGGGTCCGCCTGACGGTGCTGCCGCTCGTCTTCCTGCTGATGGTCACCGGATTCTTCTTCGGCAACTACGGCAAGGAGCAGACGAACTACTTCACCCCCGAGGAGGTCGCGCTCGTCCAGGCGGTCTACAAGGTCGCACCGCCCGGCTCGCAGATCATCGCGCCCACGTTCGTCCTCCCCGGGGCCTACGACTACTACGAGCGCTACGATCGCACCTGGCTGGACGAGCTGCCGCCGTCACGCACCGCCGTGAAGGACCTGCCCGACAACGTCCCCACCCTGCCGGAGATGATCAAGAATCCGATACCGTCGCTGACCAGGCTGATGTCCTGGCTTCCGCCGGACGGCAAGGCGTATCTGATCATCAACCGGGCGCAGAAGGCCGCCACCGAGACCGCGGGCACCTTCCCCAAGGGGACGGTGGACCGGCTCGACAAGAGCGCCGCCGCGTCGAGCCGTTTCAAGCTGCTCCTGCGCACCCCCGGGGGCGTCGTCTACGAGATGATCCCGGAGAAGAGCAAGTGACCCCCTCGAACCGGCCGAGCTGGCCGATGCCGCTGCTCGCCCTCACCGGATGGCTGGCCCTGCTGGTGACGCACGTGGCCGACGTGGGCTTCCTGCGGGTCACGGTGACGATCGTCTTCATGCTCACCTGCCCGGGGACCGCCGTGCTGGCACTGGCGCGCCCGCTGTTCGGACGCCGTGACCACGCCGGGGACGCCACGGAGAGCACGGCGCTCGCCCTGGCCCTCAGCGTGGCCCTCGGGATGATCGTGAGCGAGGCGTTCTTCATGAGCGGCACGTTCACCACGGACCGGGCGATGATCGCGCTGGCCTCCGTCACCACGGTCGCCGCGCTGGGCGCGCTGCTGACCGGGCGGCTGGCACGGCGTTCCCGTCGCGGTGCCCGCCGCCGCGCCGTGGCGGCCTCCACCGACCCCTCCTGACGTAGGGCACCGCCCGGCCGCCGCCGTACGCCGGGGACCGTGTGGGTGGGAGGCCGTACGCGTGGGGAGAGCCGTGCGGCCGGGAGCGGCGCGGCGGCGGGCGTGAACCCGGGGGCGGGGGTGTGGCGATACACCATGACCACCCGTCCCACGGAAGGCCGGCCTTGATGCCATGGTGCCCGCGATGACCGCTCCGCCCACCGCCCGGAGCCTCGACTCCGACCTCGTCAGGGAGTCCCTGACGCGGCCGGAGGCGTTCTCCGCGCTGTTCGACCGTTACGCGGCGATGCTCTACCGGTACGTCTCCCGCCGGCTCGGTCCGGAGAGCGCCGAGGACCTCGTCGGGGAGACGTTCCTGGTCGCCTTCGCCCGCCGGAGGAGCTACGACCTGACCTACGACGACGCCCGGCCCTGGCTGTTCGGCATCGTCACCAGGCTGGTCTCCCGGCACCGCCGCGCCGAGGCCGCCCGCTACCGGTCGCTGCTGCGCACCGTCCCCGAGGACGTCGTGGAGTCGCCCGCCGACCGGGTGGCAGCCGGGGTCACCGCCCAGGCGTCGCGGCCCGCGCTCGCCCGCGCCCTGGCCGGGATCGCGGCCCGCGACCGCGACGTCCTGCTGCTGGTCGCCTGGAGCGACCTGTCGTACGAGGAGGTGGCGCGGGCCCTGGACATCCCGGTCGGCACCGTGCGGTCCCGCCTCAACCGGGCCCGGCGCAAGCTCCGCGCGGCGCTCGGCGACACCAACCCGTTGCACCAGGAGGAGGCGTGACCATGGACGACCTGACGATGCTCCGCGACCTCGGCCGCGATCTGGAGCACGAGCCGCCCGCGACGCTCACGCACCAGCGGCGGCGTCTCCTCGGCGCCGCGTCCCGCCCGCAGCGGACGTCCCGGATGTTCCCGGCCGCCCGGCCGCTTCGGACGCTCCGGGTGACGCGCGGCTGGGCGGCGCTCGGCCTGGCCGCCGCGGTCACCGCGGCCGCCGCCGTCGCCGTCCCCGTGGTGCTCCGGGCCTACGGCTTCCAGGCGGCCGTCGGGGACCCATCCGTCACGGCCCCGGAGGGCAGGCGCCCGCCCGCCGCCGACGGGACCCTCGACATCCTGTTCGTCGGAACGGACAGCGAGGCGTTCAACCCCCGCTACAAGGGGAACATCGGCGACCGCAGCGACACGATGCTGCTGATCCACCTGCCCGCCGGACGGAAGAAGGCCACGGTCGTCTCCTTCCCCCGCGACTCGATCGTCCGGATCCCCTCCTGCCGGGCCTCCGGCGGGAAGTCCGTCCCGGCCCGGACCGGAATGATCAACTCTGCTTACACGGAGGGCGGGCTGAACTGCGCGTGGAAGACGGTGGAGTCCCTGACCGGGATCCGCGTCGACCACGCGATGGAGACCGACTTCTCCGGGTTCGCGAAGCTGGTGGACGCGCTGGGCGGGGTGGAGGTGACGCTGCCGCGGGCGGTGGACGACCCCAAGGCGAAGGTGAAGCTCCCCGCCGGCCGGCAGACGCTGGACGGCAGGGCCGCGCTGGGCTACGCGCGGATCCGCTACACCCTGGGCGACGGCTCGGACCTCATACGCGTCCAACGCCAGCAGGGGCTGATGGCCGCCTTGGTGAAGAAGGCGGAGAAGCTGACCGGCGATCCGGCGAAGCTGGCGGGCTTCCTCACCGAGGCGCGCAGGTGGGTCAGGACCGACCCCGGGTTCGATGCGGAGACGATGCTCAGCGTCGCCGCGAGCCTGCGAACGGTCAAGCCCGGTGACGTCGAGTTCGTGATCGTGCCGGTGCATCAGCACCCCGCCGACGTGAACCGGCTGCAATGGAACGCCCGCGCCTCCGAGCGGCTGTTCGCCGGGCTCCGGAAGAAGTAGGGCCGCCTCGCTCCCCGGCGGGCGGGCCGGGGAGCGCGACCGGAGCGAGCGCGCGCCCGGGAGGGGGGCGCGTGCGGGACGGGGGCGCGTGCGGGACGGCATCACGACGAGGACGAACTTCGCGGTGAGGACGGAAGCACGGTGGAGCATGGCGGGGGTCGGGGCCGCGGTGAAGGGAACGGATCAGAGGCCCTCGTCCAGTGCCCGGTGCGCCCGGGCGACCAGCAGCGGCACCGCGGCTCCGATCTCGTCGAACCCCTCCCCGACCGTCTTGCCCTGGACGAAGCGGGCGTGGATGCCCTCCACGATGACCGCCAGCTTGTAGTTGCCGAACGCCAGGTAGAAGTCCAGGTCGCCCAGGTCGGCGCCGGACACCCGGGCGTAGTGCTCGGCGAACCCCCGGCTGTCGAGGAAGCCGGGGGTGAGCGTGATGTCACCGGCGACCGGCAGGGCGGCCCGTTCGTCGTCGCCGGGGTCGTGCCAGTAGGTCAGGGTCAGGCCGAGGTCCGCGATCGGGTCGCCCAGGGTGGACATCTCCCAGTCGACGACCGCCCGGATGTCGGGGGCCGCGCCGGGTGCGAGCCGTACCAGCGTGTTGTCCAGGCGGTAGTCGCCGTGCACGAGGGCGGCGCGGGAGGCGGCGGGCAGGCGGTCGCGCAGACGCGCGGCGAGCCGGTCGTACTCGGGCAGCTCGCGGGTCTTCGAGCGCTCCCACTGCTGCCCCCAGCGTTCGAGCTGGCGTGCCATGTACCCGTCGGGGTGACCGAACCCGGCCAGGCCGACGGCCTCGTAGTCGACGGCGTGGATGGCCGCCAGGATCTCGGCGAGCCGTTCCGAGAGCGCCCTGGCGTCCCCGGGCGACAGCTCGGCGTCCTGCCGCCCCCTGACGGCCCGCCCCTCGACGTGTCCCATCAGGTAGAACGGCGCGCCGATGACGTCCTCGTCGACGCAGAGGGCGATCGGCTCGGGCACCGGCACCGCCGTCCCGGCCAGCGCCGAGATGACCCGCCACTCCCGGCGCATGTCGTGCGCGGTGGGCAGGACGTGGCCGAGCGGGGGACGGCGCAGGACCAGGGCGCGGTCCCCGGCGCCGGTCGGGGTGTCGGTCCGGGTGTCGATGCGGGTGTCGATCCGATACGTCAGGTTGGACTTCCCGCCCGAGATGAGGGAGACCCCGGTGGGCTCCCCCAGGTCGGGGACGTTGCTCGCCATCCAGGCGACCAGGCGGGACCAGTTGATGCCGGGCGTGCTCATGACCAAACATTAGAACGCCATTCGGCGCTCATCCGCCAGACGGGTCACCGCCGTATGTCCCCGATCAACTCGGCGATCACCGCGGCTCCCCGCCTGACCTCGGTCAGCGAGGCGGCGCCGTACCCGAGCACCAGCCCGTACCGGCGCGGCCGATCGCTGCGGCGTGGGCTCTCGGTCCAGTCGACGAGCACGCCCCGCTCCGCGGCGCGGGCGACGACGGAGGGGACGGCGGAAGGCGGGATCTCGATCATCACGTGCAGCCCCGCGGTGTCGCCGCTGACCAGCGGGCCCAGCGCGTCGACGACGGCGGCGCGCCGGCGGGCGTACTCCAGCCGCATGCGCCGCAGGTGCCGGTCCAGGTCTCCCCTCTCCAGCAGTACGGCGACCGCCTGCTGGACCGGGCCGCCGGTACGGTCGGCCAGGTCGTGGCGGGTCCGGGCGACGGCGGCGAGCAGGCCGGGGGCGGCCACCAGCCAGCCGACCCCCACGTCCGGGGACAGGGACTTCGACAGCGTGCCGAGCAGGACGACGCGTTCGGGGTCCAGGCAGTGCAGCGCGGGCAGCGGGGCGACGTCGTAGCGGAACTCGGCGTCGTAGTCGTCCTCCACGACGATCGCGCCGGTACGGCGGGCCCAGGCCAGCAGGCGCTCCCGCCGCGGGATCGGCAGGCGTCCGCCGAGCGGGTACTGGTGAGCGGGGGTGGTGTAGAGGACGCGCAGGTCGTCGGGGAGCTCCTCGACGACGACGCCGTCCCGGTCCACCGGGCAGGGCACGATCTCGGCGCCCCGGGCGGCGAAGACGTTGCCCGCGACCCGGTAGCCGGGGTCCTCGACGCCCGCCCGGTCGCCGGGACGCAGCAGCGTGGCGGCGATGAGGTCGAGGCCGTTGCCGGTGCCCCGGGTGACCATGATGTCCTCCGGGCCCACGGCGACCGTCCGGGTCCTGCGCAGGTGCTCGGCCAGCGCCTCGCGCAGGCGGGGCAGGCCGTAGGGGTCGGGGTCGTCCCCCGGCGGCAGGTCGGCGGCGGCCCGCCAGGCCCGGCGCCAGGCGGCCCGGTCGAGGTCGCGGACCCAGGGCCGGCCGGGACGCAGGTCGATCACGTGCTTCGCGGGAGTCCCGCCCGGGCCGGCGGAAGCGACGCCCCTCACGGCGGGAACGGAACCGGCGGGAACGGCGTCCCCCGCGGCGGGAACGGGACCGGTGGAAGCGGCGCCCCTCACAGCGGGAACGGGACCGGCGGAACCGGACCCGGGGGCTCCGGCGGCCCCCGCCGCTCCGGCCGACGCGACGGGAGCGGGCGCGGGCGCGACGGCGGGGGCGACCGGCGGGAAGGGCGCGTGGACGACCACGTCGGCCACGTAGGTGCCCGAGCCGTGGCGGCCGTCCAGCCAGCCCTCGGCGTACAACTGCTGGTACGCCTCGGTGACGACGGTGCGGCTGACCGCGAGCTGCCGGGCGAGGGCGCGGGTGGAGGGCAGGCGCTCGCCGGACTTGATGGTGCCGTCGCGCATGGCGGCGCGGAGCCGGTTCCCGAGCTGGACGGTGAGCGGGACGAGGGCGTCACGGTCCACCGAGACGGGCAGGTCGACGGAGGTGCGCGGCAAAGTGGTCTCCCGGAAGCACAGAAAAGTGGCCATGTTCCCCATGTCCACTTCTCCATAGGTTAGAGGCATGCTTTCCACGACTCCGCGCACCCGTCCCGGCCGCATGGGGGAACGGGCCAGGACCGGCCGCGAGGACCTGTACGAGGTGCTGGACGCCGGGCTGATCTGCCATCTGGGCGTGGTGCGGGCCGACGGGGCGCCGATGGTGCTCCCCACCTGCTACGGCCGCGTCGGCGACACCCTCTACCTGCACGGCTCGACCGGCTCCTCGTCGCTGCGGGCGGAGGGCGAGGTGTGCGTCACGGTGACCCACCTGGACGGGATCGTGCTGGCCCGCTCGGTCTTCAACCACTCGGTGAACTACCGCTCCGCCGTGGTCTACGGCCGTCCCCGCGTCGTGACGGACCCGGAGGAGCGGATGGAGGGACTGCGCGCGATCACCGAGCAGCTCGCGCCCGGTCAGTGGGACGCCGTCCGCCCGCCGACGCGGAAGGAGCTCGCCGCCACCGCCGTGGTGGCCCTCTCCCTGGCGGAGGCGTCGGTGAAGGTACGGCAGGGCCCGCCGGGTGACGAGGAGGAGGACTACGCGCTGCCCGTCTGGGCCGGGGTGTTGCCGCTGCACGCCTCCTGGGGCGAGCCGGAGGCCGATCCCGCCCTGGCCGCGGGGGTGGACGTCCCCGGGCACGTCGTCTCCCGCGCCGCGCCGGGCCGATAAGGCACGCCGTCTCCCAGGCCGTGCCGGGCCGATAAGGCACGTCGTCCCCGCGCCGGGCCGACAGGGCACACCGGTCCCCCGCGCCAGACCGGTGGGGCGCATCGTCCCCCCGCGCCGGGCCGGTCACCGCCGCCGCCGGAAGGGCTTCCCGCGGGCCGTACACCCTCGCTTTTACAGGCGTTCTGATGATTTGTGGTTAATCACCGGAAACCGAGGTTCTGTCGCTAAGCTACGGTCCGTCTTTCATGGGTGGGGGCCCAGTCAACTGAGGAGACCGCATGTACGGCACGTCATCGGCCTGGCGAGTCCCCGGCTATACGGAGATCCGCGAGCTGGGCGCCGGTGCCGCCGGCCGGGTGATGATGGCCCGGCACGACGCCGACGACGTCCTCGTGGCGATCAAGTACCTGTCCGACAGGCTCAGGGGCGACGTCGGCTTCGTCGCGCGCTTCCGGCACGAGGCCCGGGTGCTCTACACCCTCGACAGCCCCCACGCCGTCCGGCTCTACGACTACGTCGAGACCGGCGAGGGCGCCGCGATCGTCATGGAGCTGGTCAACGGCGTCCCGCTGCGGGCCGTCCTCCGCTCGGAGGGGCCGACCGGCCCGGAGGCCGCGCTGACGGTGCTCAAGGGGGCGCTCACCGGCCTGGCCGCCGCCCACAAGATCAACGTCGTGCACCGCGACTTCAAGCCCGAGAACGTCCTGATCGAGCCCGACGGCACGAGCCGGCTGGTCGACTTCGGCATCGCCGTCCGCTCCGGCGAGGGGGACGTCCCGGCGGGCACGCCGCCCTACATGGCGCCGGAGCAGTGGTCCGGAGGCCCGGCCTCCCCCGCCACCGACGTCTACGCGGCCACCGCCGTGTTCTTCGAGTGCCTGACCGGCGCCCGCCCGTTCCGCGGGACGAACATCGCCGCGCTGGCCCGGCAGCACCAGAGCATGGCCCCTCCGACGGAGGAGGTGCCCTCGGCCCTGCGGGGCCTGGTGGAGCGGGGCCTGGCCAAGCACGAGACCGACCGCCCGCCGACCGCCATCGCCTTCCTCACCGAGCTGGAGGCGGTGGCCGCCGACGCCTACGGCCCCGACTGGGAGGAGCGGGGACGCCGCCGCCTGGCGGCGCTCGCCGGGATCATGGCGTCGCTCCTTCCCTTCCCGCGCAAGCCGGCGACCTCGGAGGCGCACACCTCGCTCGCCGAGACCGACCTGGGCGACCCGGTGCCGGGAGGGACCGGGTCGGACGAGCATGAGGACCTGGACCTGGACGACCACGGCTGGCGGGCGGTGATGTCCAGGCGGCGCTCCAAGATCCTGGTCGGCGTCGGGTGCGTCGCGCTGATCGGCGTCATCGGGATGGTGCTGGTCAACTCCTCCGGCTCCAGCGAGATCCAGGCCCGCAGCTCGGCCGCCACCGTGAGCGCGACCCCCTCGGAGCCGGTGGAGTCGATCACCCCCGGGGAGACCGACGAGCCGCAGGAGGAGACGTCGGAGGAGCCCACGGCGAAGGCCACGCCCAGCCCGTCGGCGACCGACGAGCCCCCGGCGGCGACCTCCGCGGCCAGCCCGCCGCCGGTGCCGCCCGCGCGCCGGCCCACCGCCCGGCCTTCCAGGGCCACCGCGAAACCGTCGGCCACCCCGACGCGGACCCGCCGCCCGCACCGGCCCGCCCCCAGCCGGAAGCCCTCACCGACCGCGACCGCGACCGAGGAGGAGACCTCCGACATCGGCGGTCCGGGCGAGCAGCCGACGCGGACCTCGCCGCCGCGGGCCACCTCCACACCGCGGCCTTCCGCCCCGCAGGCGACGCAACCGCCGAGGACGCCGAAGCCCGAGAGCCCCACCCCCACCGAGGGTGGCGGCGAGACCAACCCCACTCCGACACGCTCCGGCGAGGGCCGGCCCAGCCTCAGCCTCTCCCCCGCCCCGCCCGAGGAGACCGCGTCCACCGCGTTCCTCGCCCTCGGGGCGCTGACCGGCGGCGCCGTCCCGTTCGCCGCCGGTCGGGGCACGGCCGGACGGCGCCGCGGGCGCCCGGACGGCCGGACCTGGCGGTGAACCCGGGCCCGGAGGGTCTCGCCGGATTCCGGCCGGCCCGCCGGACACGCACCGGGGAACTGGGCGACTGGTGGTCGGCGGTGACGGCCGACGGACGGCCGGGCGGCGCCCTGCGCTTCTCCCCGGAGCTGGTCGCCGACCCGGCGGCGCGGCGGCGGCTGGCCGGGACCGTGACCTCCGACCTGGATCTCGCCCGGGGCGGCCGGATCGGGCTGCTCCCGGTCGCCGACCTGGTCGCGGCCGGGGACGACGTCTGGCTGCTCACCTCGGAGCCCGCCGGCCCCACGCTGGCCGACCTGCTGTCCGAACCGCCCGCCGCCCAGGGGCCCGGTGCGGGCGGCGCGGCCGCGGTCCTGGTGGAGACCGCGCAGACGCTCCTGGCACTGCACGCGGCGGGCCTGGCCCACGGCGCGCTGCACCCGGGCACGGTGGTGATCGCCGCCGACGGGTCGGCGCTGCTCGCCGAGCGCGGGCTGACCGGGGCGCTGCGCGACCGTCCCGCGGCCCCGGAGCACGACATCACGGCGTGGGCCTCGCTCGCCATGGACCTGGCCGCCCGCTGGGCGGCACCGTACCCGGAGGCGGCCGGGCTCCTGGAGCGGGCGGCGGCGACCGCCTCCGCCCGGGGCCTCACCCAGGCCCGTGACGTCCTGCTGGCCGGACGCGACCTGCTGCCGGAGGGGTTCGCCGGGCGCGACCGGCTGGCGGAGGCCGCGCGCCGGCGACAGGCGGAGGCCGCCCTTGCTCCGGGCCTCCCGGGGCCCGTTCCCGGGACCCCACCGCCGGACGAGGGGGGGATCGCCACGCTGCTGCCCGCCGCCGCGGGCGGCGGACACGCGGGAGGCGACGAGAGCACGGTCCTGCGGTTCGGGCCCGGGGTGCCGGCGGAGACCGACGCCGCGCGGATCTGGCGGAGCGGCCGTGACGGGTCTTCCGGCGCGGCCTCCCGCGGGCGGCGGGCCTCCGGCGGCCGGGTCCGGCGCGGCCGTACGGCTCTCGCCTCGGTGATCATCGCGCTGATGGTGGCCGCCGGGGTGCTGGCCTGGCTGTTCCGCGTGCCGGAGGACCCGGGGACGCCGCTGGCGGTGACCGGGGTGCGGGTGATCCCGCCGAAGAAACCGAAGGACTGCTCCGTGCTCGTCAGGATCACCGGCGTGCTCTCCACCAACGGCTCCGCCGGGAAGGTCCGCTACCGGTGGCGGCAGAGCGACCGCAGGACACCGGTCGAGAAGACCGAAGTGGTCGAGGCCGGGAAGACCTCGCACGAGGTGACCCTGCGGTGGAGTATCAACGGCAATGGGGACTTCCGGGGGACCGCCACCCTGCAGGTCCTCTCGCCCCTGCCCAAGGGGAAGAAACTCCAGGACAAGGCCACTTTCACCTACCGATGCACGTCATGATCCGGATATGCCGATAATGCAGGATAAATAGGTTCTTACTACTCTGACGGCCATGACCACGCAGACCCCCGCCGGCTGGTACCCGGATCCCTACGGCTCACCGCAGCTGCGATGGTGGGACGGGAACCAGTGGACCGACGCCACCCATCCGGTGGAGACCCCCGCCGGACCGGCGTCCCCGCCCCCGACCGGGCAGCATCCCGGACAGCCGGGCCCCGCCGGGCCGCTCCCCGGCCAGGCGGGCCGGACCGGTCCGCACGACCATCCGGCCCCGGCGGGCCCGCCCGTCCAGCCGGGACAACCGGGACAGTACGGCCCGCACGAACATCACGGCCGGCCCGGCCAGTCCGGTCAGTACGGCCGGCCTGGACAATCTGGGCAACCGCCGTGGGACGGCCCGCCGAACGTCACGGCGCAACTGCCCGCGGGCGCGTACGGCCCGCCGCAGCCGCGCCGGAACGCCTCCCTGCCCTGGATCCTCGGCGTCGGCGGCGCGGTGGTCCTGGTCGTGGCGATCGTCGCCGCCGCGTTCCTCATCAACCCCGGGGGCCGTGAGCGCGCGGACGACCGCCCCCCGTCCCCTACGGCTGCGACCACGGAACCGACGCCCTCGCCGTCGGACCCGGCGACGCCGGAGCCGCTCCCCTCGGACGGCCCCGAGCTGCCCCAGCCGGAGGACGGGCGCATCTCCGACTCCACCTCCGGCCTGTCCTACGACTTCCCCGGCGAGCCCTGGAAGGTGCCGCCCGGCACCCGTACGGACGGCACGAGCTTCCTGGGCGGCAGCAGGGTCGAGGCGATCTCCCAGAAGGACTTCGACGGCGAGGGCCACGACTGGGTCGGCAACGTCTTCACCGGCGAGCTGCCGGACAGGTTCGGCTACGACGGCGTCCCCGGCATGCGGGCCACCCTCGCGTCACTGCTGCTGGGCATCGAACCGGTCTTCTACAGCCCCCCGCACGACAAGAAGATCGTCGAGAACAAGGCGATCAAGGTGAGCGGCAGGGACGCCTGGCTCCTCGTCTTCGACATGGACTTCTCCAAGGAGGCCAAGGCCAACGGCTGGAAGTTCAAGAAGGAACGCGGCGCCATGGTGCTCGTGGACCGCGGCGCGGGCAGACGCCCGGCGCTGATGTACATGTCCGTGCCCGACAACCTCGGTCTCCAGGTGGTCGACCGGGTGGTCGGCTCCCTCAAGCTCTCCTGAAGGTGGGACTACGCTGAAGGCTATGAGTGACCTGCTGGTCTGGATCGACTGTGAGATGACCGGGCTCGATCTCGGCCGAGACGCCCTTGTCGAGGTGGCCTGCGTGGTCACGGACAGTGAGCTGAACCAGCTCGACGAGGGCATGGACGTGGTGATCAAGCCTCCGCCGGAGGCGGTGGAGCAGATGTCGGACGTCGTCCGGGAGATGCACACCGCGTCCGGGCTGCTGGAGTCCCTTGAGGGCGGGGTGACCCTGGCCGAGGCCGAGGCCATGGTCCTGTCCTACATCAGGGGCCACGTCCCCGAGGCGAAGCGGGCGCCGCTGTGCGGCAACTCCATCGCCACCGACCGCTCCTTCATCGCGCGCGACATGCCGGGGGTGGACGCCTTCCTGCACTACCGGATGGTCGACGTGTCCTCGATCAAGGAGCTGGCCCGGCGGTGGTACCCGCGGGTGTACTTCTCCGCACCGGAGAAGCAGGGCGGGCACCGGGCGCTGGCCGACATCACCGAGAGCATCCGGGAGCTGCGCTACTACCGCGCGGCGGTCTTCGTGGCCCAGCCGGGGCCCGACTCCGCCACGGCACGCGAGCTGGCCGAGGGCGTCTCGGCGGAGCCGGCCTGACGGCGCGGGACGCCCGCGGACGGGGCACGGACCAGGCCGCGGGCACGGCACGGAACGGGCGTACGGGCCGGGAGCGGAACGCGTTCGCGAAACGCGGTACGAAACGACTCCCGGGAACCGCTACACTTTTCCATGTGCTGCCACGGCAGACGCGGTGGGTGTAGCTCAGTTGGCAGAGCGCCAGGTTGTGGTCCTGGATGTCGAGGGTTCAAGTCCCTTCACTCACCCCACGGGGAACGGCCGGTCCTACGGGACCGGCCGTTCCGCTTTCCATCCGCGACTGGATCACCAAATCCAGATATAACCGGTTATGCTCACTTCATCGCCTCGCCGTAAGACCGGGGGGTTTCGGCGACCTGACCGTGTAGCCGCCACGGAGGCCGGATGAGATCCGACGACGCCCCCCACTCCCCCCATCCCACCGACCCGCGGGTCGCGACGGGCCTGAGCAGACGCGAGGCGGAGGTCATGGAGCTGATAGCCACGGGCCGCTCCAACGGGCAGATCGCCCAGCACCTCTTCCTCAGCGAGAAGACCGTGAAGAACCACGTGAACCGGATCTACGCCAAGCTCGGCGCCGACTGCCGGATGACCGCGATCGGCCTGTGGAGGCAGCGGGAGGCCTCCAATGAGGGCCGAATACGATGATCATGTGATCAAGAATCGCGACATATCGTCAAACAGGTCACCTCTGCGGTTCGTCGTACTGCTCATCGGGTTGTCCGTGCCCTTCTGGCTGCTCGGCGCCCTGGGCGGGAAACCGGCGGAGTCGTTGGGCGCCGATCTCCCGGTGAGCGCGTTCATGGCGGTCTGCCCGCCGCCGGCGGCGATGCTGCTCGTCCGCGGGGAAAGCCGGCGGCCACCCGCGGGCTGAAGGCCGTGAGGATTGGACCGGTCATCCGGCACGGAACCGGATCTTACCCGTGGTCCGGTCGCCGTCGTAGGTTCCTGTTCACCAGCCCGCCCGTTTTCACGGGCCCGCGGGACCCGTGTACGTCGCGCGGACGTGCGGCCCGCGGCGTCCCGCCGTCCCCTTCCGCCGGGACACCACGTGAAAAGGAGATCCACCGGTGATCGTCATCGCCCACCTCAGCGACATCCACATCGACGACGGACAGCGCAGCGCCGACCGCGCCCGCGCGGTCATGGACCATCTGGAGGGGCTGCCCTGGGACCTGGACGCCGTCGTGGTCACCGGTGACATCGCCGACCACGGTCTGGCCGGCGAGTACGAGCTGGCCCGGCGGATCCTCACGTCCCGCCACCCGGTGCTGACCTGCCCCGGCAACCACGACGAGCGCGCCGCGTTCCGCCGTGTCCTGCTCGGACGGCCCGCGGAGGCGGGGCGGACGGCGACGGAGACAGGACGGACGGAGACGGAGGCGGAACCGGCGGCGGCGGAGGCGCCCGGGACGACCGCGACGGGGGAACCCGGAGCCGCAGACGCGGTGGACGAGGTCGCGGCGCCGGTCAACCAGGTCCACCGGGGGAACGGGTTCGTCCTCGCCCTGTGCGACTCCTCGGTGCCCGGCAAGGACCACGGCCACCTGGAGGAGGAGACGCTGGCCTGGCTGGCGGACGTCCTCGACGGCACCCCGGACACCGTTCCGGTGCTGGTCGGCTTCCACCACCCGCCGGTCCCGCTGGCCATCCCCTACGTCGACGAGATCCGCCAGTTCGGCGAGCGGCGCCTGGCCGAACTGGCGGACCGCCACCCGAACCTCCTCGCCTTCCTGAGCGGGCACGCCCACACCCCCGCGGCGACGACCTTCGCCGGCCGGCCCCTCCTGGTGGCCCCCGGGGTGGTGTCCACGCTCCGGCTGCCCTGGGACCACCGGGCCCACGCCGACGACCACGCCGACCTGACCCAACCGCCCGCTCTCGCCTTCCACGTCCTGGACGACGAGGGGAGGCTGACGACCCACTACCGGTGGGTCCCCGGCGCCTGACCTCCGCCCCGCCGTACGGTGCCCCACGAAGCGGAGCGGCTTCGTACGGCGGGGCGGCCCGTACGGCTAGGCCGGCGGGGGCGCGTCCCGCAGGGCGGTCAGGGCGCGGGAGACGGCCTCCGTCCCCTCCTCCAGCTCCTCGCGGGTGATCGACAGGGCCGGGCGCAGCCGTACCGACCGCTCGCCGCAGGGCAATACGAGCACGCCCTCGTCCTGCCGGAGCAGGGCGACCAGCCGGTCGCGCGCGGCCGGGTCCGGCAGGTCGAAGGCGCACATGAGGCCGCGCCCCCGGGCGTTGCCGACCAGCTCGGGGAAGCCGGCCTGGATCTTCTGCAGCGCGGCGAGGAGCTCGGCTCCGAGCTCGCCGGCCCGGGCGATGAGCCCGTCGCGCTCGATGATCTCCAGGATCCGGCGGGAGCGGACCATGTCCACCAGCCCGCCGCCCCAGGTGGAGTTGATCCGCCCGCTCACCCGGAAGACGTTGTCGGGCACCAGGCCCACCCGGCGGCCCGCCATGATCCCGCCGACCTGGACCTTCTTGGCGAAGGCCACGATGTCGGGGCGCAGGCCGAGCTGCTGGTGGGCCCAGGGGGTGCCGGTGGTGCCCGCGCCGGTCTGCACCTCGTCCACGACGAACAGGGCGTCGTGCTCGTGGCAGAGCCGTTCCATCGCCTGGAGGAACTCCGCCCGCATGTGGTTGTCGCCGCCCTCGCCCTGGATGGGCTCGGCGATGAAGCAGGCGATGTCGTGCGGGTGCCGTTCGAAGGCCGCCCTGGCCTGGGCCAGGGCACGCTCCTCGGCCGCCTCGACGTCGCCGAGATGGACGGCGGGCACCTCGATCCGCGGCCAGTCGAACTTCGGGAAGCGGTCGGTCTTGACCGGGTCGGTGTTGGTCAGCGAGAGGGTGTAGCCGCTGCGGCCGTGGAAGGCCCGGGTGAGGTGGAGGACCCGGGTGCCGAGTCCGGGAGAGCGGCCCTCGGCCTCGTTGCGGCGGCTCTTCCAGTCGAAGGCGCACTTCAGCGCGTTCTCGACGGCCAGCGCGCCGCCCTCGACGAAGAAGAGGTGCGGCAGCTCGGGGTCGCCCAGCACCCGGACGAAGGTCTCGGTGAAGTCGGCGAGGTGGACGGTGTAGAGGTCGGGGTTGGCCGGCTTGTTCGCGGCGATCCTGCCGAGGAGGGCCAGGAAGGCGGGGTCGTCGTCGAACGGGTTCACACCCAGCGGCGCGGAGGCGAAGAAGGTGTAGAAGTCCAGGTAGGTCCGGCCGGTGCGGGCGTCGACCAGCCGGGAGCCCCGGCTGCGTTCCAGATCCAGCACCAGGCGGTAGCCGTCGACGAGCAGATGACGAGAGAGCCGGCCGTGAACGTCCATGTCGCCTCCACAGGGTGTGGGAAGATGATTCCCCGTTGAACGGTCATCCCTATGGAGACGTTACGCAGAAGAGGCTGTTTTTATAAATATTCTTCGGTGTCTCCCCGTGGTGACCTTTTCGGGCGTCCGGTACGGCGGAGCCGCCTCCCCGATGCCGGACAGGCGGCTCCGGGCCCGGCGCCCCCCGGGTCAGGCGGGGGTGGGAGCGGCCCCCGCGGGACCGGCCCTGCGGGAGTGGAGTGCCCGCACCCGGAAGGCGAGCGCCACCAGGGCGACGCCGTAGACGATCGCCATCGTGCCGATGAGCCAGACGACCGCCAGCGCGCCGGCGGCCGGCCAGGCGAACAGCAGGACGCCGAACAGGACCGCCAGCACCCCGCTGAGGATGAAGGCCCACTCCCCCGTGGCGGCCCTGCGCAGGCGGATCCCCGCCATGATCTCCGTGACGCCGACGACGACGGCCCAGGCCGCGATCAGGAGCAGCAGGGCGAGCGCGGTGATCCCCGGCCAGACGAGGGCCGCGACGCCGGCCAGGACGCTCAGCACGCCGTAGGCGATCATCCAGGCCCGGGAGCCGCTCTCCCGCGAACCGAACAGGGCGAACACGCCGTTGACGACGGCGTAGACGCCGAAGACGACGACCAGCGCGAAGACCGTGATGCCCGGCCAGAGGATCGCCAGCAGGCCGAACAGGATCGCGCAGGCTCCGCGAACGAGATAGACCCACCATGTACGGGTCAGCTCTTCCATGACCCACCTCCCCTTTTGACCGATTTATGCCCAGAAATCCCCTGGCAGCAGGCCACGGATCGGTCAAAAGGGTCTTATCTTCCCGAGATCCACCGGCTCAGCGGCTCGCCCCGTTCTCACCGTCCTGCTCAGCGGTCCGCCCCGCGCTCCCCGCCCACCTCACCGGTCCGCTCCACGCTCCCCGCCCGCCTCGTCCTCCTCGCGGGGCCGCACGACCGCGACCGGGCAGTGCGCGTGGTGCAGCACGCCATGGCTGACCGAGCCCAGTACGGCCGAGCCGAACCCGCCCAGCCCCCGCGCCCCGACGACGACCAGGTCTGCGCTCCGCGACTCCTCCGCCAGGAGGGGCACCGGGTGCGCCGGAACGGCCGACTCCGCCACCTCGACGTCGGCGTACTTCTCCCGCCAGGGCTCCAGGCGCTGCCGGGCCGTACGGACCTCCGCCTGGAACGACTCCTCCAGCAGGGATGCGTGGTCGAGGGCGCGGACGGGGAGCACCGGGTTCCGCCGGCCGTGGACCACGCGCAGTCGGGCCCCGCGCAGCCGGGCCTGGGCGAACGCGTGACCGAGGGCGGCCTCGGAGTGCTCGGAGCCGTCGAAGCCGACGACGACCGTCCCGTGGACGGTCCGGGCGGGGGCGCGGACCACGACGACCGGGCCGGGGGCCCGTCCGGCCAGGCCCAGCCCCACCGACCCGAGCAGCAGCTCGGCGAAACCGCCCGCCCCCCTGCTGCCGATCACGACCTCGTCCGCCCGTTCGGCCTCGTCCCGTAGCCTCTCGACCACCGCGCCGGTCACCACGGCGCCGGTGACCTCGATCTCCGGCGCGCACTCGCGGGCCCGCCGTACCGCCGCGTCCAGCACGTCCTCGCAGTAGCGGGTCCGCACGTCCTCGTTCGCGCCGGTCCCGGCCGGCGGGAACGCGGCGGCCCACGGCTCACGTACGTGCACGACCCTCAGCGCCGCGCCGCCGCGCGCGGCGTCCAGCGCGGCCCACTCCACCGCGGCCGTCGCGGACTCGGAGCCGTCGGCCCCGACGACGATCGATCCGGTCATCGTTCTCCTCCTCGATGGTCTTCGCTCGCGCCCCGCACGCTCCTGCCGGACGTACCCGCGCCGTCCCGATCCTCCCGCTTCCCGGCACGCGCCCGTCCGGACATGCCGGCGCCCGCCCCGGGGGCGGGGGCGGGCGCCGGACGGGGACGGGTCTCACCTCAGGATCGGCAGGCGGCGGACCAGGGCGGTGGCGCCCCACCACCGTCCCAGACCCAGGGTCCCGCCCGCGCCGGCCAGGGCCAGCCCGATGAGGACGACGGCGTAGACCAGGTGCTCGTCCAGGAAGGGGTTGTTGGCCAGCGGCAGCTCGGCGGCCCACATCAGCACCAGCATCAGGGTGCCGGCGGCGGCGGCGATCCGCATGCCCACGCCGAGGATGAGCGCGACGCCGATGCCCAGCAGGCCGGTCATGAACAGCCAGTCGACCCAGGCGTGCCCCGCCAGGGCGCCGAACAGACCGCCGAGGGCGTTGTCACCGGCGCCCTTGAGGAAGCCGGTGGTGGGGCTGCCGCCGTTGAGCCAGGCGCGGTCGGCGGGGGTGGCGAAGCCCCAGCCGAAGACCTTGTCGAGGAAGGCCCACAGGAAGATCCAGCCGATGCCGATCCGGGCCACGGCCCAGGCGTAGGCGGCCGGCCGCGCCGTGGCCGCGGTCTCCCCGGCGGTGGTGACGGCGTCGTCCCGGGTCGGGGTGGCCACGGCGGCGGGCCGGTGGGTGAGCTTGCGGTTGGTGTGGTGGTGCGCGGTGGCTGCCATGGGGGGCTCCTTCGTCGCCGGCCGCTGCCGGTGTTCCCTGCTCTCCTGGTACGTCTCCATCAAATCCTTTGCACCGCCTTTGCCGGAGGTGCCGTACGGCTCACTCCGGGGCGGCGGAGGTCCCGTCCATCCGGGACCTTGGTCACTCACCGCCCACACGGGCCGTCCGCCGCCTGGCGCTCGCCGCGGGCTGAGCCCTGGAAGCGGGCGGGAGCGGGCGAACGGTCCGATCGGGCCGGGAGGCCGCCCGGCGCGAAGGCTCCGTGGACGGCCGGCGCGTCAGGAGGCTCCGTAGACCACCAGCGAGACGGCGACGTACTGGACGACGTAGGCCGCGACGGTGAAGGCGTGGAAGACCTCGTGGAAGCCGAACCATCGGGGCGAGGGGTCGGGACGGCGCAGGCCGTACACCACACCGCCCGCGGTGTAGAGCAGCCCGCCCGCGATCACCAGGGCCACCGCGGCCACCCCGGCGCCGGACAGGAGCTGGGGCAGCACGAACACCGCCGTCCAGCCCAGCGCGATGTAGAGGGCGGTGGACAGCAGGCGCGGGGCGGAGATCCACAGCACCCGGAACAGCACCCCGGCGATCGCGCCGGTCCAGATCACGGCCAGCACCACGACACGGGCCGGGCCGTCGAGGGCGAGCAGCGCGAACGGTGTGTAGGTGCCCGCGATGATCAGATAGATGTTGGCGTGGTCCAGGCGGCGCAGCACCCTCTCCAGCCGCGGGGAGAGCGTGCCGCGATGGTAGGTGGCCGAGACGCCGAAGAGCAGGCCCGAGGTGATCGCGTAGACCGCGGCGGCGAGCCGCGCCTGCAGGGTGGGGCCCAGGGCGACGAGGACGTACCCGGCGATGATCGCGACGGGCAGCGCGCCGGTGTGCAGCCAGCCGCGCAGCCGCGGCTTGATCGACATGGAGATGGACGGTCTCTGGGTGCCGGTCGAGCTCATGAACCTACGGTAGCGTAAGTTACGTAGCCGTAAGTTGTGACCTTCCCTACACCGTCGCAGCCCTCCCCCGGCCGCCCGCGTCGAACCATCGGGCGCCGGCCCGTCGCCGTCCCCGACCACCCGCGCGGAACCACCTTGTCCATAAAGACAACCTGGTTTACCATATGGACAACCTGATTGACCTTCGGATCCGGCGCATCGGTCACCCGTGCCCGGAACCGCCCGGTCGTCCCCGCGCGGCCCTCCCGGCCGCCGGCCCCGTCCCGCCCCGTCTCCACTCCGCGCCCCGCTCACCGGGCCCGGAGGGAACCCCCGACACCGGAAGAGAGCCATTCCGTGACCAACGACCTCTTCGTCCCCCACACCCTCGAAAGCGCCCCCGCCGAGGCCCGCCCCACCATGGAGGCCACCGTCCGCAAGTTCGGCCACCTCCCCGCGGCGGTGGCGCTGATGTCCGAGTCCCCGCACCTGCTCAAGGGATTCCTCGCGGCCAACGCCGCCTTCGAGCAGACCTCCCTGACCCCGCTCGACCGCGAGGTCGTCGTCATGACGGTCGCCACCCGCAACGCCTGCCACCTCTGCGTGGCGATGCACACCGCCGCGCTGGCCGGGCAGGAGGCGCCCGCCGAGCTCGTCGAGAGCCTGCGGGAGCGCAAGCCCCTCTCCGACCCCCGGCTGGAGGCGCTGCGGCTGTTCACCCTCGCGGTCATGGACCGCCTCGGCGCGGTCACCGACGAGGAGATGCGCGCCTTCCTCGACGCCGGCCACACCCCCAGGAACGCCCTGGAGGTCGTCCTCGGGGTCGGCGCCTACACGATCTCCACCTTCGCCAACCGGATGACCGCCGCGCCCCTCGACCCCTCGCTGCGGCCCTTCGCCTGGGAGGGCGAGCCGAGCTGACGGGACGCCCGTTCACCCGGAAACGCGCCCGGAGGCGTGCGCCCGCCCGACGGGTCACCCGTTCACCCCGAAGCGCGCGCCCGGCCGGGACGCCCGTTCACCCCGGGAACGCGAGCCGCCCGGCGGGACGCCCGTTCACCCGGAAGGGCGAGCGGACCTGGAAGGATGGACGGCCGGGAGACGACGTACCAGGAGAGGCGGGCCGCGGGCCATGAGCAGGCGGGAACCACGGGAGCCGATGCCGGGCCGCTACCCGGTCACCTTCGGCGAGGTAGAGCTCCTGGCCGACCTCGACCGGCCCACCGGGTGGGTGATCTCCTCCGGGGGTGTGCCCCAGTCCTACGTGGACCTGGACGATCCCACGTACCTCGACTTCGAGTACGTCCAGCTCATGGCCATCGTGATCGACCTCCTCGCGGAGGGGCCGGTGGACGCCGTGCACGTGGGCGGCTGCGCCTGCACGCTGCCCCGCTACGTCGCCGCGACCCGTCCGGGGTCGCGGCAGATCGTCGTCGAGCCGGACGGCGGTCTCGTCCAGCTCGTCAGGGACCAGCTCCGCCTGAAGTCGGTGCCCCGGCTCAAGGTCAGGATCCTCGACGGCCGCACCGCGACCGCCGCGCTGCCGGACGCCTCGGCCGACCTGTTCGTGCTCGACGCCTTCAGCGGCGCCACGATGCCGCTCGACCTGGCCACCCGCGAGTACATGGACGACGTCGTCCGCGTCCTGCGCCCCGGCGGCACCCTGCTCGTCAACGTCGCCGACGGCAAGGGCCTGGCCTTCGCCCGCCGGCTGCTCGCCACCGTCGGCGGCGTCTTCCCGCACACCGCCCTGCTCGCCGAACCGGGCGTGCTGCGGGGACGCCGCTTCGGCAACCTCATCGTCGCCGCGTCCCGCGCCGAGCTGCCCACCGACGGCCTGACCCGCCGGAGCGCGGGAGGTCTCACCCAGGCCAGGTGCGTGTACGGCAGGGCGCTGACCGACTTCGTCGCCGGAGCGCCACCGCTGCGTGACGGCGACCCGGTGGTCACCCCGGTCCCGCCTCCGGGCGTGTTCGGCTGAGCGCGGGGCGCGGCGGACGGCCGAACCCCTCTCGGCCACCACCGGGGAGACGTCACGGTGATCGCAATATACTATTTTCATGTGGGTAAAGAAGGTTTTGTACCGTACATGATCATGTCTCCCGACGCCGTGAAGCAGTCCGTCGCGAGACCCTTCACGACGGAGGGCGCCGAGCTGACCGAGGCGGCCGTCGCCGAGGCGAACGAACTGTACGCGGTGGGAAACTTCTGGGGCGACGACCAGGCCGGGAGGATCTTCTACCACGGCGACTCCGGATCACCGGGCTACCGGGACATGGCCGAGGGGGTCATGGGCGAGGCGCACGCGCTCGGGGGCCTCTGCGTCCGGATCGGGGACCGCATCTTCACCATGGGAACGAACGTCGAGGCCGCCGAGTGGGAGGCCATCTCCCACGTGCCGCGGATGCCGTGGTGAGGCTCGGACGCCCGGCGCTGTACCCGCTGGGCCTCACCGGGATGGCGGCCCTCGTCGCCTACGACGTGTACGAGCACTGGCCGGAGGGCGACCCGGAAGGGGCGCGCGCCGCGGCGGCCGTCTGGAGGTCGCTCGGCGAGCGGGTCCGGAGAGCGGCGAACGCCCTCGACCCGGTGGCGGCGCGGATGTGGCGGGACCACCCCGGCGAGGGCAGCACGGCGTTCCGGCGGTTCTGGCAGGGCGGCCTGCTGGCCGTCGCCGCGCGCCCCACCGGCGGCGGGGACGAGGGCGTCCGCCTCTCCTTCGAGGAGTACGCGGGGGCCGTCGCCGCCCACTGCGAGATGACGGCCGAGGCGTGCGAGGGGTACGCGGAGGCGGTCGAGGCGACCCGGCACGCCCTGGAGGTCCTGGCCGCGACGAGCATGGCGCAGCTGGCGTTCGCCGGATCCTGGCCGTGGCTGGGCGGGCCCGGCACGGCCGCCGTCAAGTGGGCCGCCGAACGCCTGTACCGGCGGATGCGGGCCCGGCTCATCGGGCAGCTCCTCGAACGGCACGTCGCGCAGATCGTGCGGGAGAAGGCGGCGACGTACGTCGCGGGCAGCGCCTTCTTCGCGCTCGGCGACACCGCCCTGTCGATCGGCGCGAAGGCGGCCTTCGGCGACGACCCCGGCTCCTTCGAGGACAACGCGGTGGCGACCATGAAGGACTTCGCCTCCTGCCTGGTCTTCTTCGGCGTCTGGGACCTCACCAAGGCAGGCCCCCTGTCCCGGGTGTTCCGGAACAACGACCTGGGGGACTTCGCCTCCTACTACACCGGGTCGACCTCCTACACCGTCACCTACAACGCGCTGAGCGGAAAAACCGGGACCGACCTGGCGCCCACCCCGGAGCAGCTCACCGGCAAGCTCTTCATCGGTACGGCACAGCGCGGCAAGGCCCCCGGATGACCCGGTGACCCGCGCCTGTCCGGCACGGAATAGTTGAAGTATCAACTGAGTTGACGTCAACGAGTTCTTTGGAAGGAGCCGTAAATGCCCGCCGTGACCGTCGATAACCCGCTGACCCTGCCGCGTGTGGCCGCGCCGGCGGACGCCGTGCCGCGCCCCGTGATCGGCGTGACGACCGCACCGAGCGGTTTCGAGGGTGAGGGCTTCCCCGTCCGCCGGGCGTTCGCGGGGATCCATCACCGCCATCTGGACCCGTTCATCATGATGGACCAGATGGGCGAGGTGGAGTATCAGCCCGGGGAGCCGAAGGGAACCCCGTGGCACCCGCACCGCGGCTTCGAGACCGTCACCTACATCATCGACGGCGTCTTCGACCACCAGGACTCCCACGGCGGTGGCGGCACGATCACCAACGGCGACACCCAGTGGATGACGGCCGGCTCCGGCCTGCTTCACATCGAGGCTCCGCCGGAGCACCTGGTCATGTCCGGCGGGCTCTTCCATGGCCTCCAGCTGTGGGTGAACCTCCCGGCCAGGGACAAGATGATGGCCCCCCGCTACCAGGACATCCGCGGCGGCAGCGTCCAGCTGCTCACCTCCCCGGACGGAGGCGCGCTCCTGCGCGTCATCGCGGGCGAACTGGACGGCCACGAGGGTCCCGGCGTCACGCACACGCCGATCACCATGATCCACGCGACGCTGGCGCCGGGCGCGGAGATCACGCTGCCGTGGCGGGAGGACTTCAACGGCCTCGCGTACGTCCTGGCGGGCCGCGGGGCGGCCGGCGCCGAGCGCCGGCCGATCCACCTGGGCCAGACCGCGGTCTTCGGCGGCGGCGGCTCGCTGACCGTCCGCGCGGACGAGAAGCAGGACTCCCACACGCCCGACCTGGAGGTCGTGCTGCTGGGCGGGCGGCCGATCCGGGAGCCGATCGCTCACTACGGCCCGTTCGTCATGAACACCCGGCAAGAGCTTCAGCAGGCGTTCGAGGACTTCCAGAGAGGCCGGCTGGGCACGATCCCGACCGTGCACGGAATGTCCGGGGGCGGCCTGTAGGGCACGCCGGGCCGCGCGGGGACGGATCCGGCCAGGCCATGGGCGGCTCGTGGAGCGAGGTCCGCCCGCCCCGCGCCGGCCGGTCCCGCCGGCCGCCTCCAAGGCCCGATACCTCCCCGCCCCGCACAGCGCCCTACAAACTTCACGGCCGGACCTTTGTCCGGTCCGGCCATTGGGCTGACCGGCGCCGGGTCCGAAGATCGGTTCCATGGATCTGCTGACCCGGCTGGTGGACAAGGGCATGCGCGGCGAGTCCGCGACGCGCGAGGAGGCGCTGGCGGTGCTGGCGACCTCCGACGACGACCTGCTGGCGGTGGTCGCCGCGGCGGGACGCGTGCGGAGGCGGTGGTTCGCGAACCGCGTCAAGCTCAACTACCTCGTCAACCTCAAGTCCGGCCTGTGCCCGGAGGACTGCTCCTACTGCTCCCAGCGGCTCGGCTCGACCGCGGGCATCCTGAAGTACAGCTGGCTCAAACCGCAGGAGGCGGCGGAGGCCGCCGAAGCGGGCGTGGCGGGCGGCGCCAAGCGCGTGTGCCTGGTGGCCAGCGGGCGCGGGCCCACCGACCGCGACGTCGAGCGGGTGGCCGACACCATCGCGGCGATCAAGGACCGCGCCCCGGACGTGGAGATCTGCGCCTGCCTGGGACTCCTGTCGGACCGGCAGGCCACCCGGCTCCGCGAGGCCGGAGTGGACGCCTACAACCACAACCTCAACACCTCCGAGGAGGTCTACGGCGAGATCTGCACCACGCACACCTTCGCCGACCGCGTCCGGACGGTGCGCAGCTCCCACGAGGCGGGCCTGTCGGCCTGCTCGGGGCTGATCGCGGGCATGGGAGAGACCCCCGGGGACCTGGTGGACACCGTCCTCGCGCTGCGCGAGCTGGCCGTGGACTCGGTGCCGGTGAACTTCCTGATCCCCTTCGAGGGCACCCCGCTGTCGGAGAACTGGACGCTGACCCCGCAGCACTGCCTGCGGATCCTGGCGATGACCCGGTTCGTCTGCCCCGACGTGGAGGTACGGCTCGCCGGCGGCCGGGAGATCCACCTGCGAACCCTCCAGCCGCTCGCCCTGCACGTGGTGAACTCCATCTTCCTGGGCGACTACCTCACCAGCGAGGGGCAGCCGGGCGCGGCCGACCTCGACATGATCGCCGACGCGGGCTTCGAGGTCGAGCAGGCCGGTGAGCCGTCGCTTCCCGAGCACCGCCGTACCCGGGACGGTGACACGGCCCCCGCCCCCGCCGCCGATCGGGAGGGCACGGCCGCCGACGCGTCCACCGGCGCCGCCGGTTCCCCGGCGCCCGCCCGCACCGACCTGGTCGCGCTGCGCCGTCGCGGCGCGGGTACCGACCTGCCGCCCAATGCCTGACCCCGGCACGCCCGCCCGGGGCGACGTCGCGCGACTGCTGGAGCTGGACCGGGCGCACGTCTGGCACCCGTACGGGCCGATGCCGGGGCAGGAGGCCCCGCTGCTGGTGGAGTCCGCCTCCGGGGTACGGCTGCGCCTGGCCGAGCCCGTCGAGGGCCGGACCGAGCTGATCGACGCCATGTCGTCGTGGTGGGCCGCCATCCACGGATACGGCCACCCGGCGCTGGACGCCGCCGTCCGCGACCAGCTGGGCCGGATGAGCCACGTGATGTTCGGCGGGCTCACCCACGAGCCGGCGATCCGGCTGGCCGCCCGGCTGGTGGAGGTCACCCCCGATCCGCTGGAGCACGTCTTCCTGGCCGACTCCGGCTCGGTGTCGGTCGAGGTGGCCGTCAAGATGTGCCTGCAGTACTGGCGCTCGCTCGGCAGGCCGGCCAAGCACCGCCTGCTGACCTGGCGCGGCGGCTACCACGGCGACACCTTCCTGCCGATGTCGGTGTGCGACCCCGAAGGCGGGATGCACGCCCTGTGGACCGGGGTGCTGCCGCGGCAGGTCTTCGCCGACGCGCCGCCCCAGGGGTTCGACACCGAACCCGACCCCGCCTACCTCGCCCACCTGGCCGATCTGATCGGACGGCACGCGCACGAGCTGGCGGCGGTCGTCGTCGAGCCGGTGGCGCAGAACGCCGGCGGCATGCGCTTCCACTCCCCCGGCTACCTGCGGGCGCTGCGCGAGCTGTGCGACGCCCACGACGTGCTGCTGGTCTTCGACGAGATCGCCACCGGCTTCGGCCGCACCGGCGCCTTCTTCGCCGCGAACCACGCGGCCGTCTCGCCCGACGTGATGTGCGTGGGCAAGGCCCTCACCGGCGGCTACCTCACCATGGCCGCCGCCCTGTGCACCTCGGAGGTGGCGTACGGCATCGGCCGCGGGGAATATCCCGTGCTCGCCCACGGGCCCACCTTCATGGCCAACCCGCTGGCCGCCGCCGTGGCCTGCGCCTCCCTCGACCTGCTCGGCGACGGGGCATGGGAGGCGCGGGTCAAGCGGGTCGAGGCCGGGCTGCGGGCGGGGCTGGCCCCGGCCCGTGAGCTGGACGGCGTCCGCGACGTGCGGGTCCTCGGCGCGATCGGGGTGATCCAGCTCGACCGGGAGGCGGACCGGGTCGCGGCGACCCGCGCCGCCGTACGGCACGGGGTGTGGATCCGGCCGTTCCGCGACCTGATCTACACCATGCCGCCCTACGTCACCGATGACGCCGATCTGGCCCGGATCACGGCCGCGCTCGTGGCGGCCGCCGACGCGGTCGGCTCGGCATGAGAGTGACGCGGGCGACGTACGGCTGTCGGTTCGGCATGGGGGTGACGCGGGCGAGGCGCGGCGCGGTCAGCTCGGCATGAGGGTGACGCAGGCGACGCGGGCGCCGGCCGCGCCGGCGTCGGGGCCGGACGCCTTGGTGGGCTCGGCGTGGATGACGAGGGAGCGGGGCCGATGGGCCGGGGTGAACGCCCAGTCCTGCCGGGAGGTGGCCGTGGCCGCCCCGGTGGCGTCGGTGGTGAAGTCGAGCCAGAACTCGGTGGCGGCGCTCGCCCCGGCGGTCTCGTGCCCGTGCCCCGCGTCGGCACGCGGGTGACCGCCCTTCGCGTCATGCCCGTGACCGGCCTTCGCCCCGGGTCCGTGGTCCGTGCCGGGATGTGAGTGGCCGGGGTCACCGGGTCGCCGGAAGTGCGGGCCGGCGGCGGCGGGCTTCTTCCCGCAGGGGTCGACGTGCAGGTGCGCGCCGTACGTCCGGCCGGGGAGGAAGCCGCTGACCGTGGCCGTGGTGACGGCGAACACCGACCCCGACTCGGCGGTCACCTGGACCGAGGCGCCGGGCGGCGCCAGCGCGGCGTCGTAGACGATCGCCGTGGCCTTGGGGGTGGCCGCGGTGAGCACTCCGCCCCCGGAGAGACGGACCGCGGCCGGAGGCGGGTCCTGGGCCGGGATGGGGTCCTGGGCGGGGATGTGGCCCACCGGGTGGGACGCCACCTCCCGCTGCTCCCCGCAGGCCGCGCAGAGCAGCCCGGCGGCGGCGAGGACGACGACGGCGGCACGCATACGGCATCTCCTTCGGCGGATACGGCGTGGGCGGCCACTCTATTGAGTGACCGCATGATCACGCATGGTATTCGCCGTTCCCGTCGCGGCCGCCCCACCGCCGGCCGGGAGCGGCCGCCCGCGCCGCCGTCCGGTGGTCCGCCGTCCTCCCGGGCCCGCCCCGGCGAGCGGGTCTCCCCGCCGGCCGGCCGTTCCCGCCGCCGCCGTCAGGCGTGGGAGGCGGCGATCTCGTCGATCCGCGCGGCCAGGGCGAAGTCCAGCTCGGTCAGGCCGCCCGCGTCGTGGGTGGTCAGGGCGAAGCTGAGCTTGCGCCAGCGGATGTCGATGTCGGGGTGGTGGTTGAGCTTCTCCGCCTCGACGGCGATCTCGTCGACGATGCGGATCGCGGTGGGGAAGTCGCGGGCCTCGATCACGCGGCAGATCTCATGGCCCTCCAGCCACCATTCGGGTACGTCGTTCATCTTCCGGGTCACGGCGGAGTCGTCAAGCGGGTCCATCGGGCCATGACATCACACCGGGGACGGCCGCGCGGGTACGGCCCGGCGTCCGGTGCGTGGACCGGGTTTGCTGCCTTTCGTCGCGAACGCCTACTTTGATCGCATGTTGCTGGCGGAGCAGCGGCGCCTGCTGTGTGAGTACGGCCGCCGGGTGGTCGAGACCGGACTTGTGCTCGGGACGTCCGGGAACCTCAGCGTACGCGCGGGCGACCTGGTCGCGGTCACCCCGGCCGGGGGCGCCCTGGACCGGCTGGAGCCGGAGTCGTGCCCGGTGGTCGACGTCGGGGGCCGCCTGGTCGACGGGGATCTCCAGCCGTCCTCGGAGACCCCGATGCACCTGGCGGTGTACGCCTCCGCCGACGTCCGGGCCGTGGTGCACACCCACTCCACCTTCGGCACCGTGATCGCCACGACCATGACCGAGCTGCCGCCGATCCACTACAACACCCTGCTGCTGGGCGGCGTCGTCCGGGTGGCCGGATACGCCACCTACGGCACGCCCGAGCTGGCCGCCAACGTCCGGGCCGCGCTCGACGGCAGGCGCGCCGCGCTGCTGGCCAACCACGGCGGGGTCACCGTCGGCGACGACCTGGAGACCGCCTTCGAGGCGGCCCGGCTGCTGGAGTGGCTCTGCGAGGTCTACGTCCGCGCCAGGTCCGTGGGCGAGCCCCGGGTGCTCACCGAGGAGCAGCTCGCCGCGGTGACCCACCGTTCCCGGAATCCCCCGGAGTTCCCGCGCCGCGGCGATTGACCGCCCCGCCCCACCCCCGTCGGAGGTTCGACCCATGCCCCTGCAGCTCACCGGCACCCCCGGCGATCCCGACCTGATCCGGCTGCCCTGGGACCGGCCGCTCGCCGAGTGGCCCGAGCACCACCTCGTCTCGCTCCCGCGGGGCATCTCGCGGCACGTCGTACGCTTCGCCCGCCTGTCGGGCCGGGTCTACGCGATCAAGGAGATCAGCGAGTACTACGCCAAGCGGGAGTACCGCCTGCTGTGGGACCTGCACCGGATGGACACCCCGGCGGTGGAGCCGGTGGCCGTGGTCACCGGGCGGACCGGCCCGGACGGGGAGCCGCTGGACTCCGCGCTCATCACCCGTCACCTGCAGTTCTCGCTGCCCTACCGCGCGGTCATGTCGGGCACGCTGCGGCCCGAGACGCTCAACCGGCTGCTGGACGCGCTCGCCGTGCTGCTCGTGCGGCTGCACCTGACCGGGTTCTACTGGGGCGACTGCTCGCTGTCGAACGTGCTGTTCCGCCGGGACGCGGGCTCGTTCGCCGCCTACCTGGTGGACGCCGAGACCGGCGAGCTGCACCCGATGATCAGCGAGGGGCAGCGCCTGTACGACATCGACGTGGCGCACGTCAACATCTTCGGGGAGATGCTGGACCTCCAGGCGGGCGGCCTGCTGCACCCCTCCATCGACCCCGAGGAGGTCGCCGGCTCGGCCCGCGACCGCTACCACGGCCTGTGGGGCGAGCTCACCTCCGACGCCATCATCGAGGAGGTGGACTGGCACGTCATCGACCAGCGCATCCGCCGGCTGAACTCCCTGGGCTTCGACGTCGCCGAGATGATGGTCCGCCGCAAGGCGGGCACCGGGCGGCTGATCGTCCGTCCCAAGGTCGTGGACGCCGGCCACCACCAGCGCCGGCTCCTGCGCCTGACCGGCCTGGACGTGGAGGAGAACCAGGCCAGGCGGCTGCTCAACGATCTCGACTCCTTCCGGGTGTCGCACGGCCTGCGCCACGAGGACGAGGCGATCGTGGCGCACCGCTGGCTCGCGGAGGTCTTCCTGCCGACGGTGGACGCGGTCCCCGGGGAGCTGCGCGGCAAGCTGGAGCCGGCCCAGTTCTTCCACGAGGTGCTGGACCACCGCTGGTTCCTGTCGGAGGAGGCCGGCGGTGACGTCGGGCTGACCGCCGCGGTGGAGTCGTACGTGAAGCACGTTCTCGTTCACAAGCCGTATGAGGAAGCGCTCATCTCCGATGAATGAGCCGGGGTGGATGATGTTTCCCCCCTAGGGATGAACATCCTTATCCTCGGATGGGAAATATCACCTCCTGACATATCTATCTTTCACATAGAAAGCTTCCTTCCTCAGGAATGTCCCTACGCTGACCGGGCGACGCCTTGGAGTCGTCGGCGAGGGAGGTCCCGTGCTCGGAATCGAAGACTGCGTGACGGAGGCCATGGCCATCCCCGGCGCGCTGGACGCGCTGCTGATCGACCAGACCAGCGGGATGGCGGTGGCGGTGGGCGGCGGCCGCGACGAGGACGTCGACGGGGCGGCCGCCGCACTGAGCGAGACCCTGCGGGCCGCGATGGACGGCCTCGCCCTGAATTCACCCGGCGGAACGATCCGAATAAACGACATGATCGTAACCGCGGATAACGGACATCATTTACTCCGGCCGATGGAAACGGCCTTCGACGGCCCGCTGGTGATTTATGTCCGCCTTGACCCTGAACGCTCGAACCTCGCCCTCGCCCGCCACCGCCTGCGGTCCATTTCCGGCCGACTCGTCACGACGTGACGCCATGCCGACGATGGAGAGCGTTCTCAGCGACCTGGCCGAGGACCGCGTCACCGGCGCGCTGCGCCTGGACGAGGCGGGGACGGTCTACCTGACCGACGGCCGGGTGACCTACGCCGAGACCCCGGCCGTCCCAAGGCTGGAGGAACTGCTGACCGCGGGCGACAGGATCCCGGCGCAGGCCGTACGGCAGGCCAGGCAGGCGGCCACCGAGGACCGGCCGGGCGGTGAACGGCTGGTCGGGCAGGGCGTGCTGACCCGCGGCGAGCTGGAGTTCTGCGTGCTGAGCGCGGTGCTCGACGCCGCGTACTTCCTGTCCGGCGCGGCCGCGCACCGGAAGGGGTTCCGTTCCGGGGACCGGCACTGGCTCGGACCCCAGTGGTACTTCGACGTCGCCGGGCTGTCCCGGGAGTGCGAGCGGAGGAGGGCCCAGTTGGACCGTGCCTGGCCGTCCGGCGAGCTGGACACGCTCCCGGTCGTCCCCCTGGCGCGCATCCCCGCCCAGCGGGTGGTGCTGACCTCACTGCAGTGGGAGGTCCTGGTCGCGGCCGACTCCGCCGCCACCCCCGCGGAGCTGGCGCGCAGACTCGGCCGGCCCGCCTACTCGGTGCTGCTCGCCGTACGGCGGCTGGCCGCGGCGGGGCTGCTCCGCGTCCCGGAACCGGGCGAACGGCCCGGGGTCGCGCCCGTCTCCGGGACGGGGGCACCGGCGTCCCGGATCCCGCAGGCGCCGTCACCCCCGCAGACGCCGCGGGCTTCACAGGCACCGTCACTCCCGCAGAAGCCGCAGACGCCGTCGGCCCCGCCGGCGCTGCCGCGGCGCCCGAAGACCACCGGGGAGCCCCGGGCGGGCGGGGAACCCCGGGACGGCGCCGCGGGGGGCACCGCGTCCGCGCGGTGGCTCCCCGCGGCGACCGGGGACCCCGCCGACGTGAACCTGCTCATCCGGCTGAGGAACGCACTGGAGGCACTGACATGAGCTCGTCCCGATGCCGCTGAGGTTGCGGACGTTGAAGCTGATCGGAAGGAGACCGCCGGTGGAGGCGCGTGACCGGGAACCGCAGGCGACGCTGCCGACACGCGACCGGCCGTACCCGGAGCCCGCCGCGTCCCGCGACCGGGACCTCGTGCCGTTCCGCGAGTCCGGCGCCGAGTCTCCCGGACCCGCCACCGGACCGTCCGGACCGTCCGGACCGTCCGGACCGTCCGGACCGTCCGGAGCGGGCACGCCGGGCACGCCGGGCACCGTACCGGCGTCCCCCGCACAGACCCCTTCCACGCCGGACGGGGAGGGGGTGTCGCGCCGCGAGCGGGCCCGGCGGGAGCTGGCCCTGCTGCGCGACCGGCTGCACGAGGAGATGGCGCTGCTGCGCGAGCGCGTGCCGGAGGTGAACGGAAGCATCGCCTGCAGCGTGGACGGCCTGACGCTGGCGAGCGACCTGCGAGGCGAGACCGAGCAGATCGGCGCGCTGTCCTCCGCGGTGCTCGCGCTCAGCAGCCGGCTGACGGCCATGGCCGACAAGGGCTCCTTCGAGGAGACGCTGATCTCCGGTGACAACGGCTACGCGGCCTTCTACGCCGCCGGCCCCACGATCGTCCTCACGGTGCTCGCCCGGCCCGGGACCAACCTCGGGCTGCTGCGCCTGGAGGGCCGCAAGACGGCGGTGAGAATGGCCGCCCTCACGTCCCGCACATCGACAACCCACTGATCGGAGTCAGACATGGGCAACATGGATATCTCTCTCAAGGAAATGATGGGCATCGACGGCGCGGTCGGCGCGGTCGTCGTCGACTACAACAGCGGCATGGCGCTGGGCGCGCTCGGCGGCTCCAAGGACCTGGACCTCCAGGTGGCCGCGGCGGGCAACACCGAGGTCGTCAAGGCCAAGCTGCGGACGATGGACTCCCTCGGCCTCAAGGACACCATCGAGGACATCCTCATCACGCTCAGCGCGCAGTACCACATCATCCGCCCGGTCACCGGCCGGAGCGGCAAGGGTCTCTTCCTGTACCTGGCGCTGGACCGCAACCGGGGCAACCTGGCGCTGGCCCGGCACACCCTGCGGATGATCGAGGAGAGACTCGAGGTCTGATCCTCCGGTACGGCTCCGCGCACCGGGAGCGCGGGCCGTACCGGAGCTCACCGCTCGGCGGAGGCGGTGAGCTCACCGATCGCGTCGGCGAAGGCCGGCCAGAGCAGGCGCGGCAGGTCGTGGCCCATGCCGGGGAAGGTGACCAGTCTGGCGCCGGGGATCGCGTCCGCCGTGGCGATCCCCCCGGCCACCGGGATGAGCTGGTCGGCCTCGCCGTGCAGTACGAGGGTGGGTACGGTGATCTTCCCGAGCAGCGCCGTACGGTCGCCCGAGGCCAGGATCGCGGCGAGCTGCCGGGCGGTCCCGGCCGGGTCGAGGCCGCGGTCGTAGCTGAGTTCGGTGATCTGGGCGACGCGCTCGCGGTCCATCCGGTATCCGGGGGATCCGAGGATCTCCCAGGTGCTCAGCGCCTGACGGATCGCGGCCTCGCGGTCGGGCGGCGGCGGCGCCATGAGCACCGCCATCGCCGCCTCGGTGGGCGGGGCGACCGCGTGGCCGGGGGTGGACATGATCGAGGTGAGGCTCCGCACCCGGCGCGGATGGCCGATCGCCATCGCCTGGGCGATCATGCCGCCCATCGAGGCGCCGACCACGTGGGCCGATTCCCAGCCGAGCGCGTCGAGCAGCCCGGCGGCGTCGTCGACCATGTCGTCGAGCAGGTAGGGGGCCCGGCCGCCGCCGAGGGCGGGCGCCCCGGCGTCGTTCAGGTGGGTGGACTCGCCGGCGTCGCGGTTGTCGAACCGCACCACGTGGTGCCCGCGGCCGGCGAGCAGCTCGCAGAACTCCTCGTCCCAGTGGATCATCTGGGCGCCGAGACCCATGATCAGCAGAAGCGGCCGGTCGCCGGGAGACCCGAAGGTCTCGTAGGCGATCTCGATGCCGTTGGCCCGGACGCGCGTCGTCATGTCGCTCCCTCTCCCCCGTCCGTCCGCGGGCGGGCCGGGTGGCCGCCCTGACGGTTCCCGCCGCCCGGAGACGACGGACCGGTAACCCGGAACAGAATGTCATTCTGCCCAGGTCGGGGCAAGACATCCCGTGCCGAAGGGCCGGAGAGCGAAAAGCAGGAGCGGACGCCCTGCGCCGGCGTCCGCTCCCGTGTCCAGGAAAGGCTGAGGTGAAGCTCTTCGCTTCCGGCCGTCACGGCCTGACCGGGCCGTCACGGCCCGGTGGAACCCTTATGACCCGGTGAGCCGTCACGGCCCGACGGTGCCGCCCTGGCGCGGGGCGGCGTCGTGACGGTCCGGCGGCGCCGCCGTGACGGTGCGGCGCCGCCGTGACGGTGCGGCGCCGCCGTGACGGTGCGGCGGCGCCGTTCCGGCCGGTTACGGCTTGACGGTGATCTGGACCGGCTTGGCCGGGTCGCCGTCCCGCTTGCCCCAGGCACCGGTGGAGAAGGGGACCGGGTCGTTCTTCTTGCCCGGACCGTCGCCCCACTTGGTGATGACGTAGTCGACCTTGATGTGGCCCATGCCGCCGTTGCCGTCCACGCCGAGGGTGCCGGGGTTGAACGTGCCGCCGGTCAGGTCGGCGAAGGTCTTGGCGTCGAGGTCGATCATGACGCCGCTGCTGGAGGGGACGCCGGGGCCGCGGTCGCCGACGAAGAACTTGGCCTTCTTGCCCTTGTAGATGACGTAGCCCTCGGTGAACAGCGGCCAGCTCGGGCTGGCGATCATGCCCTTCTGCATCGGCTTGCCACTGGCGGGGAGGCCGGTGTCACCGGCGCGGCCGGAGGAGTCGTCCCAGAAGTAGGAGGCCTTGGTCTGGCCCTTCAGCATGACGGTCTTGGTGACCTTCTGCGGCTTGGCGGGGGCGGCCTGCTCTGGCGCGGCGGCCTGCCCGGGAGCGGCCTGCTCGGGAGCGGCCTGCTCGGGAGCGGCCTGCTCGGGAGCGGCGGCGGCCTGGGCGGGGGCGGCCTCGGGGACCGCGGCCGCGACCGGCTCGCTCACCGCGGTGACCCCGGCGCCGGCCGCCGAGGCGGCGGGCGCGTCCCGGTCGACCGAGGGGAGGGCCGAGACGGCGGCGGCGGAGGCGAGGAGCCCGGCGCCGACCAGGCCGGCGACGGCGTATCGGGTCTTGCGGGCGGACGTGCGGGGATCCAGGGAAGGCATGAGGAAACGAACTCTTTCGCGAGGGAACGGGGCAGCCGGACGCCATGCGTGAAGGGAGGCGTCGGCGGGGTCGCGCTCACAGGGAAGAAGAGGCGCAGGGATGGATCAGGTGGCGCTACACGGAGCGCTGGGGGATGCCGCGACCGATCGCGGCGGAAGAACCCAGGGGATGTGAAAGTCTCAGAGGACCGGCAGCGAAATGCGGTATACCGGTACGAAGGTGGCGCGGTCTCCCACTGAGGGATCTCCTCTCCATCTCGTCTACCGGGTTAGCTGACGGGTTCGGGCGGTGGAGTGCCCTACCACCGCGTTCGCGGCGGATTCACCCCGGAAGGTGGGTCCCCGGCTCCCATGCCATGACGGCTTCGGGATTCGACGTCGGCCCGGTCGCCCCCTCGGATGAGGGTGCAGGTCACCTGCCGATGACTAGGACACTACCGGGCAAATCAGACAAAGCAAAGCAGAACCCATGGAATGACCAGAAGATCTACCTTCTATGGCCAAGAAAGGGCACATGATCCGGTTTATCGGCCCCTGAACCGGCGCGGACCAGGGCGTACACGCCGTGGCGAACCACATACGGGTGATTCACCGCCGCCATTTCCCGCGGCCCGCGGTCCCGCCCGGAACCCCGGGAAACGGCCGCCCGCCCCGGTCAGTCCCACCAGAACGACCAGGCGTTCCTGCCCATGATCTGCTCGGCGTAGCCGGCGAGCGTGCCGGCGCTGTAGACGACGCTGTCCGGGCAGAACGTCCAGTGCTCCGCCGCGACGTGCAGGGCGTGCTCCGCCGTCGTGGGGGGCGCCGCGACGCTCAGGTCGAGGGTGTTGAAACCCACGCCCACCAGCCGCGCCCCGAACCGCTCCTCCCAGCTCCGCACCACGGCGGCCAGCGGGACCATCCACTCGTTGTGGTTCAGCGCGCCCTGCCACCCCATGACGGCCAGCGCGTCGGCCCCCCGGTCGACGGCCACCAGGCCCAGAGGGGTCCTGCGCTCGGCGACCAGCCCGGCGTACCAGTCGGCGACCACGTCGGGGTCGGTGGCGAGCCTGCCCGCGGGGGCCGGACCCGGGCACCGCGCGCCGAACGGAGCCAGCAGCTCCAGCTGCTCGGCGTCCGCCCTCTCGGTCCAGTCGGCCCAGACCTCCGCCATGAAGGCGGCGGTGTGATAGTTGTCGATCTCCTCCACCGTGTCCGGGGCGATCTGCCCGGACGACCACGGCTGGACGGAGTCCTCCAGCAGCAACGGCCACAGGCCCGAGCGCGGGTGCTCGGCCCGCAGGCCGGACCACAGCCCGGCGGAGACCGGCTCGTCACTGAGCCAGAACGCCGGACGATAACCGACCATCAGCTGGGAGTAACCGGGGTCGGGCCACACCACGTCGCCTGGAGGCAGCTCGACCGAGAGCGCCCGCCCCTCACCGCCGCCGGCGAACAGCTGGCCCAGCAACGGCGGAAGTTGCTCCCGCTCGCAATCGCTCATCCCTGTCGATCCGATCCTGACCACGGACCAATTTTGGCCTGTCAGGCGGCGGGAGGACAGTTCTCCCCCCAGCGCGGCCGAAAAACACCGCCTTCACGGCCCTCGCGGGGAGGGCCGAGGGGCCGTCGCGGGCTCCGCGAGCTCGCGGACCACCTCGGCGAATCCGCGCACCAGCGGGTCGTCCGCACCCCTGGGCCAGGCCAGGGCCACCCGCAGCGGCTCGACGTCGGTGAGGGGCACCCAGGCCAGGTCGGGGCGGGCGTAGTAGCGGGCCATGCTCGACGGGGCGAAGCAGACGGCGGCGCCCTCGGCCACCTGCTCCAGCATCTCCTCGACGTTGTCGTTGGTCGGCCCCCAGCGCGGGGCGGAACCGTCCGGCCGGGGGTTGACCGCCCACCAGTCCACCCATTCGCGCGGCGCCCGTTCGGTCCACATCAGGGGCTCGCCGGCCACCTCCATGACGGAGACGCCGTCGCGACCGGCGAGCGGGTCGTCGCGGTCGGGCTGGACGTCACCGACACCGCCCGGATCGCCGCCGTGGTCGCCGAGGTCGTCCTCTGGTACGGGCGCGTGGACGTGCTGGTCAACAACGCCGGGCGCGGACTGGTCGGCGCCGTGGAGGAGACCTCGGACCGCGAGCTGCGCGACCTGATGGAACTGCACTTCTTCGGCCCGGCGGCGCTGACGCGGGCCGTGCTGCCGCACATGCGCCGCCAGGGATCGGGTGCGATCGTGCAGATGAGCAGCATGGGCGGCCGGTTCACCTTCCCGGGCGTGGGCGCCTACTCGGCGACCAAATTCGCCCTGGAGGGGCTCTCGGAGGCGCTCGCCCAGGAGGTCGCGCAATTCGGGATCAAGGTGCTGGTCGTGGAGCCGGGGGCGTTCAGGACGGGCTTCGCCGGCGGCGGCGCCCTGCTGCAGTCGGCCGTCATCCCCGCCTACGAGACCGTCGTCGGCCCGGTCCGCTCCGGCCTGCCGGAGTCCGACGGCAGGCAGCCCGGCGACCCGGCCAAGGCGGCGGCCGTCCTCGCCGCCCTCGACGCGGAGGAGACCCCGCTGCGCCTCCCGCTGGGCGACGACGCCGCCGACGCGATCGCGGCCAGTCTGGAGAACGCCCGCGCGGAGTTCGCCGCCTGGGAGAAGGTGGCCCGCGGTACCGGCTTCGACGCCTGACCGGCCCGGCGCCTCCTCCGGGGACCGGTGGGCCGGCCCGCTCTTCCCGGCCGCGCGGGAACGCTCAGCCCCGTCCCGGAGACGGCGGGGGCGGCCAGGGTCCGGCCGGCAGGACACGCGTGCCGTCGGGCCCGGTCGGCTCGTGGCCCGGCACGGGCGGCGTCGGGCCGTACGGACCCTGTGCGGCGTGCGGAGGGGGCTCCACGCGGGGAGGGTGCGGCGGGACCGGCGTACCGTGCGGAGGCGGCTGCGGGTGACGCGCCGGGCCGGGCGGCGCCTGGTGAGCCGGATACGGAGACGGCTGCGGCGCCTGGTGAGCCGGGTACGGGGTCGCCTGATGGGAGAGGTGCGGCGACGGCGGCATCTGGTGAGGGTGCGGCGGTGGCATCTGATGGGGATGCGGCGATCCCGGGCCGTGCGGGAGGTACGCCGGGCCGGGCGGAGGGAACGCCCCACCCGGCGGGGGAACCGGACCGCCGGGCGGCATGCCGTACGGCGAAGGCGGTACGGCCGGCCCGCCGGGCGGCGCGCCGTACGGCGGGAGCGGGGCGGACGGGGAAAGCGGTACGGCCGGCGCCGCGCCCGCGCGCCGCGCCTGGCGGCGGTTGCGGATCACGAAGAACACGACGAGGACCGGGACCAGCACCATGACGACCATCTGGGCGATCGCACCCGGCACGCTCGAGACGCCGACTTCGATCCAGGGCCCGTCGTCCTCGGTGGGCTCCGGGCGGGGCGTCGGAGTGGGTGAGGGGGGCGGGGTGCCGAGCGGGTTGGCCTTGACGGTCCTCACCTTCGCGGTCAGCGCCCGCACCGGGTCGACGACGCCGCGACTGAAGGCCGCCTTGTCAGAAAGGAGCGGGCTGTCGTGCGCGGTGCTCACCAGACGGTTGATCACGTCCCTCGCGCGCAGGTCTGGTTCCTTCGATCTGATCAACGCCGCCACCCCGGCCACGATCGCCGCCGCGTCGCCCGTGCTGCTCCCGATGCCGTACCCGTTGCCGGACTCCCGGCGGGGCAAGGAACCGATGATTTTCTCGGCGGGAGCGGCGAGCGCCACCTGCCGTCCCACAACGGAGCCGGACCACAACCTCCCCGACCGGGTCGTACCGCCGACCGAGACGACGCCCGGGATCGACGCCGGGCACCTGAGGTTGTAATCGTCACGGTTGTCACCGGCCGCCGCGACCACCACGACATCACTGGAAAGCGCGTAGCGGACGGCCTCGATGTCCTCCTGGAGGCAGAACCGGAGGTTCTCCGACAGCACGATGACCCGCGCGTCGTTCCGCACGGCCCAGCGGATGGCCTGACCGTAGGTCTCGTGGTCGTATCTCCGGCCGAGGTTGACCGGCAGGATCCTGGCGTCGGGCGCGATGCCGAGCAGGCGCATGTCGCTGCCGCCGGGCCCCACGATGAGCCCGGCCATGCCGGTGGCCCGTCCGTCGTCCACCTCCTCCCGCCCGTCGGCCGCCACCGCGGTGTCGAAGGAGTGCCCCGTAGGACGCGGCCCTTTATGCCTATAACTGATCGTTTCAGAGTGAGGTTCGCAGGCGGCGGAGGCATGTGAGGCTGCAGGCCGGTTCGAGCAGCCCGTAGTGGGGGTCGGCGCGTCGTTCGTAGCGGGCGTGGAGTCGTTTGAACCGGTGCAGCCAGGCGAAGGCGCGCTCGACCACCCAACGCACCTTGCCCGGTCCTGAGCCGTGGGCGACACCGCGTCGGGCGATCCTGGGCATGATGCCGCGATTCCACAGCAGGCGGCGGTACTTGTCGAAGTCGTAGCCCCGGTCGGCGTACATACGCCGGGGCTTGCGGCGGGGACGTCCGCGTGGACCCCGGATCGGTGGGACCGCGTCCAGCAGTGGCAGAAGCCGGGTGACATCGTGCCGGTTGCCACCGGTGAGCGTGACGGCGAGCGGGGTTCCGTGACGGTCGACGATCAGATGGCGATTGGAGCCGGGGCGGCCCCGGTCAACCGGCGAGGGGCCGGTGCAATCCCCCCTTTGAGTGCCCCAATGTGCGAGCCGCCCACCGCGCAGTCGTCGAGGTCCGGCAGGCCTCAGAGTGACCAATTCTTCAGCTTTATTGGATTCAGAATCAGCCACACGTTCGTGACGCCTTCATCGCTGACACCAAAGGCAACCACTCCGTATTTACGCCCCTCATTTCGAAGAATGTATCCGAGACCGTCAGCCGTGTCGCATCGCTCAAGACCGAGGGCGGACCGCTTGCGCATCACTCCCACGAACCACCGGGCCACATGATCCGACCCACGGATGACCCGAGGTGCGGCATTGACGAAGCCGCCGCCGTCCACTCGCAGTTCGACGTCTGGAGCCAACACGTGGAGCAGGCCCTCGATGTCCCCTCTGACAGTTGCACTACGGAATGCCCGAACGACCTCATCATGCTGGTGGGGAGAGACCTGTGCGCGTCTTCCTCGTCGAACGTGGCGGCGTGCGGACGTTGCCAGTTGCCTTGTCGCCGCCACTGAACGGCCTACGACACCAGCAATCTCGTCAAACGGGACGCCGAACACATCATGCAGGACGAACGTCACTCGCTCTGCCGGGGTCATGGCCTCGAGGACCGTCAACAATGCCATGCTGACGGCATCATCGAGGGTGACACGTTCGAGCGGATCAGCAGCGAGATGACTGGAGTTCAGTGGCGCAACGGCTGTGCCTGCAAAGAGGTCGGCCGGAACCGGCTCCGGCAGCCATTGCCCGACGTACGTCTCCCGTCGCGCCCGCGCGGAACCCAGCAAGTCGAGTGAGATGCGGCTCGCAACCCGAATAAGCCATGCCGCAGGCGCGGCAATTTTGTCGCGTTCCTCGGGCTCAAGGCGGTACCACCTCACATATGCCTCTTGCACGACGTCCTCGGCATCGGCCAAGGTGCCCATCATGCGAAAGGCCAGCGACAGCAGACGATGCCGCTCCGCCATGACCGAATCGAGAGCCCATGATCCATCACGCTCGGCTTTTCCGAACTCCGCGGATTCGACAGGAAGATCTCCCGACATGGGGCACCCTTTCCCATTGGAGCACAGCACGCCTGATATTGCCTGGCGGTCAGACGTTCCTGCCTCGCTCCACCATCGTATTCAGGCGGTGGGGATCCCTGTAATCGGGTACCGCACGGTGCCTGTCCGGTACGCGCCGCGCGGAACCATGGCATCGAGGGGCTCCTGTCCGTCCACGGTCACAACCTCACGATCGTCTCCGCGATCGGCCAGAGTGGCACGGAAGAGGTCGTCATGGTAGAACCGGTCGGGTCCAGCGATCTCGACCACACTTCCCGGCTCCAGCGTCGTGACAGCCTCGGCGAGCAGCTCGACGACTTCGTCCAGCTCGACGGGCTGGATGAATGACCTCGGAGCGAGAACCTTTCCGTCCACGGTGTGCTGGTCGATGAGGACAGGGATGTAGCTCTGGAACTGGGTGGCCCGAATGATGGTGGCGGGGATCGAAGCGGATCGCACGGCCTTCTCCTGCGCCACCTTGCCGAGGTAGTACCCGATCTCAGATGCGTCCCCTTCCCCGACGCCGACAATGGAGAGCACGATGTGATGACCCACACCTGCCCGCTTGCCCTCCGTAGTCAGGTTGTTGATCGCCCCCTCGAAGAACGAGATTGCCCCCTCCGCATCAAAGCGGGGGGTGTTGAGGACGTTCACGATCGTGTCGACTCCGACGAGAGCCTCGGCGAGTCCCTTGCCCGAGATCACGTCGATCCCGTCCTCGAGTCCTCCCGAGACCACCTCGATGCCCTTGGCCTCCAGGTTGTCAGCAAGGCGGGACCCGACACGGCCGCGCCCACCAGCGATGAAAACCTTCATTCCCTCACTCCGTTCCAGGGCACCGGTCGCCGCCCTCACCAACAGACGACGCAGGCCGGAAAAATGTGAGGTTGCGAAGCAGGCTTGCTACTACCGACGGCGTGTTCGAGTAGTGATCGTTTGGTTCGGCGCGTTCGTTTGAGTGTGCGTGGTCCAGGTCGATGAGCGGAAGGACCTCGGTGAGACGACGCGCCAGCATGTTGATCACGGCCCATCGGATCATCGCCTCGCTGATCGGCGGCTGACGCTCATAATCACGGGCCAGCCGCCGATACGTCATCATCCAGGCCAGCGTCCCCCCTTTGAGCGCGCGGACATGGGAGCCGCCGATGGCCGCGACCTCCGGGTCGAGCAGGCCCGCGGCCCGTAGCTCAGCCGACAGCAACGCACGCAGGCGCGGCCAGACACCGGCCTCGGTCCAGTCGCGCAGCCGTCGCCGGCAGGTCACGCCCGAGCAGCCGATCGCCGAGGCCGGCACATCGCGCCAGACCACGCCGGTGCGCAGGACCTAGATGATGCCGGCCAGGGCCATGCGGTCATCGATCGGCCGCCGCCCCGGAACCCCCGCCCGAGCCGGCCCTTGCCCGCGCCCCGGGAAGTCCCCGGCCGGCCCGCCCAGAGGCGCATCGGCACCCCGAATCAGATCACGGAAAGATAACGGTTGACGGTCACCGTCCCGGTGAAGATCGAAAACGGATATCCAGGAGCGGCTCCGCCCCTTTTCGACCTGGAAGACGGCCCATGTCCCAGCCTGAACGCCCCCGACGCCCGCGCCGCGCCCCGCGCCCCCGGTCCGCCTGGCCCGTCCGGCTCGCCCGGAGCCTCCCCGTCCGGGTGGTCCTCGTCGCGGCCGTGTCCCTGGCCGCCTTCGCCTACTCCAACAACGGCTCCTGGCGGGCACACGGCAAGGGCGAGCCGCTGATCCTCGCCCACCGCGGCATGGCGCAGACGTTCGGCTTCGAGGGCATCACGAACGAGACCTGCACGGCCGGGCGCATCCACCCGCCGGAGCACCCCTACCTGGAGAACACGCTGCCCTCCATGCGGGCGGCCTTCAAGGCGGGGGCGGACATGGTCGAGTTCGACGTCCAGGTGACCCGGGACCGCAGGATCGCCGTGTTCCACGACGCCACCCTCGAATGCCGCACCGACGGCCGGGGCGAGGTCCGCGACCACACCCTCGCCGAGCTGCGGCGTCTCGACGTCGGTTACGGATACACCGCCGACGGCGGCGCGACCCACCCCTTCCGCGGCAAGGGCGTGGGCCGCATGCCGGCCCTGGAACAGGTCCTCGCCGCGTTCCCCGAGCAGAAGCTGCTGATCCACGTCAAGAGCGACGTGGCGGCCGACGGCGAGCTGCTCGCCGCCCGTCTGGCCACGCTGCCTCCGAAGCGGCTCGCCGCGCTCACCGTGTACGGCGGGGACAGGCCGGTGGCCGCGCTGGCCGCGCGGCTGCCGGCCGTACAGGTGATGTCGAAGGCCCTCATGCTGGACTGTCTGAAGGGTTATCTCGCCGTGGGCTGGACCGGATACGTCCCCGGCTCCTGCGCCGGTCTGGAGCTGCACGTCCCGGAGAAGTACGGCCGGTGGCTGTGGGGCTGGCCCAACCTGTTCGTCGAGCGCATGCGCGCCCACGGCACCCGCGTCATCGTCGTGGCGGGATCCGGCGACTTCTCCGAGGGCTTCGACGCCCCCGCCGACCTCTCCCGCCTGCCCGAGGACTACACCGGCGGCGTCTGGACCAACCGCGTCGACGTCGTCGCCCCGCTCCTCCGCCGATGATCCCGGCCGGAGCACACGGCCCGGCCGCCGGGGACGGAACGGGACCGGCGGCATCGGACGACGTCCACCGTCCCCGCCCGGTCACCCGTGTCAGCGGCCGACGGCCGACCGTACCTCTCTCATCAGGGCCGCCGCCTCGGCGACGGTTTCGGCGATCGGCTCCGGCGGCTCGCCGACGCGGCCGAGCAGCCGCCCCGCCCGTACGGCGAAGCCCCCCGGCGCGCCGGGCAGCCGGCCCGCCGAGGCCACCATGCCCTTCTCGTTGATCAGCCACCTGCCGGCGTGCCCGTGCAGCGCGTGGCAGGCGACGCCGACCGCGCGGAACAGGCAGCCGGCCGCGTAGGCGGGGTCGGCGCCGGACACCCCGTAGCGGGCCAGCTCGACGCAGAAGTCCGCCTCCCACATCTCGTCGGCGAGCGCGTCGCCCAGCGCGGGCGGATAGGCGCGGGCCCGCTCCCGCAGGTCCGTCAGCTCCCCGCCGGGGTCGGCCAGCACCCGGCACAACGCGACCTCACCGGCGTAGGCGTGGGAGTAGAAGCCCAGCGGGTGACCGGCCTGGACGCCGATCTCGTAGCGGCCCTCCCGGCAGTCGTCCCAGATCCGGTGGACCCTGTCCAGGTCGCGATAGATCCAGTCGACCCGGTGACCGTCGACGGTCAGCCAGCCCCCGCCGTTCACCCAGGGCCCCCAGCCGCCCGGCGCGGTCAGCTCGGCCCGGTCCCCCGCCTCCCGTACGGCCAGCGCCCGGAGCGCCGCGACGTCCGGCTCTCCCCGGTAGTACAGCCCGAGGTCGAAGTCGGAGTCGGGGCGGTGCGTGCCGCGGGCCCGGCTTCCGCCGAGCACCACCGCGACGACTCCGGGCACCTCCGCCAGCCGCCCGGCGAGCGCCTCCAGTCTCATGTCGTCCATGACGGCATGATCACACAGCGGCCCGCCCGGCGAGCCGCGTGGGCTCGTCACGGGGTACCGGGGGCCGGACCTCCTGAATTCCCCGGGCGTGCCGAAGCGCGGACCGGGGCGTCCCCCGCGCCCCGGTCCGCGGTGGCCGGCGGTGCCGGCGTCAGTCGTCGTCCTGGCCGTTCTTCTCCTGGGCGTCGTCCTTGTCGTCGTCGTCCTGGCCGGCGGCGGCCGTCGAGGTGATCCCGCCGGTGGCGGCGTCCACGACGACCTCCTGCACCGCGCCCTTGCCGTCGGCGACCTCGACCTCCCACGAGGCCGCGTCGCCCTCGGTCTCCAGTTCGGTGGAGACGACCCATCCGCCGCTCACCTTCGACAGCGCGGTCCGCTGGGCCTGCTCCGCCGGAACGGCGGGCTTGCGCAGGGCTTCCGTGCCGTCGCCGGAGCCGGTCCCGGGGGCGGCGGACTGAGACGGCGAGGCCGGGTCGGCCTGGATCCCGTCGGCGAGGGCGGCGCCGCCGCCGGCCACGAGTCCGGCGAGGGTGAGTCCGGCAACGATGATCATCGGCTTGCGCATCGGGCTTTCTCCGTATCCGTTGAGAGGCGCGGTTCCGTGGAATCCGCGACGACCCCTCAAGGCTGCTCGCCCGGGTGATAGCGCGTTGCTGCGAAGTTCCTAAGGAATCGTTAACAGACCGCTCCGGACGGCCCGCCGGCGCCTCAGGACCGGCCGGCGGACCGGAGACCGCGGCCACGCCCGCACGGGCCGCGTTCCCGGTCCGCCGGGGATCGACGCCCGTGCGCGCCGGTCAGGACGTCACGGCGCACTGCCCTCTGTCCTGCCTGACGGGACCGTCCCCGCCGGGGCGGATGTCGAAATCGAACATCTCCGTGGGCAGGTAGAGCGTGCAGCAGGCGTTCGGGACGTCGACGATCCCGCTGATCCGCCCCTCCACGGGCGCGGAGCCGAGGAGCAGGTACGCCTGCTCGCCCGTGTAACCCCACTTCTTGAGGTATTCGATGGCGTTGAGGCACGCCCGGCGGTAGGCCAGCGTCGCGTCGAGGTGGTGGTTGACGTCCCTGTCATGGTCGACCGAGATGCCGACGAACGACAGGTAATCCGAATAGTTCGGTTCCACCCTCCCGGGCATGAAGACCGGGTTGGTGGTCACGCCGTACTTCTCCATGCCCCCCTTGATGAGGTCCACGTGGAAGTCGATGAAGCCACCCATCTCGACCGCGCCGCAGAAGGTGATCTCACCGTCGCCCTGGCTGAAGTGCAGGTCGCCCGCGGAGAACTTGGCGCCCTCCACGTAGACGGGGAAGAAGACCCGCGCCCCGCGGGTGAGGTTCTTGATGTCCTGGTTGCCACCGTTCTCCCGGGGCGGCACGGTGCGGGCGCCCTCGCGGGCGATCCGCACGGCCAGTTCGCCGGTGGCCGTTCCGGCGAGGGCGCCGTCGGGCACCGGCGGCAGGGCCAGCGGCGGGACCCGGTCGGGAGCGGTGTCGATGAGGGCCTGCTCCCGGCGGTTCCAGCGGCCGAGCATCTCCTCCGACGGCGCCGTGCCGAACAGCCCCGGATGGGTGATGCCGGCGTACCGGACGCCGGGCAGGTGGCGTGACGTCGCGAACACGCCGTGGAAGTCCCAGACCGCCTTGTAGGCGTCCGGGAAGTAGTCGGTCAGGAAGCCGCCGCCGTTCGCCCTGGCGAAGATCCCGGTGTACCCCCACCCCTGTCCGGACACCGGACCGGACTGCTGGGGAATCGGACCGAGTTCGAGGATGTCGACGACCAGGAGGTCGCCCGGTTCCGCGCCCTCGACCCCGATGGGACCGCTCAGCATGTGCGGGACGGACAGGTCCACGTCCCGCACGTCGTCGGCCGAGTCGTTGTTCCCGATCTGGGAGTCGGTCCAGTCGCGGCACTCCAGCCGGAACTCGTCTCCCGGGCGCACCATGGCGACCACCGGGATGTCCGGATGCCACCGGTTGTGGCCAGGCACGTCCTGGTCCCGCATGGATTTCGACTGGTCCACACCGAACACGACCTCTGGCATGACAGCCCCCTTTTCATGGAATCCGTACACGCGGCGGGTGATCCCGCGCCTCTCACGGCCTGGGCAGGCGTGCCGTCGCCGGGTGCGGGGAGCAAGCGGCCCGCCGGCCGGGCGGCACGGGGACGACCTCGGGCGCCTCCCGGCTCCGCTCCTCCCGGTCGAGGGCGGCCGACAGCGCGGAGGACACCCGGGACAGGCGCGGGGCGGACGGGACGCGCCGCGCGGCCCGCTCGCAGGCGGGGCAGTCACGGGCAGGCGGCGCGGCCCCCATCGGCAGGGGCACCTCGAAGCGGCCGCACTCCGGGCAGAGAAACTCGTAGGTGACCATGGGCACCCCTCCGCGTCGAGTGGATGGATCTCCGGTGCGGCCACGGGGCCGGCCCCGGAATCGGACGGACCGCCTCTCATCACGCAGGAAGACCCGGACACGCGTTCCCGTCGGGCCGGTCGTGTTCCCCCGGGCGCCCGGCGATGTCTCCCGGGCGGTGTTTCCCACGGACGACGCCTCCCGGGGTGACCGCGGACGTTTCCCGGCAGACGGGACGTCATCCCGCCGCCCGGCGTCCGACCGGCGAGAATCCATTTCATACCCGCCCTTAGTAGGGCAAATCCTGATTAATCGGATATGGGTCCCTTCTCAGCGGGCCGGGCCGGGGCCGAGTTCGACGACGACCTCGGCTCCCCCCGAGGCGCGCGTGCGGGCCAGCAGGCCGCCCCCCGACTCCTCGGCGGTGCGGCGCGCGATGTCGAGGCCGAGACCGGTGGACGCGCCGCCACTCACCCCCCGGCCGGTCGGATCCGCGTGGGCGAAGCCGGGCCCCTCGTCGCTGATCACGAGCCGGGCCCCGCCCCCGGCAGGCCGGGGCGTCAGCTCGACGGCGAACGGGGTGCCGTCGGGGGTGTGGGCGAACACGTTCTCCAGCAGCAGGTCCACGCAGGCCGCGAGGTCGTGCTCGCTCACCCCCACGGGGATCGGGCCGTCCGCGAGGTCCAGCCGCAGCGGCCGGTCCTGGTCCTCGGCGAGCGCCGACCAGAAGGCGACCCGTTCGCCGACGACCCGGGGGGCGTCGCAGCCCGGCGCGCCGTCCCGGTCGAACCGGCGCGCCTCGCGGATGATCTGGTCGACCATGCGCTCGACGCTGTCGACGACCCGTCCCACCCGTTCCGCCTCGTCCCGGTCGCGCATGCCGTCGGCCTCCAGCCGGAGCGCGGTGACCGGGGTGCGCAGCCGGTGGGAGAGGTCGGCGACCGCCTCGCGTTCGTGGGCGAGCAGCTCGCGGATGCGGGCGGCCAGGTGGTTGAGGGCGCTGCCGACCTCGCGGATCTCCGGCGGGCCCGCCGGTTCCACCCGCGCCCGCAGGTCGCCGCGGGCCAGCCGCCGGGAGACCTCCGCGACCTGCCCGACCGGCCGGATCAGCGAGCGGGCGAGCCGGTCGGCGACGGTGATGCCGACGGCGAGCAGCGCCAGCCCGGTCAGGCCGAGCACCAGCCAGGCCCACCCGACCCCCCGGCGCAGCCGTTCGGCGTCCACGAACGCGCGGACGACCACGGTGCCGCGCTCCCCGCCCTGGACGGCCACCAGCACCTCCCGGCCCGCGGGCGTGTCGACCGTGATGCTCCGCCCGCGCGCGGCCAGCTCCACGCCGGGTCCGCGCGGCGCCGCCGCGCCGATGAAGCCGTGGCCGGGCAGGAAGACGGTGATCGGCACCCCGCCGGAACCGCTCGCCTGCCGTACGGTGGCCTCCAGGACCTTCGGGTCGTCCAGGGCCGCGGCGGTGGCGACCGACTGCGCCCACGTGGTGGCGGCGGCCGTGGCCCGCTCGGCCGCCAGCGTCCTGACCAGTACGGCGAGCGGCACGAGGAAGGCGATCAGGACCAGCGAGGTGGTCGCCACCGCGAGCAGGGCGAGGCGTCGCCTCATCGGGGGCCCCTCACGTCCCCGGATCGACGATCTTCACGCCCACGCCGTGGACGGTCTGCAGGTAGCGGGGCCGCTGGGCGCTCTCGCCGAGCTTGCGCCGCAGCCACGACAGGTGGACGTCGACGGTCTTGTCCGCGCCGCCGTACGCCATCCGCCACACCTCGGCCAGCAGTTCCCGTTTGGGGACGACCTGGCCGGGGCGGAGCGCGAGGTAGTGCAGCAGGTCGAACTCCTTGGGCGTCAGGTCGAGGCGCTCCCCGTCGAGGAACGCCTCCCGGCCGGCCGGCTCGATGAGCAGCCCGCCGACCCGCACCGGCTCCGCCTCGGCGCCCGCGCCCGGTTCGCGGCCGCGGCGCAGCACGGCCCGGATGCGCGCGTCCAGCTGGGCCGCGCTGAACGGTTTGACGACGTAGTCGTCGGCCCCGGCGTCCAGCGCCCGGACGATCTCCGGCTCGGCGTCGCGCGCGGTCGCCACGATGACCGGGACGGCGCTGACGGCCCGGAGCATGCGCAATACCTCGCAGCCGTCGAGGTCGGGCAGGCCCAGGTCGAGCACGACCAGGTCGGGACGGTCCTCCACCGCCAGGGCGAGTCCGGGCATGCCCGCGACGGCCGAGGTCACGGCGTGACCGCGGTCGGTCAGCGCGCGGCTCAGCGCGGATCGCACCTGGGAGTCGTCCTCGACGAGCAGCAACCGGGCCACGGTGACGTACCGCTCCCTCCTGGCTGGTTAACGGTCCCGACGAGAGTGGAAGGTTCCCCGTCGGACAGGAAAGACACCGGAAGACCGACGACCGCGTGTCCGACGGGAGGGATGTGATGGGACGCCGCGCGTTGCTGGGGGCGGGGGGCTGGCTGGCCGCCGCCGTCCTGACCACGATCGCCGTCGTCTGGGCGGTCTCCCTGATCGGCACCGACATCACCGGCCCCGCCGCCCGCCCCATGACCCTGGAGGAGGTCGAGCGGGCCCTGGCCACCGCTTCCGCCGCGCCGGGCGCCGGGCCGCCGGTCTCGGCCGGTCCCGGCTCGCAGGCCCTCGGCTTCTCCTACGCGGCGGGGTCGGTGACCGCCGTCTGCGACGCCGGGCGGGCCCTGCTGCTGTCCTGGACGCCCGCCCCCGGGTACGGCGTCGACGACGTCGAGCGTGGTCCGGCCCGCACCGCCTCGGTGGTCTTCGAGTCGGACGACCGCAAGACCACGGTCAGCGTGACGTGCCGCTCGGGAACGCCCGTCGCCGCGGTCCGTTCCGTCGCCGAACGCGACGACGACTGACCGCCCGCGACGACGGGCGGCGGGGCGCCCCCGCCGCCCGGGGTCCGGACCGGTGACGGCGGCGTCCTCGTACGGACGGACCGGGCACGGAGCCCGCCGACCGGGCCGGCGGCCGGTTCCGGGCGGTCAGGTCTCGGTGGAGACGACCGGCGGCGCGTCCTGAGCCGCGGCGGCGTCCCGGCCCGCCGCCAGCCGGTGCCGTCCGGCGAACAGGAGGAGGGCTCCTGCGGCGGTGCCCGCCGCGCCGCACGCGGCGGCCCAGTTGGCGCTCGCGTGCTCCAGGACGAACCCGGCGACCGCCGACCCCAGCGCCGTCCCGCTGGTGATCAGGGTGACCAGCCAGGCGAACGCCTCGGTCACCGTCCCGCGTGGAGCGAGCTCCCCGATCAGGGCGAACGTGACCGTCAGCAGGGGCGCCAGGAACAGCCCGGTGACGACCATCAGGCAGGCCATGAGGGGCGGGGCGGGCAGCAGGCAGAGCAGGGCGTAACCGCCGGCCAGCCCCGCGGCCAGCGGCGGCACCCGCCGCGCGGGGATCGCCGCGGGGCGCGCCGCGCCGTACAGCAGGGCTCCGATCATGGCCCCGAGGGCGTTCAGCGCCAGGAGCGCCGGGGCGCCGCCGAAGACGCGGTTCTCCTCGGCGTAGGAGACCACCAGGACGTTGAGCGTGCCGAGGGAGACGCCCGCGCCGGTGAGTCCGGCCAGCAGGAGGACCAGGGCGCGGCTGCGCAGCGGCCCGAGCCAGTCGGTCGAGCGGAACGGGGCCCGCCAGCCGCGGGAGGGCGGGGCGGTCACGACCAGCAGCACCCCGGCGACGCCCAGGGCCGCCCCGGCCCACAGGGCGGCGACCGGCGAGGCCAGCGCCACGGCGCCGGCCACCACCAGCGGCCCGGCGATGAAGATCAGCTCCTGGGCGGCGGCGTCGAGGGCGTAGGCGGGGCCCAGCAGCTCCGGGCCGACGAGGTTCGGCCACAGCACCCGCAGGCACGGTTCGAGCGGCGGCGTCGCCGCGCCCGCGAGGACCGCCCCGGCCAGCACCGCGTACGGGTTCCCGGGTGCGACGGCGATGGCCGCGAACCCGGCGGCCGCCGCGAGCGCCGCCGGGAGGAGCACCCGCACCTGTCCCGCCCGGTCCACCATCCGCCCCAGGACGGGCCCGCCCACGGCCGCCGCGACGGCGAAGGCCCCGGCCGCGGCCCCGACGAAGGCGTAACCGGCGCCGTTCTCCCGCAGCGCCAGGGGGATGGCCACGGCCGCCATCGCGCTGGGCAGGCGGCCGACCAGGCTGCCCAGCAGCAGCCGGACGACGTACTGGAGACGGAGCAGACTGAGATATCCCATCCGAGCATTCTGGCCTCACCCGCGGGTGTCCGGGAGGTGCCGTCCGCCCCCGCCGCCACCCCGGCCCCGCGTCCGTCAGGACGATCGACGAGATCGCCGGCGACCGGGGCCCCTGACCGGCCGATGGCGCGGCGCGTCATCGGCCGGGCGGTGATCGCGCTCGACCGGATCCCCCATCCCCCGATCCCGGCGGCCCCCATGGCCGTCCGTCAGTTCAGGCGCCATCGGTTGAAAACATATTTTCAATCTGTTTTTATAGACACATAGAGGAGGTGGTGACATGCGAGCCATCATCATCGGAGCGGGGATCGCCGGGCTGGCCGCCGCGCTGCGACTGAAGCAGGCCGGCTGGGACACCCTCGTGGCCGAGCGGGCGCCGGAGCGCCGCAGCGGCGGCTACGGCGTCACTTTCGGCGGGATCGGCCACGACGGCGCCGAGCGGATGGGGATCCTGCCCGCCCTGCGGCGACGGGCCTTCGTCACCCGGGAACTGGTCTACCGCAAGCCGGACGGAGAGCCTCGCTTCACGCTCAGCGGCCCGGTCATCGCCGCCACCATGGGCGCCAGATCCTTCAACATCCTGCGCGGTGACATCGAGGCGGTGCTCCACGAGGCGGCCGGGGACTCGGCCGCGATCCGCTTCGGCACCACGATCACCGCGGTCGACCAGGACGACGAGACCGTGCGCGTCACCCTCAGCGACGGCACCGTCGAGCACGCCGACCTGCTCATCGGCGCCGACGGGCTGCACTCCGCGACGCGCGCCCTCGTCTTCGGCCCCGAGGAGGACTACCGCCTCGACATGGGACACCGGGTCGCGGTCTACATGCTCGGTGAACGGCCCGCCGGACTGCCGGACGGCGTCACGGGAACCATCAGCGCGGGCGGACGCACGTTCGCGATGATGAGCGTCGGTGACGGCCGTACGGCCGCCTTCTTCGGCTACCGCAGCGACCTCGGCCGTCCACAGAGGTCACCGGAGGAACTGCACGAGGTCTACGGCGACATGGGCTGGCTGGTCCCGCAGGCGCTGGAGGGCCTCAAAATCGCCGACTCGGTCTATTTCGACACCATCAGCCAGATGGTGGTGGACCGGTGGAGCCGCGGCCGGGTCGTGCTGCTCGGCGACGCCGCCTGGTGCGTCACGCTGTTCGCCGGCTACGGCTCCTCCCTCGCCGTCGGCGGTGCCGACCTGCTCGGCGCCGCCCTGGAACGCCGTCCCGGCGACGTCCCGGCCGCGCTCACGGAATGGGAGGCCCGGCTGCGGCCGGAGGCGGAGAGGAAGCAGCGGCTCGGCCGCCGGGTCAGGGGCGTATACGCCCCGCGCAACCCGGTCGCGCTGGAGCTCACCCAGCTCCCGCTGCGGCTGTCCTCGTGGGGACCGGTCCGGCGGCTGGTCGAACGTGGGTTTCAGCTGCGGGAATGAGGTCGTGCCCTTCTGAAAACATATGATCAGCATGTTCATGTGGAAGGGACCCGCTCATGCCCCCAGCCTTCTCCGCCGAGGAGCGACTTCGCATCACCGGGCTTCTCGTGGCCAACGGCCGGCGCCTGTTCACCACCCAGGGCCTGCGCAAGACCTCCCTGGAGGAGCTGGTCACCGGCACCGGCATCGCCAAGAGCACCTTCTACGTCTTCTTCGACTCCAAGGAAGCGCTCTACCTGGAGCTGATGCTCGCCCAGATGGCCGAGATCAAGCACCGCGTCATCGACCAGGCACTGCTGGGCGGGCCCGACACCCGCGCGGGGCTGCGCCGCTTCCTGTACGCCACCATCGAGGAACTGACCACCGACCCGCTGTACGGCAGGCTGATGTCCCATCCCGAGGAGATGGAGGCCGTGACCCGGAAGCTGGACCCCGCCCGGGTGGCGTCCGCGCCGGAGAACCCGGTCACCGCGCTGGCCGCCTTCCTCACCCGGCACGGCGAGGACTTCGTCGACGCCGACCCCGCCGTGATCACCGGTGTCCTGCAGGCCGTCCTCCTGATGCCCATGCACAGGGACCGGCTCGCCCGCCCCGACCTGTACCCGGAGATCCTCGACCTGCTCATCGACATCGTCGCCACGGGTCTGACCGAGAGACCGCCGCGATCCCGCCCCACGTGACGGCACGGCCACCCGCCTAGTAGTGCTTTGTTAGGTGGTTAGGGCGGCCGTCTGCGGCAGGTCGGGCATCGGCCTGTCCAGGCTGCCAGCAGGGCCTGCAGCTCCTTGAGGA